>NZ_CP024311.1:787045-1099318 GCF_002944315.1 Rhizobium sp. NXC24
AGCGTCGCGCCTGGCTGGTTCAGCATGTGAATGCCGGCGAAGATCATGGCGAGACCGAGGAAGATCAGGCCGATACCGGGAGCGACCAGCCGTTTCGTGACATGATAGGCCGCATCCTCGACATAGGTGAGTTTGTCGAGGTCCTTGTCTAGCGTCCTTTTTGTCAGTTTCGCCGGTCGGTCGGGCATGCCATTCTCTGAGTCGAAATATATAGTTTTACGCTGCCCGGCAGGCCGCGCAATGTCTGGTAATTATTTCAGTATAGTGTGATGGGAGTATGTTACGGCTTATTGGGCCGCTGCTGTGACAAGTCTTGCCGTCATTCGCCGCTCGAAGGCGAGGATGATGTCGCGCAACTCCGGCTCGCGCACGCGCTGGGCCGCCTCGCTGCAGGAAACCCACTCGATCGTGCGCTCGCCCTTTTCCTTGAAATTCTTGGCGAGATCGCTGACATCGAGCGCATAGACCTGAACCCGGCAGGGCACCTGGATGCCGTCCTTCAGCACCTTGTCATAGCTGAAGGCGCCCAGCGGCTCGGTTTCCACAGTGCCGCGCACGCCCGCTTCTTCGAAGGCTTCGCGAGCCGCGACTTCATGCGACAGCTTGCCCGGCATCGGCCAGCCCTTCGGAATCACCCAGCGACCGGTATCGCGGCTGGTCAGCAGCAGCAGTTCCAACTCACCCGTCTTTTTTCTCACTCGATAGCAGAGCGCGGCATATTGCTGTCGCGGCGGACGCCGGAACATGAGCTGCACATCATTTGCGATACGGGCGAGAATGGCCAAGGGTCGGGTCACCTTTAAAAGTTCGAGTTTAGAATCATCTGCATATTAGCATTACATGGAAAAATTGTGCATTCCATATGACTTTATATGGTATTTCCACACACTTTCGTTGAGTGCTCAATAGATAAAAATATGAGGAATCGGTCCCTGATATTCGCCAGTGATTATGCTGTAAACGACATCGAATGCTATTCCCATGCCGCAGATGGCGTAATCGCTCTATAACTCTTCCTATCATACCGGCAAATAAGCTAAATCTCCGTTATGTCCGAACGTTCTCCGCCGCAACGTCTCCCGCCGATGAACGCACTGCGCGCCTTCGATGCCGTTGCTCGTCGCGGTAGCATTCTGAAGGCCGCTGACGAACTCGGTGTCGCGCGCGGCGCTGTACGCCAGCAACTTGCCGTACTTCAAACATTTTTTGGTATTGATTTGTTCCAGCGTGATGGCCGCCGCCTGGTGCTGACGGAGAAGGGCAGGGCCTTTGCCGACTCCGTCGGCATCGCCTTTGGCATTTTGGCGCGAGCGTCAGCCGAGTTTGCGGCCGGTGAGCGCCGGACCCTTCGCCTCGGCGTTCCCTCCGCCTTCGCCGTCTGGTGGTTGATGCCACGCATTGCCGACCTGCAAGCCGCTCTTCCCGACGTCGATGTCGATATCATCCCCATGGCGACAGTCGAATCGCTGGCGCTCCATCCGGATTTCGACGCCGTGATCATGGGCGGCGAATATCGGCCGGCGCGGGACATCACTGCAATCCGCTTCATGGAAGATGAATTCGGCCCGGTGGCGACGCCGGACCTTGCCGCCCGCCTCGGCCTTGCCGTCGGCGTGGAAGCTCTCGCCGGAGCCGTCGCCCTGACCAGCCGTTCCGCGTCCCGCCTTTGGGACGATTGGTTTGCCGAGAGCGGCCATGTGCCAGCTCGCTTCGCCCGCACTCGCGAATTCGAAGATCTGCTTTTGGCGATCGGCGCCGCCCGCTCCGGCGTTGGTGTCGCCATCGCCCCGCGCACGGCCGTTGTTGACGATATCGATCGCCGCGCGCTGGTGGCGCCCTATGGCTTCATTCGAAGACCCGCCGGATACAGCCTCAGCATCCGCAGTAGCGACGCCAAGGGCGCGGCTTTTGTCAGGCTGGCGGACTGGTTGGTTGGAGCAGGGGCGAGATAAACCTCGTGCATATGGCACTTTTTCTGCCCTATCGCGCATTCCAATGTCCATAGACAGCCTGTCATTTCCCATGAGAGATCGAGGCACGACAGACCGCCGTCAGGAGTGCGTTATGAACCAACCTTCCTCTCTTTCCCGTATCGATTGGGTTACCCGAAGCTGCGGCCTGCTTGCGGCGACGGCGGCGGAATTCCGAGAGACTAGGCCCTTTGCCGGCCTGACGATCGGAACCGGCATCCATCTTGAGCCGAAGACGGTGGCGCTGTTGATGACGCTGCATGCCGGCGGTGCCCGCCTCGTCTGCACCGGCAATCTCAACAGCACCCAGCCGGAAACCGTGGATTATCTGCGTGCGCAGGGAACCACCGTTTTCGCCACCCAGACCACCGATGCCGCCGAGCACGGCGCCAGCCTTGATGCCATCCTGGCGGAAGAGCCGGACCTGCTGCTTGACAATGGCGGCGATCTCTTTGCGCGGGCCGCTGAGCGCCCCTATGCCAAGCTCGTGGGCGGTACGGAGGAGACGACGTCAGGTCGCACCCGCTTGCTGCCGATGCGCGACAGGCTGGCCATGCCGATCCTCGTCATCAATGATAGTCCGATTAAGCAGTTCGCCGAAAACAAGCATGCGGTCGGCCAAAGCCTGTTTGAAAGCTATCTGCGCTTCACCAACCGCTCGACCAATGGCAAGCGTGTCACCGTCTTCGGCTATGGCGCCTGCGGTAAGGGCACGGCCGCCTGTTTCCGCAACGCCTATGCCACCGTCAGCGTGGTCGATATCGATCCGGTGACGACGCTTGAAGCGCATCTGGACGGCTTCGTCACGCCCCTGCGCGCCGAAGCCATTCGCTCCGCCGATATCCTCATCACTGTCACCGGCTATCCCGGCATCGTCACCGCTGCGGACCTGCCACTGATCAAGGATGGCGCGATCCTGATGAACGGTGGTCACTTCCCGCACGAGATCGATGTTGAAGCCTTCCGCACCAGTCCCGATGTCGCCGGCATCGATCGTTACGAAGCCGAGCATATCGAGACCGTCCGCATGCGGGACGGGCGCGCCTTCCACATCCTCGGTGCAGGCCACATGGCCAACCTCGCCGGCCCGCGCCCCCCTTGGCAATACAGTCGAATCTATGGATCTCGGCTTCGCGCTGCAGGCCCGTTGCCTGGAACGCGTGGCAAAGGGCGGTCTCGGCAAGGAAGCCTGCGTCATTCCCGTGCCGACCGATATCGACGCCATGGTGGCATCTGCCTATCTCGATCTGGCGCGATGAGTGCCGAGCCTGTCCGGAATGGGTAAAATAAAAGGATAGAGCGGGAAACCGATTCTATGAAACGCTGAACCGCTCTAAGTCTTCGCCAGCGCATCAGGCAGTAGCCGGTCGTAGAGCTCAGCCATTTCGTCGCCAAAGCAGCAGAAGATAATCTCATCGAAATCGCCGCTCATGCTCTCGGCAACAGCGCTGCGCGTCGCGATCATGGCTGCGGGCTCGGCGGGAAAACGGTAGACGCCGGTCGAGATGGCCGGAAAGGCGATGGTCTTGAGACCGTGATCGGTGGCAAGGCGTAGGCTGTTGCGATAGCAGCTTGCCAGCAAATCGTCTTCGCCGCGCCCGCCGCCGTTCCAGACCGGGCCGACAGTGTGGATCACATGCTTTGCCGGCAGGCGATATCCCCTGGTGATCTTTGCCTGTCCGGTCTTGCAACCGTTCAGCATCCGACACTCCGCCACCAGTTCCGGTCCCGCGGCACGATGGATCGCGCCATCCACGCCGCCGCCGCCAAGCAGGCTGCTGTTTGCCGCGTTGACGATGGCATCGATGTCGAGCTTGGTGATGTCGCCGAGAATGATGGTGAAGCGTGTATTCGAAGCGGCGGAAAGATCGGAGCGGATGGTTTCAAAGGCAGACATGATGACGCTCTCCAAGGGGATGAGGTAGTGGCCGTCTATCGCTCCCAATAGGGAACCGGCCCATAAAGTTCCGCCAGGAAATCGATAAAGACACGCACTTTTGCCGGCAGGAACTGACGGCTGGGATAGACGGCCGAGAGCGTGACGCTGTGCGAGCCTTCATAAGCCGGCAGCACCTGTACCAGACGGCCGTCTTTAAGCTCGGGGCCGACATCCCAGGTGGAGCGCAGCGCAATGCCGAGGCCGGCAATGACGGCTTCGCGGATCACTTCGCTGGAATTGGTGATCAGCTTGCCTTCGGGCCTGAAGGTCAGCGCGCCCTTCGGCCCATCCAGCCGCCAGGGATCGTTATTGTGCGGCGGCAGGCAGGTGTGGCGCCGCAAATCCTCGATATCCTCCGGCATGCCGTGGGCAGCGATATAGGCTGGCGAGGCGCAGAGCACGCGGCGCACCAGCGCCAGGCGCCGTGCCACGAGACTGGAATCGGTGAGCTCCGCAATGCGGATCGCGAGATCGAAGCCGCCGCCGACGATATCGGTGAACTCGTCGGTCAGCACCAGATTGATCGCGAGATCTGGATACGCCTGCATGAATGCCTTGAGATGCGGAGCGATATGCAGCCGGCCGAACGAGGTAGGGGCGGAAATCTTCAGTGTGCCCTGCATCTGCGCGGAACGGCCGGCAATATAGGCCTCCGCTTCCTCCAGTCCGGCGAGGATGGCAAGCACCCGGTCGTAAAAGCCCTGGCCGGCCTCTGTCAGCGAAATCTGCCGCGTCGTGCGCTGCAAAAGCCGTGTGCCGAGCCGATCCTCCAGCCGTTTGATTCGCTTGGAAATCACGGCCGGCGAAAAGCCAAGGACGCGACCGGCGAGCGACATGCTGCCGGTCGTGACGACACTGGCAAAGATTTCAAGATCGCCAAGATTGGTCATCGCGCTATTTGTTCCTATTTTGGCATAAATGCTTATCATTTACGCCAATTTCGGGTAAGTGGTAAGCGTGATATGGCGTTAAAAAGAGGGGCGTCCATATTCGGGTGCAAGAGGAGAACGCCATGGCAGAGGCCATTTCATTTCTGGCGCCGCGCGCCGATGTCCTTGCCCGTCGCCGCGAGATCGTCGCAGACCTCGCTGATCTCCTGCCCCCGGAATGTCTGGTCCATGAGCCGCGCGAGCTCATGCCCTTCGAAACGGACGCTTTCATTTCCTATCGCCGCATGCCGCTCGCCGTCGCTCTGCCGCGCTCGACGACCGAGGTCGCGGCCGTGATGAAATATTGTCATCGCTATGGTATTCCGGTGGTGCCGCGTGGCGCCGGCACGTCGCTCTCCGGCGGGGCTATTCCGCAGGAAGATGCCGTCGTGCTCGGCCTTTCCAAGATGAACCGCATTCTTAACGTGGATCTCGCCAACCGCACGGCGACGGTGCAGGCCGGCGTTACCAATTTGCATATTTCCGAAAGCGTCTCGGCGGATGGTTTCTTCTATGCACCTGATCCGAGCTCGCAGCTCGCTTGCACCATCGGCGGTAATATCGGAATGAATTCCGGTGGGGCCCACTGCCTGAAATACGGCGTCACCACCAACAATCTATTGGGCGTCAAACTGGTATTGACCGACGGCACGGTGATCGATCTTGGCGGCAAGGCCCTAGATGCCGCGGGTTATGATCTGCTGGGACTGGTCTGCGGCTCGGAAGGTCAGCTCGGCATCGTCACCGAAGCGACGGTGCGGTTGATTGCCAAGCCGGAAGGCGCGCGGCCGGTTCTGTTCGGTTTCGACACCTCGGAGCAGGCGGGCGCCTGCGTTGCCGACGTCATTGCTGCCGGCATCATTCCTGTCGCCATCGAGTTCATGGATAAGCCGGCGATCGAGATCTGCGAGGCTTTTGCCCATGCCGGCTATCCGCTGGATGTCGGCGCGCTGCTGATCGTCGAGGTCGAGGGTTCGGAAGCGGAGATGGACGATATGCTGAAAAGCATCGTCGAGATCGCCCGCGCGCATGAGGTGAAGACGGTACGCGAGTGCCAGTCGGCGACCGAGGCTGCGCTGATCTGGAAGGGGCGCAAATCCGCCTTCGGCGCCACCGGCCGCATTGCCGACTATATCTGCATGGATGGCACGGTGCCGCTCAGCCAGCTCTCTTATGTCCTGAAGAAGACGTCTGAAATCATCGATCACTATGGCCTGCGGGTCGCCAACGTCTTCCATGCCGGCGATGGCAACATGCATCCGCTGATCCTCTTCAACGCCAATGATCCCGAGGACGCCGCCAGGGCGGAAGCAGCCGGCAACGATATTCTCCGGCTCTGCGTCGATGCCGGCGGCTGCCTGACAGGCGAGCATGGCGTCGGTATCGAGAAGCGTGACCTGATGCGACACCAATATGCGGAGGCCGATCTCGCCCAGATGATGTCCGTGCGCGCGGCGTTCGATCCCGGCTGGATCCTCAATCCCTCTAAAGTCTTCCCGCTGGATGGGCGCAACGCCGTATGAGAGAATTTCTGCCGAAGACGGAAGGCGAGGCTGCAGCCATCATCCGCGATCAAGCCGCACGTGGCGCAGCATTGGCCATTGTCGGCGGCAACACCCGTGCCGGTTTCGGCAACGCCTTCGCCGCAGAGGCTACGCTACGTTCGTCTGAGCTTACCGGTATCGTTGCCTATAATCCGGGTGAGATGGTGATGACCGCACGAGCGGGGACGCCGGTTGCCGAAATCGAGGCGGCGCTGGTGCAAAACGGCCAGATGATGGCCTTCGAACCGATGGACCACCGGCCATTGATGGCGACCGATGGCGAGCCGACGATCGGCGGCGTCTTCGCCGCAAATGTCTCAGGTCCGCGGCGTTTCGTAAGCGGAGCCGCACGCGATAGCCTGCTCGGCGTCCGCTTCGTCAATGGCAAAGGCGAGATCGTCAAGGCCGGCGGGCGGGTGATGAAAAACGTCACCGGCCTCGATCTCGTCAAGCTCATGGCCGGCTCGCACGGCACGCTTGGCCTGCTGACGGAAGTCACCTTCCGCGTGCCGCCGCGCCCGAAGACGGAAGAGACGATCATCGTTTCCGGCCTCAACGATGCCGAGGCGGCAAATGTAATGGCGGCGGCCATGGCGCTGCCGGTCGACGTATCCGGTGCGGCGCATCTGCCGCTGACCGTCTCCTGGACGTTTCTGGACAACCAATTGCCGGAAGGGGCGGCGACGGTATTGCGCGTGGAAGGTTTGGCTGGCTCCGTCTCGGTGAGGGCAGAGAAACTGGCCTCTGCCATGCGTCGGCTTGGCCCCGTGACGCGGCTTGCCGAAGCGGAGAGCCACCGTCTGTGGCGAGAGATCCGCAATGTGAAGCCCTACGCCGACGACACGATGCGCCCTGTCTGGCGCGTTTCGGTCGCTCCAAGCATCGGCCATCAGCTCGTCGCGGCGCTGCGCCTCGAAGCGGGCGTCGACGCCTATTACGATTGGCAAGGCGGCTTGGTCTGGATGCGCATGGAGGCAGAGCCGGAGGGTGAATTGGTGCGTCGCTATATCCACGCGCTCGGCGGCGGCCATGCCACGCTGCTGCGCGCAACACCGGCCGCTCGGGCGACAACGCCGTCTTTTCAGCCGCAGCCCGAGGCCGTGGCCTTGCTGTCGGCGCGTGTGAAGGAGAAGTTCGATCCTGCGGGGATTTTCAATCCGGGGAAGATGGGATGATGTGGATGGAATCTTTTGCTCGGCACCGCCTCACTTTGACCCTCTCTCCGCGGGGGAGAGGGGATGACCTTGTTTGCAGCGATTCCTCGATTCTCTCGCCGGCAAAAACGAGGGAGGAAGGCACGTTTCCCCTTCTCCCCGCTGGGGCGAAGGTAGGGACAGCCTGATGCAAACCAACTTCACCCCCGCCCAGCTTGCCGATCCACATGTCGCCGAATCCGAGGCGATCCTGCGCAAATGCGTCCATTGCGGCTTCTGCACCGCCACCTGTCCGACCTATGTGACGCTCGGCAATGAACTCGACAGCCCGCGCGGCCGGATCTACCTCATCAAGGACATGCTGGAAAACGGCAGGCCTGCCGACGCCGAGGTCGTAACGCATATCGACCGCTGTCTCTCCTGCCTTGCCTGCGTGACCACCTGTCCCTCCGGCGTCGACTATATGCATCTGGTCGATCACGCCCGCATCCATATCGAAAAGACCTACAAGCGACCGGTGATGAACCGGTTGACACGCAGCGTGCTGGCCGCGGTCCTGCCGTATCCCGGCCGGTTCCGCCTGGCGCTCAAGCTTGCTCGTATGGGCCAACCCTTCAAGGGATTGATGAAGCGCATTCCGGGGTTGAACCCCTTTGTTGCCATGCTTGATCTTGCACCACGCTCCATCCCGGCGCCGTCACCTCTTGCCAAGCCCGGACGGCACCAGCCGCAGGCGGAGCGGCGTGGGCGGGTGGCGATCCTGACCGGTTGCGCCCAGCCGGTGCTCGATCCCGCCATCAATGAGGCGACCATACGGCTTCTCGCCCGTCTCGGTGTCGAAGTGGTGGTGCCGGAGGGCGAGGTCTGCTGCGGTTCGCTGGTGCATCACATGGGCCGGGAAGAACAGGCGCTGGCCGGTGCCCGCGCCAATATCGATGTCTGGATGCGCGAGATCGAAGCCGGTGGGCTCGATGCGATTATTATCACGGCGTCAGGTTGCGGCACGACGATCAAGGACTATGGCCATATGCTGCGACTCGATCCGGCCTATGCGGACAAGGCCGCACGAATCTCCGCACTCGCCAAGGACATCACCGAATATCTCGCAAGCCTCGATCTGCCCTCGCATATGCCGCGCGGCATCACCGTCGCCTATCATTCCGCCTGCTCGATGCAGCACGGCCAGAGGATCACCATGGCGCCGAAACTGCTGCTGAAGGCAGCGGGGTTTACCGTGCGCGATCCGGCGGAAGGGCATCTCTGCTGCGGCTCGGCCGGCACCTACAACATCATGCAACCGGAAATCTCCGGCGAGCTGAAGGCGCGCAAGGTCAGGAACCTCGAGGCGACAAAGGCTGATATCATCGCCACCGGCAATATCGGCTGCATCACGCAGATCGCGACGGGAACGGACATGCCGATCCTGCACACGGTCGAATTGCTGGATTGGGCCTATGGCGGCGAGATGCCGGCAAAGCTGAAAGGGTTCAAGCTGGCGGCCGCTTAGGACAACAACAGGAAAAGTGGGAAGCGGCCTGCCGACCGATCGGTGAAAAGCCGAAGCGCTTAGTGCAGCCGCCTCGACGGCGATGGCCGATGTGCCCGCCATTCCATCTCGAATTTGTCGGCGCCGATAAGCGTCAGGCTTATCCGGTCCTGCCCTTCCTCAATAAAGACACCGTCGACCAATCCGGCAACGCCGTCATAGAATGAACCTTCAACGAGACTGCTGAGACCCGCCCTGTCGCACATCCGGCCGGAGAGATCGGCAATGGAGAGACATTCCCTGCTGCCGTCGGCAAACACGTCGATAAGCCGAGGAACGTCTCCCTCGGTGTCGACTTCGTAATAGACAATGACCGGCTCCGCGCTTTCCGGATGGATCCAGTCACATCGGTAATAGGAAAAGCTCATGCCCCTATTGTCTACTACAAAAACCCCTAAATCGGAACAGATTTAGGGGTTTCGGCAACTATAGTGGCCACGTTATTTAGAAGTTGAATGACACACCGAAATCGATGGCATGGGTGAAGACATCGGTCTTCAGGTTGGCGCCGCTGTCGATCGGGACGTTCACGAAGTTGTAGTTGCCCTTGTATTCGACGAAGGTCGCCCAATGCTGGCTGAGCTGGTAGCTGATGCCAGCCTGCGCCTGCAGCGATGCGCCGCCGAACTCGTAATCGAAGGTGCGGCCGGAGGCGCGGGTCACTTCGACATGCGGCACGTTGATGCCGGCGCCGAGGCCGACATAGGGCGTCCACTTGCGGCTCGGATCCTGGAAGCGATAGAGCGCATTCAGCGTCAGCATATTGAGGCCGTCGGTGAACTCGAAATGCGACCAGCCGGGCGTATTGCCAAGATCGCCATAGACCTTGGCATGGGTGTAGTCGAGCGAGACACCCCAGTTCGACTGATTGAATTCGTCCAGCCACCAGATGCCGCGGACACCGAAATAGGGCGGCATCTTGAAGGATTTGCCGGACCAGTTGGGATCGAAATCAGCCCCGTCAGACGTCTTGACGTTGTTGCCGGTTGCGCCCTGGAAGCCGCCGTAAGCCGAAAACTGCATCTCTGCCGAAGCCGAGCCGGCGGCAAAGACGAAAGCTGAAATCGCAAGCGCGGCCACAGCCGGCTGCCTGATGCGAAATGCGCGATGCATGTAAAATCCCCAACTGGCAAAGTGTCGCTATCTAAACGTGCTTATGTGACAGTTCTATTGCAACGTCGCCTGATCGGAGTGGCTTAGGCGGGAAAGCTGACACCAAACTGAACCAAAAGGGCAGTTTGCCGGGCGCCGGACGCGATAAGTTTGGGGATGTTACACCTGCGCCACAGTGCGTGTTGTCGGACGAGTACGTTTCGGTCAAAAGGGAGCGACATACGTCACCATCTCCCCCCGAGGTGGGGGAGATGTCACGATAGTGATAGAGGGGGATCAGACGTCCCGCCATGCCGAAACGTCGTGATTGGGAAGTGCGCGCTGCTCAGCCGCCGAATATCGTCCGCAACAGGTCTATGCCGCGATCGTCGTAGCTGACCTCGCCCTGCTTGTTGCCGGGGCCGACGACGATGACCTTGGTGCCGACGGGAGCGCGGTCGTAGAGATCCACCACATCCTTGTTCATCATGCGGATGCAGCCGGACGACATGTTGAGCCCGATGCTCCAGGGCTGGTTGGTGCCGTGGATGCGGAAGGCGGTGTCGTTGCCGTTGCGATAGAGATACATGGCGCGGGCGCCGAGCGGGTTGCCTTCGCCGCCTTCCTGATAGGCGGGCAGCTTATGGCCCTTCTTGGCTTCGCGAACGATCATCTCCGGCGGCGGCGTCCAGCCTGGCCACTCAGCCTTGCGGCCGATTTTGACGACGCCGGACCAGCCGAAGCCGTCGCGGCCGACACCGATGCCATAGCGCCGCGCCCGGTCGTCGCCTTCAACGAGGTAGAGATATTTATTGTTGGTATCGATGATGATCGTGCCCGGTGCCTCATTGGTTACAAGCCGCACGATCCGCCGCTGAAATTGCGGCTTGACCTGTCCCTGCGGCTGCATTGCCACGCGGATCACATCGGTTCGCGTTACCTGTGCGACATGCGGTGCAGAGGCGCTAAAAGCTGCCGCATCCGATGCCGCCATAAGGCACGACATAACCATGCCCGCCGCCGCCACGACCGGTAG
This sequence comes from Rhizobium sp. NXC24, assembly GCF_002944315.1. Taxonomy (NCBI): domain Bacteria; kingdom Pseudomonadati; phylum Pseudomonadota; class Alphaproteobacteria; order Hyphomicrobiales; family Rhizobiaceae; genus Rhizobium; species Rhizobium sp. NXC24. The sequence continues at coordinate 798,256 of NZ_CP024311.1, forward strand.
TATTGATTTCATCCGTCATTCCCCTCTCGAGTTAGCCGGCAGGAAACTAACGAAACTTGCGATAGGATCAAGATGAAATCGCGGATGACAAAGATCGCGCCGATGGAGCGGCTGCCCGTTCCAGCATCCGAAAGAGCGTTATTGTCGAGTTATATCAATGCTTACAACAGGGTTGCTGCGCCGATCGCGCCGTGCGCAGCAATCTTGGTAGCAATCACATCACTATAACGCGTGTCCCGACTTTTACACGATCGTAGAGGTCGATCACGTCTTCATTGCGTAGACGGATGCAGCCGGATGACACGGCATTGCCGATCGTCCAGGGCGCATTGGTGCCGTGGATGCGGTAGAGGGTCGAGCCGAGATACATGGCGCGGGCGCCGAGCGGATTGGCTTCGCCGCCTTCCATATGGGCCGGCAGATAGTGGCCCTTTGCGGCTTCGCGCGCCAACATTTCCGATGGCGGCGTCCAATCGGGCCATTCCTGCTTGCGGGTGATGGTATGGGCACCGGCCCATTCGAAGCCGGGTTTGCCAACGCCGACGCCGTAGCGCCGCGCCTTGCCGCCGTCCATCACCAGATAGAGGAAGCGATCGTTGGTGTCGATGACGATGGTGCCCGGCCTTTCCTTGGTCGGGTAGTCGACGATCTGCGGCAGGAACTGCGGGTCGATTTGGCCGCGGACCGCCGGATATTGCGGCCGCACGACCGCGACTTGCTGCACGACGGGACGCGAAAACAGGCCGCGCGGCTGGATTACCCGCCGTACCTGCGGATTGACGGCCTGGTCTTCCGCCGGATTGTTCATGGGATTGACGGCCTGGCGCACCATGCGGCGAGAGGGATAGACCGCCGGCTGCACATCGGCGCCGCCGAGCTGCATCACCCAGGGGGCGGTCAGATCGGGGCTGACGATGACAGGCGGGCGCGACTGGTAACGGTCGTCGGCGAAAGCGCCGGAGGCGAGCAGGCTCAAAGCGCCGGCGGCAAATAAAATGCATTGTTTCATCATCGGACAAACTCTCTACAAACGGGCCGAGGATGGGCGTAATTGCGCCCGGTCAGGAACATGGTGCCACTTGCGCGCCAGCGAATGGTAAACATCTATTCATCAAAATGCCGCGAAGCCGATAAACCTTTGTCAGGGTTACCGCTTGGTTTGGAAAGACGGTTTGCAAGTGGTAAACCGTGAATCGGGATGACTTGCCTTCGAATCGTTCTCTCGATCTTAAGTATTTGATTGGCATGATCTTATCCGAGAGCTGCCCGCCAGTTTTCGGGATCGGGTTCTGAAATAGGGGACGAACTGCAACAATGGCCGGAACAGGCATCATCACCGGTGAGGATGGCAAGGACCGTTGCTTCTGGCACGGCAATCTGCCGGAGTATCAGCGTTATCATGATCAGGAATGGGGCCGGCCCGTCATCGACGACATCAGGCTTTTCGAAAAGATCTGCCTGGAGGGGTTTCAATCCGGCCTGTCATGGCTGACGATCCTGCGCAAGCGCGAGAATTTCCGCGCCGCATTTGCCGGTTTCGATTTCGAGAAGGTGGCCGATTTCGGTGAGGCCGATATCGAACGCTGCCTCGGCGATGCCGGCATCATTCGCCATCGCGGCAAGATCGTCTCCACCATCAACAACGCCCGCCGTGCGATTGAGCTGCGCCAGGAATTCGGCTCGCTCGCCCGATATTTCTGGAGCCACGAGCCATCAGCCGAAGAGCGGCCGGCCTTCGTCGATTATCCGACCCTCGTCGCCAATCCGACGACGCCGGTGTCGGTGCGCATCTCGAAGGATCTGAAGAAACGCGGCTGGACTTTCGTCGGCCCCACCACAGTCTATGCCTTCATGCAGGCCATGGGCCTTGTCAACGATCACATCGAAGGCTGCTATTGCCGGAAAGAGGTGGAGGCGATGCGCAGTGCATTGGTACGGCCATGAAACGCGTGATGCTTGCCTTTTCCTTGCTCGCGTTCGCCCTGCTCGGCGGTCAAGCCGCTTATGCGCAGGATACTCAGGACGATGACAGCACCCAGGGCGCTGAGCAGACACCGCTTCCGCAACTCGATCGCGGCGAAACCGTGGAAAAGCTCGGTTTCCCTGCCGTCGTGGAGAAATTGACGGGCTGGACGAAGTTTGGCAAAGGTAAGGTCTACACGCTGCCGCTCAAGAAGGGCCAGCACGTCCGCATCACCTTCAGCTCGAAGAGCAAATACGCCTATATGGCGATCTTCGATCTCTCCTCGAATGATGACGAATCCTTCTTCGGCACCGATGAGGATGGCATGGTCGCCGATGTTACCGTCAACGAGGACACGACCTGGCTGATCAAGCCCTATTACTCCCGCGTTACCCGCCGCCGCGGCCTCGGCGCACCCTACGAAATCCTCATCGATCCCAACCCGCCGGCCACACAACAATCGAACAAGCCGGCTGATCAGGCGCCCGTGTTGTTTCCACCGAAGGCAAAATAAGGGGTGGTGAAGGATGATTAGGACAGCCCCTCGATCACTCCATGTAATTCCCCAAGATGTCCGATCTTCCGAAATCTCGGCGCCTCGGTCGGTTCGTCGATGTGTTCGAAGGCCCAGGTAAGTTCGTGCGGCACGAAGACGCCGTAGCTGCCGGCGGCGAGCGCGGGCACGATGTCTGACTTCAGCGAATTGCCGACCATCATCGCCCGCTCCGGCCCGTCACCGACCTTGGAGAAAATACGGCGATAGGTGGAGGCATTCTTGTCGGAGACAATTTCGATGGCATCGAAGAGATCGCCGAGGCCCGATTGCGCAAGCTTGCGCTCCTGATCAAAAAGATCGCCTTTGGTGATCAGCACCAGCAGGTAATTGCCCGTCAGGGCTTCCAATGTCTCCCGCACATTGGGAAGTGTTTCGACGGGATGGGCGAGCAGAATGCGGCCGATGTCGAGAATTTGCGCGATCACTGCCGTCGGCACTTCGCCCTTGGTGATCTCGATCGCCGTCTCGATCATCGACAGCGTGAAACCTTTGATGCCGAAGCCGTAACGGTGCAGGTTGCGCTTTTCGGCTTCCAGCAGTTTTTGGGAAATATTCTCGCTCTCGGCATAGTCGGCAAGCAGTTCGATGAACTGCCGTTCCGTCAGACGATAGAATTGTTCGTTTTGCCAGAGCGTGTCGTCGGCATCGAAGCCGATCGTGGTCAAGGGTCGTTGCGTCATCGAAATTCTTGCTCTTGCCGATTAAATGGATGTGAGAGTCTATCGCGCGTCGAAATGGAGGCAAGAGTGAAGCGCTGGTAACTGCATCGTGATCGGTGCCGGGTATCGCGTTGAAATCGGATTCCGGTGCATTATGTCGATGTTGTCTTGATGACGGCGGCGCCAAGACCGCTCCTCGATGACCTTCTCCGGACCTCCCCAAGGCAGCGCGAATGAGCGGCTGTCATGCCGAGGTCAATAGCCAAGAGACAAGAATTCACCGGCCGGAAGCCGCCTTCCGGCGGATCACAAGGGATTTCTTCAAATGCGTTATAATCAACTCGGCAATACCGGCATGTTCGTCTCAGAACTTTGCCTGGGTACGATGACCTTCGGCGAAGCCAATCCTAACAGCACCTGGGGTGCCATCGCCGATGTCGATCAGGCGACGGCCGATAAGATCGTCGAAAGCTCGCTCGCTGCCGGCGTCAACTTCATCGACACCGCTGATGTCTATTCCGTCGGGAATTCGGAAAAGCTGCTCGGCCAGGCCCTGAAGAATGTCGGCGTGCCGCGCAAGGACGTCATCATCGCCACCAAGGTCTACGGTGTCATGGGTGACATGCCCAACGATCGCGGCGCGTCGCGCGGCCATATCATGGATTCGGTCCAAGCCAGCCTAGAGCGGCTGCAGACCGATCATATCGACCTCTACCAGATCCATGCCACGGATTCGGTGACGCCGATCGATGAGACCTTGCGTGCGCTCGATGATCTCGTTTCTCGCGGATTGGTGCGCTATGTCGGCGTATCCAACTGGCAGGCTTGGCGTATCGCCAAGGCGCTCGGCATTTCCGAACGCCGCGGCTTTGCCCGCTTCGAAACGGTGCAGGCCTATTACTCCATCGCCGGCCGCGATCTTGAGCGCGAAATCGTGCCGCTGATGGCTGAGGAGAAGCTTGGGCTGATGGTCTGGTCGCCGCTTGCCGGCGGTCTTCTTTCCGGAAAATATGGTCCGGGTGCACCCGGCAACGGCGAAGGACGCCGCGCCAGCTTCGACTTCCCGCCCGTCGATAAGGATCGCGCCTGGGCCTGCGTTGCCGCCATGCGCGAAGTGGCCGAAAAACACGGCGCGAGCGTCGCGACCGTGGCACTCGCCTGGATCCTGGCGAAACCCTTCGTCACCAGCATCATCATCGGCGCCAAGCGTCTCGACCAGCTCGACCAGAATCTGGCAGCGGTCAAGCTGAAGCTCGATGCAGACGATCTCGCCAAGCTGGACGAGGTCAGCGCGCTGGCTGCGGAATATCCCGGCTGGATGATCCCCCGCCAAGGCGCCGCCCGCCGGCCGCAGCCTTTTGAACCGAAGGCTTGATATCCTGCGAAGGCCGTGCCGCCCTTCGCGGCGGCCCGGCTGCTATCAAAGCTCGATGACGATCTTGCCGAAGGCACCGCGATCGAGATGATCGAAGGCCTCCGGAACCTCGCCGAAAGCATAGCGGTGGGCGATGACGGGCTTCAGGCCGATGCTGTCCACCGCACGTACGAAATCTTCAAGCGAGCGGCGATGGCCGACGCTGATGCCTTGCACGACGGGAGACTTCAAAAGCAGCGGCGCCGCCGGACCGGAAATGTCGAAGCCCTCCAGAACACCTATGACGGAAATACGGCCATGAGGCGTCACCGCCTTCAGCGACTGAGCGAAGTTCGGTCCGCCGGCGATTTCAATGATATGGTCGATGCCGCGATCGTCGGTAATGCGATAGACCTCCTCCACCCAATCGCTGGTATTGCGGTCGATGCCGTGATGGGCACCGAGCGCCTTTGCCCGTGCCAGCTTCTCCGGCCCTGATGAGGTCACGAACACCTCGGCTCCCTGGGCGGCGGCGATCTGCAGGCCGAACAGCGCCACGCCACCGGTTCCCTGCACCAGCACGCGATCGCCAGGCTTGATCTTGCCGCGTTCCACCAAGGCGAACCATGCCGTCAGACCGGCGCAAGGCAGTGTGCTTGCCTCGGCGTCATTGAGGCTCTTGGGCGCCGAGACGAGCCAGTCCTGCGGCACGGCGATATATTCGGAGAGAACGCCGGGATAGAAGCCGCCAAGCGTCTTATAAGGAGGATTGCGGGCATCGCCGAGCGGCTTGTCGTCGATCCAGCCCGGGTGGAAGGTCGAAATGACACGATCGCCGGTCGAAAATCTGGTGACATCGTCTCCCACCGCTTCGACGACGCCCGTCATGTCGGAAGCCGGCACGAAGGGAAATTGGATCGGCAGGCCCATGCCGGTCTCGCGAACGAGCTTGTCGCGATAGTTCAGCGAAACCGCCTTGACCCGCACGAGGACTTCGCCGCGGGCAGGCGTGGGAACCGCTGTTTCCGTGAGGTTCAAGGGGGCGCCGACGGCGATTGTCTCGAGGGTCCAGCGCTTCATAATCTTCGTCATCATGATCTCCTGTGAGGAATTGGAAGCAATGGAGCCACTATATCGTTGCCTCTTGATCGTCAGTCGCGATATAAATTCCGCTAACTGGTTCCTATGAGGAAGCAATCGTCATGAATGACATGCTCAACGGCATTCCGGAATTCGTGGAGGCAGTCGAAGCCGGCGGCTTTTCGGCGGCGGCGGCGCGCATGAATCTGTCGCGCTCGGCGATCGGCAAGGCCATCGCAAGACTGGAGAGGCGCCTGAACACTCGCCTGTTTCATCGCACCACGCGCATGCAGAGCCTGACAGATGAAGGCCAGGCTTTTTACGAGCGCTGCCGCCGGGCACTGGACGAGATACAGTCGGGCGAGGCCATGCTGGAATCGGGAAAGCGCGAGGTCACGGGGCGCCTGCGCATCTCCATGCCCGTCCTCTTCGGCCGCCGCTGTGCCGCGCCGCTGCTGCTGGAACTAGCCCGCATGCATCCCAAGCTCGAACTGGATCTCTCCTTCAGTGATCGGGTGGTCGATCTCTTTGAGGAGGGGTTCGATCTGGCCATTCGCAACGGCGTGCTGCGCGATGAAGCCGGCCTTGCCGCCCGCAAGGTCGCCCTTCATCGCATGACGCTCTGCGCGTCGCCGGATTATCTTGCCGCAAGAGGCGCGCCGCAGGCCATCGACGACCTCGCCGGCCATGACCTCATCGTCTATGCGAGATCGGGCGAAACGAAGAAATGGACCTTCCTGCAGGAGAACGGCACGGCCGTTGATTATTTTCCCGAAACGCGTCTGCGCTTCGATGATCTGGAGGTCCTTGCCGACGCGGCGGCGTCCGGGATGGGGATCGCGTGGCTGCCTTGCTGGCTGGTGCGTGACTACGTGGCTGCCGGCACGCTCACGCCGGCGCTGAAGAATGTTTCCAGTCGAGCCGTCAATGTCTACGCGGTTTGGCCGCAGGTGCCGCAGCTCTCGTTGAAGATGCGTGCGGTCATAGACCTCCTGGCGGCACGCCTGCCTGATATTATGAATTGAGTGCAGGCGGAAAAATCCGGCCGTTCCAGTCCGCTTGCGGTCAACGATGCCGAAGCTCTGCTTCAGGCTGCTGTTGCAGGATTAGGGCGCGCGCTCCTGCCGAAAATTCTGGCCGACAATGTCGATGGGCTTTGTCGCGTCGATAGCGGCGACAGAAACCCGCCGACGCGTGGGATATGGCTGCTCATACACGCCGAGCTTCGCCACCTCGTTCGCATCCGAGCCGTTTCCGATTGGTTGGATACTGTATTTCGCCGTACGCATCTCGAACAATGAAAGAAGCGGCATAGAGCCGCCTCCACTCTCTGACTTACTTGCCGTACTTGATTGGGCTCAAGGGCCCCCGGCAGCATAGCGAGGCGCCAGTTTGACCGCGCTCAGGATCTCGACGGGAGGATATCTCACGCAATCGGCAACATCGAACGTCACGGTAAACCTGGCCGGCGTTTCCGCAGCCCAGGTCAGCGCTGTTTCGGCCGATGCCATCGGGATTTTCATCGCGATCGTGCAATGAGGTTGCCAATGGTCGGGACGATAATGCTCATCACATAGGATAGGATCGATTTCTCGGTGAACAGCCTCGTGGGCGTGTCGCAAGGCGCTATCATCGACGGGACGCGCCCAAAGTACCAGCACGTCATGCCTGAAGTGCCGGATGCCTGAGAATTCCACGGACATTGCCGGAATCTCGTGAAAAGCCTTGCGAACGGCCTCGCAGAGACGGTCTGGCGAGATATCTTCGTAGATGGCAAAGGTCAGATGCGGAGGATAGTTCAGCCCTTGCATCGACGGCACGGTTTCAAAGGCGCTGGCCTGCCGCCAGAGATCGAGGACAGGCAACGCCGTATTGTTGGTGGATTTCAGGCTGATCGCATAGGGCATGGTTTCCACGTCCGGGTCGTCCGCTCAAATTCCCACGCACACCGCAGTAAGGGGCGCTCAACGATAGATGTCGCGACGGTTGCCGATTTCGACGACTAACACGACCAGCCGGCTATCCTGCAGATCGCAAATGATCCGATAGTCGCCAACCCGATAACGCCAATAGTTTCCGAGTTTTGCACCTTGCAAAGCGTCGCCGACCTGGCGCGGATCGTGCAGGCTCGGAAGACGCTCTTCCAGAAAGTCCCTTATTCTCCTGCGTGTCTTTGGGTCGAGTTTTTCAACGAATTTGCGAGCAGATCGGGCGTACTCAATCGTCCAGACCACGCCAGAACTCCTCGGAGCTTACGATCTCGTCTTCGCCCTTCTTAATCCGCTCCATGGCCCGCTCAGCCAAATACACGTCCTCCAGGTCCTGCAGATGTGCTTCAATCGCCTGCCGGATATAGTAGGTTGCTGTACGACCGGTGCGTTCGGCCAGAGCCTGTAGGCGCTCATAGGTCTCATCTGGCAAACGGATAGCTGTCTGCTTGCTCATTAAAGTTGGTCCCTGTAACAGTCGGGATGCGTGTATCCCAAATATAGATGCTTCAGGTCCGTCTGTCACTGTCAGTTTTGTCAGATGAGAACATACACAATCCTTGCCGCATCCCGCGCTATCCGCTAGTTAACCGCCACTGTTCCCGTACCGGATTATCCTGCAAATGAGCGATAAACAAAAGAAACCGCAGAAGCTCAAGGCCCGCTTGCCGCGTGGCTTTGTCGATCGTTCGGCGAGCGATATTCGCGCCGTCAACGAAATGACCGCCAAGATCCGGGCCGTGTATGAGCATTATGGTTTCGATCCCGTCGAAACGCCGCTGTTCGAATATACCGATGCGCTCGGCAAGTTCCTGCCCGATAGCGATCGTCCGAACGAGGGCGTATTCTCGCTTCAGGATGACGACGAGCAGTGGATGTCGCTGCGCTACGACCTGACGGCGCCGCTCGCCCGTCATGTCGCGGAGAATTTCAACGAAATCCAGCTTCCCTACCGCACCTATCGTGCCGGCTATGTCTTCCGCAACGAGAAGCCAGGCCCGGGCCGCTTCCGCCAGTTCATGCAGTTCGACGCCGATACGGTCGGCGCGCCGGGCGTGCAGGCCGATGCCGAAATGTGCATGATGATGGCCGACACGCTGGAGTCGCTTGGCATTAAGCGCGGCGACTATGTCGTCCGCGTCAACAACCGCAAGGTTCTGGATGGCGTGCTCGAGGCGATCGGTCTCGGCGGCGACGACAAGGCGGGCCAGCGGCTGAACGTGCTGCGCGCCATCGATAAGCTCGACAAGTTCGGGCCGGAAGGTGTTGCGCTGCTGCTCGGGCCGGGCCGCAAGGACGAGTCCGGCGATTTCACCAAGGGTGCCGGGCTGAACGCCGACCAAATCGAGAAGGTGCTCTTCTTCGTCGGTATCAAGGATTATGCCGAAAGTGCCGTCCGGCTTGCTGAGCTTGTCGCCGGCACGTCCAACGGCAGCGAAGGCGTCGAGGAGCTGAACCTGATCGGCTCGCTCGTCACCAGCGCCGGCTATCATTCCGATCGCATCAAGATCGATCCGTCCGTCGTGCGCGGCCTCGAATATTATACCGGCCCGGTCTACGAAGCCGAGCTCCTGTTCGACGTTACCAATGAAAAGGGCGAAAAGGTCGTCTTCGGCTCGGTTGGCGGCGGTGGCCGTTATGACGGACTCGTCTCACGTTTCATGGGGCAGCCGGTTCCGGCCACGGGCTTCTCCATCGGCGTCTCGCGCCTGATGACGGCCTTGAAGAATCTTGGCAAGCTCGGTCAGGACGAGGTGATCGCCCCCGTCCTGGTCACCGTCATGGACGGCGATGTCGAGGCGATGGGCCGCTATCAGCGGATGACGCAGCAATTGCGCGCCGCCGGTATCCGCGCCGAGATGTTTCAGGGCAATTGGAAGAAGTTCGGCAATCAGCTCAAATATGCCGATCGCCGCGGCTGCCCGATCGCCATCATTCAGGGCGGCGACGAGCGCGCGCAAGGTGTCGTGCAACTCAAGGATCTGATCGAGGGCAAGCGCCTCTCCGGCGAGATCGAGGACAATGCGAGCTGGCGCGAGGCCCGCGTCGCGCAGGAAACCGCGCCGGAAGCCGATCTGGTGACCAAGGTGCAGGAGATTTTGGCGGCGCAGGCGGAAGACCGCAAGAGGGCGGCCGGCAATGTCTGAGTGTGCGGCCTTGCCCCTCACCCTAGCCCTCTCCCCGCAGGCGGGGCGAGGGGACGACCTCTTGTGTCGCGCCCTGTCGATCTTCACGAGGTTGAAGGGCGATGGAAGATGCGTCTATTCCCTTCTCCCCGCCGGGGAGAAGGAGGAGGTACTCCCATGCCCCTGATCAACCTCCCAGATTTTGCCGGCGATCTCCTAGCCGAGTTCGGTGCCCGCGGAACGGAGCGGGTGGATACGCCGATCATCCAGCCGGCCGAGCCCTTTCTCGACATGGCGGGCGAAGACCTGCGCCGCCGTATCTTCATGACGGAGAACGAGACCGGTGCCAGCCTCTGCCTGCGTCCCGAATTCACCATTCCTGTCTGCCTGCGTCATATCGAGACCGCGACCGGTACGCCGAAGCGCTATTCCTATCTTGGCGAGATCTTCCGCCAGCGCCGCGAAGGCGGCAATGAATTCTATCAGGCGGGAATAGAAGATCTTGGCGACCGCGATATCGCCGGCGCCGACGCCCGCCTCATCGGTGATGCCATCGGCATTCTCAATCGGCTGGTGCCGGGCAGGGCGCTATCGGTGACGCTCGGCGATCAAGCCGTTTTCGAGGCCGTCGTGCAGGCGCTCGGTCTGCCCTCCGGCTGGCAGAAGCGCCTGGTGCATGCCTTCGGCAATATGACGCAGCTCCAAACGCTGCTGGCACGGCTCGCAAGCCCGCAGCCGGTCACTGGCCTTGATCCGCATGTGTTTGATTTTCTGACGCGCGGCGACGAGCAGGGGCTGGTCAAGCATATCGACAGCACCATGAAGGCGACCGGCTATTCCACCAATGCCAGCCGCTCGCCGCAGGAGATCGCCCGCCGTCTTCGCGAAAAGCTGGTTCTCTCGGAAACGCGGCTCGATGATGCCGCTTTCGGTGTCCTGGAGGAATTCCTGTCGCTCCGCCTGCCGCTCGCCGAGGCATCTTCCGCGCTGGCCGGCTTTGCCGATGCGGCCGGGCTGAAGCTCGGAACTGCGCTTGAGCGTTTCGATGCCCGCGTTGCGGCCCTTGCCAAGGCCGGCGTCAACGCTGCCCAGATCGAGTATCGCGCCGCCTTCGGCCGTCCGCTCGACTATTACACCGGCCTCGTCTTCGAGGTGATGGTGGAAGGATCGCCGGCAGTGCTCGCCGGCGGCGGCCGTTTTGACCGGCTGCTGACACTGCTCGGCGCCAAGGACCACATTCCGGCCGTCGGCTTCGCGCTCTGGCTCGACCGCATCGAAACCGCGAGGGCCGCCTGATGACCATCACCATAGCGCTTCCCTCCAAGGGCCGCATGAAGGACGATTGCTCGGCGGTCTTCGAGCGCGCCGGCATGCCCATCGTCGCCGTCGGCAATGATCGCTCCTATCGCGGCCGTGTCGAAGGCTGGGACGGCGTCGAGATCGCTTTCCTGTCGGCCTCGGAAATCTCGCGCGAGATCGGCAACGGCAGCGTCGATTTCGGCATTACCGGCGAAGATCTCGTGCGCGAAGGCATGGCGGAGGCCGATCGCCGTGTCGAATTCTGCGCAAGGCTTGGTTTTGGTCATGCCGATGTCGTCGTCGCGGTGCCGGATATCTGGCTCGATGTCGATACCATGGCTGATCTCGGCGACGTCGCCGCCGATTTCCGCGCCCGTCATGGTCGCAGGCTGACGGTCGCGACGAAATATTGGCGGCTGACGCAGCAGTTCTTCTCCAGCCAGCACGGCATCCAGCTCTATCGCATCGTCGAAAGCCTCGGCGCCACCGAAGGAGCACCCGCTTCCGGCTCGGCCGACATCATCGTCGACATCACCTCCACCGGCTCGACCTTGCGGGCGAACCATCTGAAGGTTCTGTCTGATGGGATCATCTTGCGCTCCGAGGCCTGCCTCGTCCGGGCGCGCAAGGAAAGCCATGAGAGCGATCCCTTGGTTCAGCGCATCATCGTCGCCGTACGCGGCGCGCTTTGATATTTGCCGATCTGTTTGACGATACAAAAAACCCGCCGGAAATTCCGGCGGGTTTTTGATGCTTGGGAGGCCTTGAGCGATCAGGCGGCTGCGTAGGCGCCGCGGCGTGCGTCGAGCGAATAGGCGCCCGGGCCATTGGTGGCGAGCATGATGTAGGCGCCAGCGAGCGTGACGTTCTTCAGGAAGTTGACGAAGTTCAGGCCGTTGATCCAGCCATTGGCGGCAGCCGGAAAGTCAGGAACGTTGACGGTCGGCAGGTGGAAGACAATGCCGGTGAAGACGCAGAACAGGGCGAGCAGCCAGCCGACGATGCGGATCTGGAAGCCGACGAGAACGCAGACGCCGGTCACGAATTCGAAGGCACCAGCGAGATAGGTGAGAAGCGTGGCGGCAGGCATGCCGGCGCCGGCAATCATGCCTGCGGTGCTTGACGGATCGGCAAGCTTGCCGAAGCCGGCGAAGATAAACATGAAGGCGAGCAGGATGCGCGCCACAAGGATGATGATGTTATTGGTGTTGGACATGACGGTCTCCTGTAAAGGTGGTGAGTGCCGCGAGCGACAATTTCTGAGACCCGTTATTCGCGATTTTAGTGCGATTGGAAAGATAAACAAGTGCGCACGATTAGTTCACAATTGTTGAACAATCTCCCTGCGGTCGACATCTTCCCATATGCTCCATATCGATTATGTTGGCGCGAATTCATTCGCCAAATCATGATTTTCAGAAGGAAGCCCCATGGCCGATCTGTCTTCATTTCCAATTACCAAGCGCTGGCCTGCCAGCAATTCGGATATTATCCAGCTCTACTCACTGCCGACGCCGAACGGCGTCAAGGTATCGATTGCGCTCGAAGAACTTGGCCTTCCCTATGAGCCACATCTGATTTCCTTTAGCACCAACGACCAGAAGTCGCCGGAATTCGTCTCGCTCAATCCCAACGGCCGCATTCCCGCGATCATCGATCCCAACGGCCCTGACGGTAAGCCGATCGGCCTGTTCGAATCGGGTGCCATCCTCGTCTATCTCGCCGAAAAGACAGGTAAGCTGATGCCCCGGGATGCGGCCGGGCGCTATGAAACATTGCAATGGGTGTTCTTCCAGATGGCCGGCATTGGCCCGATGTTCGGACAGTTCGGCCACTTCTTCAAATTCGCCGCCGACAAGGTCGCCAACAACGCCTATCCGGTCGAGCGATATCGTGATGAAAGCAAGCGCCTGTTGAGCGTCTTGGAAAGCCGCCTGCAGGGCCGCCAGTGGATCATGGGCGACGAATATACCATCGCCGACATTGCCACTTTTCCGTGGGTCCGGGGCGTCGATGTCTTTTACGGCGGCCGGGAAGTTCTCGATTTCGCAAGTTTCCCGGCGGTCACGGATTGGCTTGAACGCGCTATCGCTCGCCCGGCGAGCCAACGCGGGCTGAACATCCCGAAACGGGATTGATCGCGAGTATTTCCGCGCAAGATGCAAGGCCGGTCCGAAAGGATCGGCCTTTTGCGTTTAGGATCTACTGCCGGCTCGCCAACTGGCTGCCCGGCTCGAGCTTGAAACGCGGAAACAGGAAGACGCCCACCATGCTGCCGGCGTGTTTTCCTTCCGTGCCGATGGATTCGCCGACGCAGAAGATCGGTTGGCGGTGGCCCCCGACGCCGAGTGCGGTGGTGGAGTAGCAGAAGCTGGACGAGGCGGTTGCTGCCTGCTCGAACAGGTCGAGGATGCGGGCACGGTCATGGGCGTCGTAGCAATGCATCAGGCTCAACAGGCCGCATTCGGACGAAGTCAACCCGTGCAGCATCGTGCCCCATTGACCGAGCTTGATGATGCCGCTCGATAAATCACCGGTCCATCCCTCGGAGACACAGAACTGCGCCAGAAGATCAGGGTCATGTCCACTGAACTCCAATGACCCCGGAGCGAAAGGTGCAGCAAGATTGGCTTTGGCGATCTTGAACAAGATATTCCCCAGCTTGAGGCGCGGGTTCCCCTGCGCGCGCTTCAATCGAATTCCATGCCTTATTGATCAGAGCGTGGCTCCGTATATTGCACAGCTATGGATCGCGAAGGCATCCTCGCTGAACCCATCCCCCCGGGCGTGCTTCCGGATCGTCAATTGAATGCTTCAAGTCACTTCAAGTAATGATTCTACCTGAACTATCTATCCAAAAGGTTATGACGGTGCTTGCCCGCGGATAAGGTGGGCCGAAATCAAGTAAAATTTGTGTGCTCTGCAACAGTCCCCCCGAACGTCATTGCGCTGCGATTTATAGGAGCTTTTATAAAAACGGCAATGGGGCAATTTGCGTAAATTTGCGCAGTTACAAAATCTGTCGAACCTTGCGCGGCGGCAGGTTCATCATAAATGAAAAGGGCGACCCGAGGGCCGCCCTTCGTCAATTCCGGATGCCGGAACGAACAGTCGCAATAAGGCTGACGCCCTATCACATCATGTCCATGCCGCCACTTCAGGCCGCTTGGCGGCCTGAAGCATCAAAGATGCATGGGCGAAGCTTTATGGACATTCCTGTGATCGGGCTGACGCCCTATCACATCATGTCCATGCCGCCCATGCCGCCCATGCCGCCTGGCATGCCAGCCGGAGCGTCCTTCTTCGGCAGCTCGGCGATCATGGCTTCGGTGGTGATCAGCAGCGAAGCAACCGAAGCTGCGTCCTGCAGAGCCGTGCGAACGACCTTGACCGGGTCGACGATGCCCATGGAGATCATGTCGCCATAGACGCCCGTCTGAGCGTTGTAGCCCCAGTTGTCTTCGTTCTTGTCGAGGATCTTGCCGACAACGATGGAGGCTTCATCACCAGCGTTTTCAGCGATCTGGCGGCAAGGAGCCTGCAGAGCACGGCGGATGATGTTGATGCCGGCTTCCTGGTCGTCGTTTTCACCCTTTGCGGTGATCTTGACGGAGGAGCGCAGCAGAGCCGTGCCGCCGCCCGGTACGATGCCTTCCTGAACAGCAGCGCGCGTCGCGTTCAGAGCGTCGTCGATGCGGTCCTTCTTTTCCTTGACTTCGACTTCCGTCGAGCCGCCGACGCGGATGACGGCAACGCCGCCAGCGAGCTTGGCAAGACGTTCCTGCAGCTTTTCGCGGTCGTAGTCGGAGGTGGTTTCTTCGATCTGGGCCTTGATCTGGGCAACGCGGCCTTCGATGTCGGACTTAGCGCCCGAACCGTCGACGATCGTGGTGTTTTCCTTGGAGATCGAAACCTTCTTGGCGCGGCCGAGCATGTCGAGGGTGACAGATTCGAGCTTGATGCCGAGGTCTTCGGAGATGACAGTGCCGCCCGTCAGGATGGCGATGTCTTCCAGCATGGCCTTGCGGCGATCGCCGAAGCCCGGAGCCTTGACGGCAGCGATCTTCAGACCACCGCGCAGCTTGTTGACGACGAGCGTAGCAAGAGCTTCGCCTTCGACGTCTTCAGCGATGATGAGGAGCGGCTTGCCGGTCTGCACGACAGCTTCGAGAACCGGAAGCATGGCCTGCAGGTTCGAGAGCTTCTTCTCGTGCAGGAGGATGAACGCGTCTTCGAGGTCGGCGATCATCTTTTCCGGGTTGGTCACGAAGTAGGGGCTGAGGTAGCCGCGGTCGAACTGCATGCCTTCGACGACTTCGAGTTCGGTTTCGGCGGTCTTGGCTTCTTCAACCGTGATGACGCCTTCGTTGCCGACCTTCTGCATGGCTTCAGCAATATCGAGACCGATCTGCTTTTCGCCGTTTGCGGAGATCGTGCCGACCTGTGCGACTTCTTCCGAGGTGTTGATCTTCTTGGCCTTGGCCTGGAGATCCTTGACGACTTCAGCAACGGCGAGATCGATGCCGCGCTTCAGGTCCATCGGGTTCATGCCGGCTGCAACGGCCTTGGCGCCTTCGCGAACGATGGCCTGGGCGAGAACGGTTGCGGTCGTGGTGCCGTCGCCGGCGATGTCGTTGGTCTTCGAAGCAACTTCGCGGACCATCTGTGCGCCCATGTTTTCGAACTTGTCTTCGAGTTCGATTTCCTTGGCGACGGTGACGCCGTCCTTGGTGATGCGCGGAGCGCCGAAGGACTTGTCGATAACGACGTTACGACCCTTCGGGCCGAGCGTGACCTTCACTGCGTCAGCGAGGATGTCGACGCCACGAAGCATCTTTTCGCGGGCGCTGCGGCCGAATTTTACTTCTTTAGCTGCCATGTTTGAAACTCCTGAATTCGCGTTGTCCGGGTTTATGGCCCGTCAGCTTTATCGGAAAAGGGGAAATCGGCTGGATTAGCCGATGATGCCCATGATGTCGGCTTCCTTCATGATCAGAAGGTCTTCGCCGTTGAGCTTGACTTCGGTGCCGGACCACTTGCCGAACAGAACGCGATCGCCAACCTTGACGTCGAGTGCTACGACCTTGCCGGATTCATCACGGGCGCCAGAACCGACGGCGACGATTTCGCCTTCCTGCGGCTTTTCCTTGGCGGTGTCCGGAATGATGATGCCACCCTTGGTCTTTTCTTCCGACTCGACGCGACGAACGACGACACGGTCATGAAGGGGGCGGAAATTGGTGCTTGCCATTGTCTAATCCCTCGATCAAATGACATTCACGGATCAGCGGGGATCCGTATGGGGCTTTGTTAGCACTCTGCCTCAGCGAGTGCTAGCGGACGGTGATTTAGGATTGGGCGCTAAACGAGTCAAGAATGTGTCCGT
This sequence comes from Rhizobium sp. NXC24, assembly GCF_002944315.1. Classification (NCBI taxonomy): domain Bacteria; kingdom Pseudomonadati; phylum Pseudomonadota; class Alphaproteobacteria; order Hyphomicrobiales; family Rhizobiaceae; genus Rhizobium; species Rhizobium sp. NXC24. The sequence continues at coordinate 814,667 of NZ_CP024311.1, forward strand.
GAATTTTTTCGGACAGCTCTTCGTTGACTCGCCGCAGCTTTTGCCGGAAAATCTTCAATATGGGGTTTGCGAATACCCCACGAGGCGTCATGCCGGAGTTTCGCGTCCATCTCTTTTGGAAGGGACGTAACATGACTTCGTTCAACGCCATCACTCCCGAAAAGCTTCTTCGTCTGCTGGGTACGCCGAAAGCGCCCGCAATACTCGATGTTCGAGACGCCGATGATTTTGAGGCCGATCCTTATCTGCTGCCGGCCTCGCGACGTCGGGATCATGAGAACGTTCAGGCTTGGGCCGCCGAATTTCGCGGCCGCAATGTTGTCTGCCTCTGTCAGCATGGCGGCAAGCTCAGCGAAGGCGTCGCCGCCTGGCTGCGGCTGGCCGGTGCTGCGGCGGAAATCCTCGATGGTGGCCTCGATGCCTGGCGGGCGGCGGGATTGCCGCTGATCCCGGTTTCGATTCTGCCTGGAGCCAATGCGTCGGGTGCGACCGTGTGGGTGACCCGCGCCCGGCCGAAGATCGATCGCATCGCCTGCCCCTGGCTGATCCGCCGCTTCGTCGATCCCGGCGCGTCGTTTCTCTTTGTCACGCCTCAGGAAGTCGACGGCGTCGCCCAACGTTTCGGCGCGACGCCCTTCGACGTGGAAGGGGTATTTTGGAGCCATCGCGACGAGGAATGCACTTTCGATACGATGGTAAAGGAATTCCGGCTCGAACTCCCGGCGCTTCATCATCTTTCCCGCATCGTCAGGGGCGCCGATACCAACAGGCTCGACCTCGAACCGCAGGCGGCCGGCTTGCTTGCCGTCTCGCTCGGATTGTCGCGCATGTATGCTGACGATATTGAACAGTTGGATGCAGGGATGTTGTGTTATGACGCGCTTTATCGCTGGGCGCGCGACGCGACGCAGGAAAAGCATGACTGGGTATCGCATGGAGCAAAAAAATCGTGAGTGAAACCGTTTTGGTTGACGATCTCGCCGCGACCCCATCCCTTAGTGAGGCCACGCGTGTATGGGCGCGCGTTGGCGTATTAAGCTTCGGAGGCCCGGCCGGGCAAATCGCGTTGATGCATCGCATTCTGGTCGATGAGAAGCGTTGGATCGATGAAGAGCGCTTTCTGCATGCACTGAGCTATTGCATGCTGCTGCCGGGACCGGAGGCGCAGCAGCTCGCCACCTATATCGGCTGGCTGCTGCATGGCATCCGTGGCGGCCTGATCGCGGGGCTTCTGTTCATCGTGCCGGGCTTCGCCGTTATCCTGGCGCTATCGGCCTTCTACGCCCTGTTTCACGATACCACCCTGCTTGCGACGGTCTTTTTTGGCATTAAGGCCGGTGTGCTGGCGATCGTGCTGCAGGCGCTGATCCGGCTGAGCGGCCGGGCGCTGAGAACCCGCTTTCATATTGCAGTCGCGATCGCAAGCTTCACTCTGCTTTTCGTCTTCGATCTGCCATTTCCGCTGGTGGTGCTTTTGGCCGGCCTCTCGGGTTATGGCCGGGTTCTCTATCGCGCTTATCATGATGATCACTGGCGGCCGCGACTGCCTCGGCTTGCCATTACCAATATCGGCATCGGAGCGCTGCGAAGTGGCCGCCTGCGGACCGCTGCGGTCACGCTCTTATGCTGGCTGGCGATCTGGCAGGCGCCGCTGTTGCTGATCCATGTCATAAATGGACCCAAGGATATTGTCGCCGAAACGCTAAGTGGCGGCACAAATGTCTTCGGCGCCATCTTCTCCTTCTTCTCCCGCATGGCAGTGGTTACCTTTGGCGGCGCCTATGCCGTGCTTGCCTATGTCGCGCAGACCGCTGTCCAGCATTACGCCTGGCTGCGGCCGGGCGAGATGCTGGATGGTCTGGCGCTGGCGGAGACGACGCCAGGACCGCTAGTATTGGTCCTCTGTTTCGTCGGCTTCATGGCCGGCTTCCGCAATCCCTTCGGCTTCGATCCGTTGACGGCAGGGTTCCTCGGCGCCAGCCTCGCGGCGTGGGCGACGTTCGCACCGAGCTTTCTTTTCATTTTCGCCGGCGCCCCTTTCATCGAGCGTCTGCGCGGTCACGCCGGTCTGTCGGCGGCTCTTGCCGCGATAACGGCTGCGATCGTCGGCGTCATGGCCAATCTGTCGGTTTGGTTTGGCCTGCATGTGCTCTTCGCCGATACCGGGCGGCTCGTTCTTTTGAGCCACCGCGTCAAGATTCAGGGTGGGGACTATGCCAACGTTCCGATCGCCGGCATTGCCTGGCCGGTCTGGACTACGCTTGATGTTTCCGCGCTGCTGCTTTTCATTCTCGCCACTGTGCTCGTCTTCCGTCATCGGGCAGGGGTGGCAACCGTACTCGGCATATCTGCCTTGGCCGGTTGCCTGCTGCGCTTCGCCGGATGAATCGGAAGCGGTCTATGTGCGGTGCAAAAACCTGCGCTCCGCTCTTGTAATTTGCCGGCCGGTTTGCAATGTCAGCCCGTGATTTCTTTGACCACGAGGACTGCATGGGCAAGCGTATCGAAAGCTTCCGCGAGATCGGCAAACTTTATGATGTCGCGCTCTGTGATGTCTGGGGCGTGCTGCACAACGGCGTGTCGGTATATGAGGACGCGCCGGTTGCGCTGGAAGCTGCGCGCGGCGAAGGGCTGACCGTCGTCCTCATCACCAATTCTCCCCGCGTGGCGCCGAAAGTGGTCGAGCAATTGCGCCAGATCGGCGTTCCCGACAGCGCCTATGACCGCATCGTTACCTCCGGCGACGTGACCCGCCGCCTGATTGCCGAGGGTCCAAAAAAGGTATTTCTGCTCGGTCCCGAGCGCGATATCGCCATTATCGAAGGGCTGGATGTAGAACGCGTCGAAGCCGATGAGGCCGAATGCATCGTCTGCACCGGCTTCTTCGATGACGAAACCGAGACCCCCGACGATTATACCGACATGCTGAAAGCCTGGTCGGCCCGCAACGTGCCGCTGATCTGCGCCAATCCCGATCTCGTCGTTGAGCGTGGCCACCGCATGATCCCCTGCGCCGGCGCCATGGCCGCTTATTACGATCGGCTCGGCGGCGAGACGCGTATTGCCGGCAAGCCGCATCAGCCGATCTACGATGCCTCGATCGCAGCGGCCCGCGAAGCGCGCGGCGAATTCCCGATGTCGCGTGTTGTCGCGATCGGTGACGGCATGCCGACCGATGTGCGCGGCGCGCTCGATTACGGCCTCGATCTTCTTTATATAAGCCATGGTATCCATGCCCGCGAATATGTCGTCGACGGTCACACCGACGAGGCAGCGCTTGGCGCCTTCCTGGCGCGCGAACAGGCGTCGCCGAAGTGGTGGATGCCGCGCCTTGTCTGAGGAGAGTGGTAGCCGATGACCGTCTTCCATCGCAATGAGACCCGCGAACCGCTGCCGGACAATCTGAAAGGCGGCGTCATTGCCATCGGTAATTTCGACGGCGTGCATCGCGGCCATCAATCCGTGCTCGATCGCGCGCTGGAGATCGCCCGGGAGCGCGGCGTGCCGGCGCTGGTCCTGACCTTCGAGCCGCATCCGCGGACCGTCTTCAGGCCCGATCAGCCGGTTTTCCGCCTGACGCCGGCGCCGCTGAAGGCGCGACTCCTCGAGGCGATCGGCTTCAACGCCGTCATTGAATATCCTTTCGACCGGGCCTTTTCGCAGCGTTCCGCCGATGAATTCGTCCATTCGATTCTGATCGACTGGCTGCATGCTTCCGAAGTGGTCACCGGCTTCGATTTCCATTTCGGCCATGATCGCCAGGGCGGTCCGGCCTTCCTGATGAATGCCGGCAGCAAGAACGGCTTCGGCGTGACGCTGATCGACGCCTTTCGCGATGAAAATGCCGAAGTGGTGTCATCAAGCCGCATCCGGACGTTGCTGGTGGAAGGCGAGGTCGCGGAGGCTGCAGGTCTGCTCGGCTATCGCTATACGGTCGAGGCAGAGGTCATTGGCGGCGAAAAACTCGGCCGCTCGCTGGGCTTCCCAACCGCCAATATGCGGCTGCCACCGGAAGCGGAGCTGAAGGCTGGTATCTATGCCGTGCGCTTTCGCGCCGCCGATGGCGTCATTCGCGATGGTGTCGCCAGCTATGGCCGGCGCCCGACGGTGACCGACAACGGGGCGCCGCTGCTCGAAACCTTCGTTTTCGACTTCAGCGGCGATCTCTATGGTCAGATCTGTTCCGTCTCTTTCTTCGGTTATCTCCGGCCCGAACTGAAGTTCGACGGCCTCGACCCGCTGGTGGCGCAGATCAGGAAGGATGAGGAGGAGGCGAGGGCGCTGCTCGCCGGCGTCCGCCCGCTCGGGGATATCGACCGGTTCATCGCCTTTTCTTGATTGTCACGCGGCACGGGCCTGATTGGGCGGGCTCCGATTGGCCGCGGGTGGAAGCATCAGCGGCTTTCTATGCCCTGCGGCGGCTGATCCCTCTTTCTTTCCATGCAAAAAACGCCTATGAACCGCCAACCATGACCCAATTTCGGCTGAGCCTATCGATACGAATTATTGGCCCGGCCTTCCGCGCGCTTTAAGCGGCCGGAAGGTCCGGGTTTTGGGCGCCTGTTCCCGAGGCGCTTTCCGCCGCCGAAAAATCCCCATATGGCTGCGCCTTTCCGGCGCGAAACGCCCGAGACGCCGAGGCAATTGTCAGAACAATGACCGATACCGCTGAAAAGATCGACTATTCGAAAACCCTTTACCTGCCCGAGACCGACTTCCCGATGCGCGCCGGCCTGCCGCAGAAGGAGCCGGAGCTCGTCAAGCGCTGGCAGGAAATGAACCTCTACAAGAAGCTGCGCGCTTCCGCCGCCGGCCGCGAAAAATTCGTGCTGCATGACGGTCCGCCCTATGCCAACGGCAACATCCATATCGGCCACGCGCTGAACAAGATCCTTAAGGACGTCATCACCCGCTCGTTCCAGATGCGCGGCTATGATAGCAATTATGTTCCGGGTTGGGACTGCCACGGTCTGCCGATCGAATGGAAGATCGAGGAAAAATACCGCGAGAAGGGCAAGAACAAGGACGAAGTCCCGGTCAACGAATTCCGCCAGGAATGCCGTGACTTCGCCTCAGGCTGGATCAAGATCCAGTCCGAGGAATTCCGCCGTCTCGGCATCGTCGGTGATTTCGACAATCCCTATCTGACGATGAACTTCCACGCCGAATCCCGCATCGCCGGCGAGCTCTTGAAGATCGCCCGCAGCGGTCAGCTCTATCGCGGCTCCAAGCCGATCATGTGGTCGGTGGTCGAGCGTACGGCACTGGCGGAAGCCGAAGTCGAATATGCCGATGTCGAGAGCGATACGATCTGGGTGAAGTTCCCGGTCGTCGAAGGTCCGGCGGCGCTCGCCGATGCCTTCGTCGTCATCTGGACCACGACGCCCTGGACGATCCCCGGCAACCGGGCGATCTCCTATTCGTCGCGGGTTTCCTACGGCCTGTACGAGGTGACGGAAGCCGCCAATGATTTCGGTCCGCGCCCAGGCGAAAAGCTGATCTTTGCCGACAAGCTTGCCGAGGAATCCTTCGCCAAGGCGAAGCTGCAGTTCAAGCGCCTGCGCGATGTGACCGCTGATGAGCTTGGTGCGAGCATCTGCGCCCATCCGTTGGCGTCGCTCGGCTACGACTTCAAGGTTCCGTTGCTCGATGGCGATCATGTGACCGACGATGCCGGTACCGGCTTCGTGCACACCGCCCCAAGCCATGGCCGCGAGGACTTCGACGCCTGGACGAGCCATGCCCGCCAGATTGAAGCGCGTGGGATCTCCTCCCGCATCCCGTTCCCGGTCGATGATGCCGGCTTCTACACGGCCGACGCCCCCGGCTTCGACGGCGGCCGCGTCATGGACGACAACGGCAAGAAGGGCAATGCCAACGATCTGGTCATCAAGGCACTGATCGAGACGAACACGCTCTTTGCGCGCGGACGGCTGAAGCATTCCTATCCGCATTCCTGGCGCTCGAAGAAGCCGGTCATCTTCCGCAACACGCCGCAATGGTTCGTCTATATGGACAAGGACCTTGCTGACGGCACGACGCTGCGTTCGCGCGCCCTGAAAGCGATCGACGATACGCGTTTCGTGCCCGCCGCGGGCCAGAACCGCTTGCGCGCCATGATCGAGCAGCGGCCGGACTGGGTTCTGTCGCGCCAGCGCGCCTGGGGCGTGCCGATCTGCATCTTCGTCGATGACGAGGGCCAAATCCTGCAAGACGAGGGCGTCGATGCCCGCATCCTCGATGCTTTCGAAAAGGAAGGCGCCGATGCCTGGTTCGCCGAAGGCGCGCGCGAGCGCTTCCTCGGCGAAAAGGCCAACGAGCCCTGGACGCAGGTCATGGACATCCTCGACGTCTGGTTCGACTCGGGCTCGACCCATACCTTCACGCTGGAAGACCGTCCGGACCTGAAATGGCCGGCGGACCTTTATCTGGAAGGCTCGGACCAGCATCGCGGCTGGTTCCATTCGTCGCTGCTCGAAAGCGCCGCGACGCGCGGCCGCGCGCCTTACGATACCGTTCTTACCCATGGTTTCACCATGGACGAGAAGGGCGAGAAGATGTCGAAGTCCAAGGGCAATGTCACCTCGCCGCAGGAGGTGATGAAGGACGCCGGCGCCGACATCCTGCGTCTATGGGTCATGACGTCGGATTATGCCGAGGATCTGCGCGTCGGCAAGACGATCATCCAGACCAATATTGATGCCTATCGCAAGCTGCGCAACACCATCCGCTGGATGCTCGGCACGCTCGCGCATGACAAGGGCGAGGTGATCGCCCGTGCCGAGATGCCGGAGCTCGAGCAGCTCATGCTGCACCGTCTTGCGGAACTCGATGAGCTCGTGCGCGAAAGCTATGATGCCTTCGACTTCAAGCGGATCGCCCGCGCCCTCATCGATTTCTCGAATGTCGAGCTTTCGGCTTTCTATTTCGATGTCCGCAAGGATGCGCTTTATTGCGATGCGCCGTCGAGCCTGCGCCGCCGCGCAGCGCTTGCCGTCATCCGCACGATCTTCGATTGCATGGTGACTTGGCTGGCGCCGATGCTGCCGTTCACGACGGAAGAAGCATGGCTGTCGCGTAATCCACAGGCGGTCTCGGTGCATCTCGAACAGTTCGTCACCGTTCCCGGCGAATGGAAGAACGAGGCGCTGGCCGAGAAGTGGAGAAAGATCCGCGCAGTGCGCAGCGTCGTCACCGGAGCTCTCGAAATCGAGCGCAAGGACAAGCGCATCGGCTCCTCGCTGGAAGCCGCGCCCGTCGTCTATATCGCCGATCCGGAGCTACTGAAGGTGCTGGAAGGACAGGATTTCTCGGAAATCTGCATCACCTCCGATATCGCCATCAATGGCGGCGAAGGCCCCGCCGATGCCTTCCGCCTGGATGATGCCGCCAAGGTAAGTGTCGTGCCGAAGCTGGCCGAAGGCCGCAAGTGCGCCCGCTCCTGGCGCATCACCACCGATGTCGGTTCCGATCCGGAATATCCCGACGTCTCTGCGCGTGATGCGGCCGCTCTGCGCGAATTGATGGCTGTCAACTGAAGAAAATTACCGGGTGAATTGCCTTTGAGGCGTTCATCCGGTAAAAGCTGCCTGAAAATGGCCCGATTTTTGCGGCAGTTGCCGTGAAATGGGGTTCTGCGATAGTTGCACCGGCGTAGCTGGGAAGGGTATTCATGAGAGCGATACATAGGATTCGTGTCGGCGTCAGCTTGGCGGCACTCGTGATTGGCTGCGGTCTGATGTCCGGCTGCATGAGCGGCCCGCGCTACGGCACGGACAAGACCGCCGGCGAACAGCTCTTCGATGATATCAGCGACATCGCATCCGTTTCGGCGGCCACGCCGAAGGACAAGGGCGTAAAATATCCGAACCGCCCGGGCCTGGTGCTTCCGGCCCAGAACGACAGGGAAAACCTGACCTCGCCGCAGCAGTCGCTGGCCAGCAAGGATAATCCGGCCTGGCTGGAATCGCCGGAAGATTCGCGCAAGCGCCTGGCGGAGGAAGCCGATCAGAACAAGAACAATGTTAACTATCGCTCTCCGCTCGCTCAGGCCGACAGTGGCCGCAACCGCGTGAGCGAAGCGCAGCAGACCGCCGCCTATCGGGCCGCGCGCCAGGATCAGGACGGCACCTATATCGATCAGCGCCGCTACCTGATCGATCCGCCGCAGCAATACCGCCAGGTCTCCGACGAGGCTGCTCTCAACGATCTCGGCACCCCCGAGAGCAAGAAGGAAAAGCAGCGCAAGAAGGACGCCGAGGCCGCTCAGCAGTCCAGCAACAGCAGTTGGTGGAAGCCTTTCCAATAAGTCTTTCTAGCTGAAGCGGCGGTTAAATCAGCCGCTTTTTAGTCTTCCACGCGTTTTTGTTGGAAGAATTCCCTGAGAATATCGGCCGCATCCCGCTCGGCCATGCCCGAATAGACTTCCGGCGCGTGATGACAGGTTGGCTGGCGATAGAAGCGCACGCCGTTGTCGACGCCGCCGCCTTTCGGATCTTCCGCGCCGTAATAAAGGCGGCGGATGCGGGCAAACGAGATGGCGGCCGCGCACATGGTACACGGCTCCAGCGTTACATAGAGATCTGCACCCGTCAGCCGCTCTTGGCCGAGTGCCTCGCAGGCCATGCGGATCACGGCGATTTCGGCATGCGCGGTGACGTCGTTGAGCTCTCGGGTGCGGTTGCCGGCCTTGGCGACAACGGCATTGTCGACCACGAGGACGGCTCCGATAGGCACTTCACCGCGCGCGCCGGCGCTTCGCGCTTCGGCGAGCGCCAGCTCCATGAAGTGATTTGTATTCACCATTTAAGATTTTCCACTTAACCGCGGGGGCGTGACCTGATAGGAACACGCCTTAAAAATTCAGGCAAACAACAAATGACAATGAATGACAAGCCCAAGCGGCCTGGGTCCAAACCCTTTACCCGCGACAAGCAGACGAAGACGCGCGATGACGCCAAGCCGACGAAGGCTGTGTCCGCCAAAGTGGCGGCAGAGGCAGAAGGCGGGGATGGAAAAGCGGAACGCATTTCCAAGGTAATGGCGCGCGCCGGCGTGGCGTCGCGCCGTGACATCGAGCGCATGATCATGGACGGCCGTGTGAAGCTGAACGGCGTGCTGCTGGATACGCCGGTGGTCAACGTGACGCTCGCCGACAAGATCGAAGTTGATGGCGTGCCGATCCGCGGCATCGAGCGCACGCGCCTGTGGCTCTATCACAAGCCGGCGGGCCTCGTGACCACCAATGCCGATCCGGAAGGACGTCCGACCGTCTTCGACAACCTGCCGGAAGAGCTGCCGCGCGTCATGTCGATCGGCCGCCTCGACATCAACACCGAAGGCCTGCTGCTGCTGACCAACGACGGCGGCCTTGCCCGCGTGCTGGAACTGCCGACCACCGGCTGGTTGCGTCGCTATCGCGTGCGCGCCCACGGCGAGATCGATCAGGAAGCGCTGGACAAGCTGCGGGAAGGCATCGCCGTCGACGGCGTGCTCTACGGCTCGATCGAGGCGACGCTCGACCGCACGCAAGGGTCCAACGTCTGGATCACGATGGGCTTGCGCGAAGGCAAGAACCGCGAAATCAAGAATGTGCTCGGCGCGCTCGGCCTCGAGGTCAACCGCCTGATCCGTATCTCCTACGGCCCTTTCCAGCTCGGCGAGCTTCCGGAAGGCCGGGTGTTGGAAGTGCGTGGCCGCACGCTGCGCGATCAGCTCGGTCCCCGCCTGGTGGAAGACGCCAAGGCGAATTTCGACGCGCCGCTTTACAATAGCTCGGCCGTTGCCGCCGAGGATGAGCCGGAGGCGAAGCCTGCTCGCGCGGCCAAGGAAGAGCGCCCGCGTCGCGAGCGCCCCGAGGATAAGCGCGAGCGCGCCCTGAGCCGTCTCGACACCAAGCGCGATGACCGCCGGGATGAGGGGCGCCGCGAAGCCGGCCACAAGGACGACGACCGGCCGAAGCGCCAGCCGCTGGGTCCGCGTCGGAGCGCGAATGTCTGGATGGCGCCTGGTGCCCGTCCGCTCGGCGAAAAGGCTGCTGCAAAGGCTGCCAAGAATGCAAGGACCGCCGCAAAGCGCGGCGAAGTGGAACGCCCGCAGCGTAGCGGCTTCGATCGCCCGGACGAAGGCCCACGCGTTCGGATCAACCGCGTCGACGAGGGGGATGGCGAGTGGATCCGTTCGAGCGAGGTCGCACCACGCAAGTCGCGCGACGACGAGGGCTTTGATCGCAAGCGCTCCCGGGATGACCGAACCTTTGGTGATCGTCCCCGAGGTGATCGGCCGCAGGGCGACCGTCCCGCCCGCGGGGATCGTTCGTTTGGCGACCGTCCTCGCGGCGAGCGCCCGTTTAGCGATCGTCCGCGCGGTGAACGCGGCTCGCGTCCCGAGGGCGGTGATCGCCCCCGTACGAAATCCTTCCAGGGAGAAGGCCGTTCCGAACGCTCCTTCGGAGATCGTCCGCCCCGTGGAGAGCGTTCTTTCGGCGACAAACCGCGTGGCGATCGTCCATATGGCGATAAACCCCGCGGCGACCGGCGGCCGCGTGCTGAGGGAGACGAGCGTCCGCGGGCCAAGTCTTTCGGCGGCGAACAGCGCTCCGAACGTCCTCGCGGCGATCGCCCGCCGCGTGGTGATCGGCCCACGCGCGGTGATCGGCCCATGGGTGACCGTCCGCAGGGCGAGCGTTCCTACGGGGACCGGCCGGCCGGCAAGCCCTTCGGCAAGAAGCCGGGCGGCGGCAAGTCCTTTGGCGGCAAACCGGGTGGAAAAGGCGGCTCGCGCGGCTTTGGCGGTAAACCCGGTGGCACAGGCCGTCCGTCTGGCGGCCCGGGTCGCGGCGGTCCCGGTCGTGGCGGCCCCGGCAGGGGTGGCCCCAAGGGCGGAAGAGGTTGACGCGCGGTGCGGATCGTCGGCGGTGAATTTCGCGGTCGGTCGCTTGCGGTGCCGAAGTCGAACGACATTCGTCCGACGGCGGACCGCACGCGCGAGAGCCTTTTCAATATCTTGAGCCATGCCTATCCCGAGGCCATCGATGGCACGCGGATGATGGATGTCTTTGCCGGCACCGGCGCGGTCGGGCTCGAAGCCGCTTCGCGCGGTTGCCGCCATGTGCTTTTCGTCGAAAGCAGCGTCGAAGGCCGTGGCCTGCTTTGGGAAAATATCGACGCGCTTGGCCTGCACGGCCGCACGCGCATGCTGCGGCGGGACGCCACCGATCTCGGCAGCGTCGGCAATCTGGAGCCTTTCGATTTTCTCTTCGCCGACCCGCCCTATGGCAAGGGTCTGGGCGAGAAGGCCTTCGCCGCTGCCGCTGCCGGCGGCTGGCTGGTACCGGGAGCCTTGGCAATCCTCGAGGAACGCGCCGACGTCACGGTTTCCGTCGCGCCGGATTTTCTCTTCCTGGAAGAGCGGACCTTCGGCGACAGCAAGATGCATTTCTTCCGTTATCAGCCTCGACAGGCCTAGTGGCGGAAGGAGAGGATCATGGGCGACTATGCCGATTTTGTTGGGAGCGATTATACGCTCGCGACATCCAGCACGCCGAGCGTCGCGGTCGCCTTTGGCTGCGGCGGTGCCCGTGGCCTTGCCCATATTCATATCATCGAGGCGCTAGATGAACTCGGCATCCGACCGGTCGCGATCGCCGGCGCCTCTATCGGCTCGATCATGGGCGCTGCCATGGCGGCTGGCATGAGCGGTGCGGAAATCCGCGACTATACGCTCGCCACGGTGGGCAACCGCCCGGCTGTGCTGAACAAGATGTGGAGTCTGCGGCCCCCGAACATGCGTAGCTTCCGGATCGGCCAGTTCAATCTCGAACGCATCCTGCGCGCTTTCTTGCCTTCAACCTTTCCGGAAGATTTCTCCGAGCTGCATATCCCGCTAAAGGTGGTGACGACGGATTATTATGATCAGACCGAGGTGGTGACCGAAAAAGGCGAGCTTTTCCCGGTCCTGGCTGCCTCCGCCGCCATTCCCGCCGTCTTCATGCCGGTCAAGGTCGGCGACCGCGTCATGATCGATGGCGGCATCATGAATCCGGTGCCCTACGAGCATCTGGCCGGACTTGCCGACATCATCATCGGCATCGACGTTGTAGGCGGGCCGGATGGCGACGGCACCCATATTCCGAACCGTATCGAGAGCCTGTTCGGTGCCGGGCAACTGACGATGCAGTCCAATATCGCGCTGAAGCTGCGGCTGCTTTCACCGCAGATATTCCTGCGCCCGCCAATCGGCCGCACCGGCGTGCTCGATTTTTTGAAGGCCCGCGATATCCTCGCCATGTCCGCCAGCGTCAAGGAAGAGCTCAAATTCGCCCTCGATCGGGTGATCACTGCAAAGAACTAAGCTCGTTCCGGCTCCTCCGCCGGCATGGAGAGATCGTCGTCGTCGCTGAAAACATCGGCGCTGCGTTTTGGTTTGACCAGCGGTTCCGGCCTGACCGGCCGTGAATAGAGCATGTCGCGCCCGGCCTGCAATCCTTCGCTGACCTGCAGCACCAGCCGCTGTTCGTCACGCTTGCGGATATCCTCACCGATCTCGAAGGCGTCGGCTTCGCTGACACCGAGGGCTTCCAGCGTGCGGCGGCCGAAGAGCAGGCCGGATTCCAGCGTTTCGCGCAGCTCGAAATCGACGCCCTTGTTGCGCAGCGCGATCGAGTGAATACGGTCGTAGGAACGGACGAAGATGCGGGCATGCGGATAATCCGTCTGCACGAGTTCGACGATCTTGTCGGTGATTTCGCGCTGATGCGTGCTGACGACGACCAGCTTGGCGCGGTCGATGCCGGCCGAACGCAACACGTCCTTGCGGGTGCCGTCGCCGAAATAGATGCGGAAGCCGAAGTTGGAGGCCTGGCGGATGCGATCGGCGGAAAAGTCGATGACGGTGACATCGCGGCCGCCGGCCAGCAGGATCTGCGCGGCGATTTGGCCGAAACGCGAGAAGCCGATCATCAGCACGTCGGAGCCGGCACCCTCGAAATCCTCGTCCAGCTCCTCATGCCCATCGCCGGTCAGCATGCGCTTCGAAAGCGCTGCACCGAGCGGCGTCAGCGCCATGGAGAGCGTTACGATCGCGATTAGCAATGAGGCCGTGCTGGCGGAGAAGAGCCCGCCGCCAACGCTGGCTGCACTAAACAGCACGAAACCGAATTCACCCCCCTGGGGAAGCAGGCAGGCGATGCGGATGGCATCGTCATGCGACGAACCGGTCACACGGCAGAGCGCATAGATGATCACGCCCTTGATGACCATGACGACCGGCACGGCAAGCACGATCAGCGCCCAATTGTCGGCGATGACATCCAGTTTGAGCGACAGGCCGACGGCGATGAAGAAGATGGCGAGCAGCACGCCGCGGAAAGGCTCGATATCGGCCTCCAGCTCATGGCGATAGGAGGATTCGGCGAGCATCACGCCGGAGAGAAAGGCCCCCATCGCCATGGAGAGGCCGGCAAGCTGCATCAGCGTCGCCGATCCCATGACGACGAGCAGGGCGGCGGCAATCATCGCCTCGCGTGCGCCGGTGCGGGCAATGACCTGGAACAGCGGCGTCAGCAGGTAACGTCCGGCAATGATCATTGCCGCGACGGCGCCGACGGCGATGGCAAGGTCCAGGACCGGATTGGAAGCCTGCGTCGGCCCGCCAAGAACAGTGACCAGGGCAAGCAGCGGCACGATCGCCAGATCCTGCAGCAACAGCATGGAAAAGGAACGCTGGCCGTATTTGGTGTTGACGTCGCCTTCCTGCTCGAGGATCTGCATGGCAAAGGCCGTGGAGGAGAGCGCCAAGCCGAAGCCGACGATGATGCTGCCGCGCCAGCCGGCAATGTGAGCGAGATAAGCGGCGAGCGTCAGCGCCAGTCCGCTCAGGACCACCTGCGCCGTGCCGAGGCCAAAAATGTCGCGCCGCATCTGCCACAGGCGCGATGGTTTCAACTCCAGGCCGATGATGAACAGTAGGAAGACGACGCCGAGTTCGGCGACGGCAAACACGGATTCGCCATCGCCGATGCCGTGCAGCACTGGCCCGATGACGACGCCGGCGGCGAGATAGCCGAGTACGGTGCCAAGCCCCAATTTCTTGAAGATCGGCGCCGTGACGACGGCGCCTCCGAGCAGCATCAGGGTTTCGGTAAAGAGGGCATTCGGCGCGGACATCGTCTGTTTCTTCCTGTGGGCAGGCGGTGTTGCAGCGCATAGTCATCAGAAACAACCATGCGTGAAGACATTCGGACAAGAATCGGCGTGGCCGCCCTTGATGCTTTATGTAGTGCACAATAAATGGAACGCGAAGGAAAGGCCAAATCATGTCTTCAGAAATCGATTCCGCCACTCTGCTTTCCCGCGCCAGCCAGTTGATCGACCTCGCCCGGAAAGCCGGTGCGGATGCGGCCGATGCCGTCGTCGTGCGCTCGCGGGCGCAATCCGTCAGCGTCCGCCTCGGCAAGGTCGAAGGCACCGAATCCTCCGAAAGCGACGATTTTTCACTGAGGGTGTTTGTCGGCAACCGTGTCGCCAACGTCTCGGCCAATCCCGGCTTCGACCTCCAGGCGCTGGCTGAACGCGCCGTCGCCATGGCAAAGGTCTCGCCGGAAGATCCGTTCGCCTGCCTTGCCGATGAAGCCGATCTTGCCAAGACCTATCCCGATCTCGAACTTTTCGATCCGACCGAGGTCTCGTCGGTTCAACTGCGCGAGGCAGCCCTTGCGATGGAAGAGGCAGCGCTCGCCGTTCCCGGCGTGAGCAATTCCTCGGGCGCAGGCGCATCCGCCGGCATGGGCGGCATGGTGCTTGCCACGTCCCATGGTTTCGCCGGCCATTATATGGGTTCGCGCTTCAGCCGCTCCGTCAGTGTCATCGCCGGTGAAGGCACCGGCATGGAGCGTGATTACGATTTCGACAGCCGCCTTTATTTCGCCGAGTTGGACGCAGCCGAGGATATCGGTCGCCGCGCCGGCGAGCGGGTGGTCAAGCGCATCAATCCGCGCCAGGTGCCGACCGGCAAGGATGTGACGGTCGTTTTCGATCCGCGCGTGGCGCGCGGCTTCGTCGGTCATATCGCCGGCGCGATCAACGGCGCATCCGTCGCACGCAAGACCAGTTTCCTGCGCGACAAGATGGGCGAGCAGGTGCTGAAGGCCGGCCTGTCGATTACGGACGATCCCTTGATCGTGCGCGGCCCGGCCTCGCGTCCCTTCGATGGCGAAGGCGTTTCGGGCAAGCGCCTGGTGATGATCGAAGATGGCGTGCTGAAGCATTGGTTCCTGTCCACGTCGGCTGCACGCGAGATCGGCGGTCTCAGAACGAATGGGCGCGGTGCCCGTGGCGGCACGGCCGTTTCTCCGTCCTCCACCAATCTGGCGCTGGAGCCTGGTGATATTTCGCCGGAAGAGCTGATCCGCAATGTCGGCAATGGTTTCTACGTCACCGAACTGATCGGCCACGGCGTCAATATGATCACTGGCGAATACAGCCGGGGCGCTACCGGTTTCTGGATCGAGAATGGCGAATTGACGTTTCCGGTGTCGGAGGTGACGATCGCCTCCAACCTCAAGGACATGTTCATGCGCCTGACGCCGGCAAACGATATTGACCGCGATTTCGGCGTCGCGGCTCCGACGCTCGCCATCGAGGGCATGACGCTGGCTGGGCGCTGAGGCGGAGATTGGAATTCGGAATGAGCGATAGAGACGCAGTCGGCCAATTGAGCGATCTCGATCTGATCGTTGAAGCGGCACGCCAGGCAGGCAATATCGCTCTCAGCTTCTTCCGCCAATCGCCTGAGGTCTGGTGGAAGAACGAGGGGCGCTCCCCCGTCAGCGCCGCCGATTTCGCGGCCAACGAGAAGCTTGCCTCCATCCTGCGTCCCGCGCGACCGGACTATGGCTGGCTTTCGGAAGAGACCGACGACGATGCCGAGCGGCTGTCGCATTCGACCGTCTTCGTTGTCGATCCGATCGACGGCACACGCGGGTTTCTGTCGGGGCTTGAGCTTTGGTGCATCAGTGTTGCCGTGGTGACCGCCGGGCGCCCGACCGCGGGCGTCCTCTACGCGCCGGCATTGGAGGAGCTGTTCGTTGCAACGGCCGATGGCCCGGCGCTGAAGAACGGCGAACCGATCGCGGTTTCCGTCAGGCCGGAACACGATATCCACAGGCTCGCCGCCGGTGAGGATATGTTGAGCGGCTTCGATCCGGATTTCCGCAAGACGATCGAACGGGCAAAGCATGTGCCGTCGCTCGCCTATCGCCTCGCCATGGTGGCCGACGGCCGGCTGGAAGGGACGATCGTCAAACGCAACTCCCATGATTGGGATCTCGCAGCCGCCGACCTCATTTTGGAGCGGGCAGGCGGGGCGCTGGTCGATCTCTTCGGCCATCCGCTCAACTACAATCGCGCGGAGGTCTCGCATGACGAACTCTGCGGCGCTCCGGCGGCACGGCTGCCGCAATTCCTACGCCAGCTCTCCCACAGACGAAACGGTTGACCTTTTGGTCAAAATCCCGCACAGGAAGAGTGGAGGGGGACGACAGCAGAAAGAGACGAAAATGACTGATACCAGCGACAAAAAGCAGCTCTTGCACCTCGTCTTCGGCGGGGAATTGGAAAACCTCGAGGAAGTACAATTCCGCAATCTGAACGAACTCGACATTGTCGGCATGTATCCCGATTATGCGAGTGCGCTGACCGCTTGGAAGTCGAAGGCGCAGCAGACCGTCGACAACGCTCACATGCGTTATTTCATCGTCCATCTGCATCGTTTGCTCGATCCGCAGGACAAGGCTTCCTCCTGAGGTCGCATTTAATATTTGATATTCCCGTCCGGACGGGCATCGTCGTTTTTTAATCCGGCTATGGCGTAGTATTTTTGACGCAATCAGAACGAAGAATCGGCCGAACATTCGGCCGTGAAATAATTGGGATTTGGCATCGATGACGATCACCTTGGATCGGAGGCAATCGAGATGAGTAGCGCTAGGGCGCGCCTCGCTTTGGGTGCCTACCGCTTTGGCGGGATTGCGGTCTATCCCCTTGTCGGGACTTACCTTACCGTCCGCGCCGCCAAGGGCAAGGAAGACCGCTCCCGTCGGCTGGAGCGTTTCGGCTATGCCAGCGCCAATCGTCCACAAGGGCCGCTCGTCTGGTTTCATGCCGCAAGCGTCGGCGAGACCTCGGCGGTCGTTCCGCTGATCCGCGAAATTCGCCGTCGCGACATCCACGTTATTCTGACCACGGGAACCATCACCTCGGCCAAGGTGACCCAGGAGCGCCTTGGCGACGAGGTCATCCACCAATATGTGCCGCTCGACCTGAAGCCGTCCGTCAGCCGCTTCCTCGATTATTGGCAGCCTGATTGCACCATCATCGCCGAATCCGAGATCTGGCCGATGACCATCATGGAGCTCGGCCGCCGGCGCATCCCGCAGATCCTCGTGAATGCCCGCTTGTCGGATCGCTCTTTTGCCCGCTGGAGCCAGCATCCGTCGCTCTCGGAAGCGCTGTTCGAAAACCTGGCGCTGGTCGTCGCGCAATCCGATCTTGATGCCGAGCGTTATCGCGATCTCGGTGCGCGGCAGGTGCTCAAGTCCGGCAATCTCAAGGTGGATACCGACGCCCCGCCCTACGACGCGCCGACCCTTGCCCGCTACATGAAGCAGATCGGCGGGCGCAAGACCTGGGCTGCCGTCTCCACCTTCGAGGGCGAAGAGAATGCTGCCGCCATCGTCCATAAGACGCTGAAGGAGCATAACGGCCAATTGACCATCATAGTGCCGCGCCATCCCGAACGTTGCGACGCGATCGAAGCAATGCTCGTCGAGCAGGGACTGAAAGTGGCGCGCCGCACCCGCAACGATGTGCTGTCGCCCGATGTCGATGTCTTCCTCGGCGACACGATCGGCGAAATGGGCCTCTATCTGCGCATGACCGAAGTCGCCTTCATGGGCAAGTCGCTGTACAATGAGGGCGGACAAAACCCTCTGGAACCGGCCATGCTGGGTTGCGCTATCCTGACCGGCGGTCATGTCCAGAATTTCCGCGACTCCTATCAATTGCTCGCCCGCCGCGGCAGCGCCCGCATGGTGCGCGACACCGAAATGCTGGCGAGGGGCGTGCATTACCTGCTGACCAACGATCCGGCGCGGCGCGGCATGATCGACGCCGGTTACGCCGCCGTGCACGAGATGCGCGGGGCGCTGGCGGCGACCATCAAGGGATTGGAACCCTACATCAACCCACTGACGGTAAAGGCACGGTTGCTGCCGAAGACGATGGCGCAGGGATAAGGGCACTACATGACGTCACTCAAACTAGACGCGATCGAGGGCATTCTCTTTGACAAGGACGGCACGCTGCTCGACTATGACGCGAGCTGGTTGCCGGTTAATCGCGAACTTGCCAGCATTGCGGCCCAGGGTGACCTCCTACTTGCCGATCATTTGCTTTTGGCCTGCGGCATGGACCCGGTCACCGGCCATATCGTGCCTGACAGCCTGCTTGCCGCCGGCAATACTCGCCAGATTTCGGAAGGCCTTGTCGCCGCCGGCTCTGCGATGGACGTGGTGGAGCTGACGGAAAAACTCGATGCGCTGTTTTCGCACGCCGCCGACTTCTCCGCGCCGGTCACCGATCTCGCCGGTTTCTTCCATCGCCTGCACGGGCGCGGCTACAGGCTCGGTGTTGCCTCCAGCGACAATGAGCGCTCTATTCGCCAGACGGCACGCCGCTTCGGCTTTCTCGATTATCTCGATTATATTGCTGGTTACGACAGCGGTTTCGGAACCAAGCCAGAGCCCGGCATGGTGCTCGGTTTCTGCGAGGCGACGGGGCTTTCCCCCGCGCAAATCGCCGTCGTCGGCGACAATAATCACGATCTGCACATGGGGCACAATGCCGGTGCGGGTTTGAGGATCGGGGTGTTGACCGGCACCGGTTCGCGTGAATCGCTTGCTGCCGCCTCCGATTATTGCCTCAATGACATTACCGAGCTGGAAAGCCTGTTGCCCGTTGCCCAGCCGGTCTAACCAAGGCGAAGGCTTGCTTTTTCATCCGATCTGCCTTTTCTTGCCGCCTTGCTGATATCGCATGGGCATAAGAGGCGCGAGGCGGGATTAGATTATGGTATCGGAAGCACCGCCGTTCTGGTGGCGGAAGCCGGATTGGCGCGCTTGGGGGCTTTCGCCCTTTTCCTTTGTATACGGCCGCATCGCCGGCTATCGCATGGCGCATGGTCGCCGCGCTTCCGTACCCGTACCCGTCATCTGCGTTGGCAATTTCACGGTGGGCGGCGCCGGCAAGACGCCGACAGCGCTGGCGATAGCCCGTGCCGCCAAGGCAAAGGGATTGAAGCCGGGCTTCCTCAGCCGTGGTTATGGCGGCTCGCTGGATGTCACGACGGTGGTCGATCCAGACCACCATCACGCCACCGCGGTCGGCGACGAGCCGCTGCTGCTTGCCCGTGAGGCATTGACGGTGATCTCCCGCCGCCGTTCGGACGGGGCGGAGCGGCTGGTGCGCGAAGGCGCCGATCTCATCATCATGGACGACGGTTTCCAGAGCGCGCAACTTGCCATCGACTATGCTCTGGTCGTCATCGACGCCACAAGAGGCATCGGCAATGGCCATCTCGTTCCCGGTGGGCCGGTGCGTGCGCCGTTGAGGACACAGTTGCGCTATGCCTCGGCGCTGCTGAAAGTCGGCCAAGGCAATGCCGCCGACCGGCTCGTGCGCATGGCGGCGAGGGCTGGAAAGCCGTTTTTCGCGGCATCGGTCAAGGTGCGCGGCCAGGAGGATCTGAGCGGGCGCAATGTCCTCGCCTTTGCCGGCATTGCCGACCCCACCAAGTTTTTCCGCACGGTCGAGTCGCTGGGGGGCAGCATCGCCGTTAGTCGCACCTTCGGCGATCATGAACATCTGGGCGAAGACGAGATAGCCGATATTCTCGATATCGCCGCCCGGGAAGGCCTGGAGATCGTCACCACCTCCAAGGATTATGTCCGCCTGATCGGCCATCACGGCCGGGCCGACGAGCTGTTACAGGCGAGCCGTGTCATCGAGATCGACATGGTCTTCGACGATCGCCGCGCGCCGGCTTTGATCATCGACCGCGCGATCGCAGCCGCCCGCGAACGGCGGTTACGGGAAGGACGGAAACTGAAATAGCGATCGTAGCGATCAGCGCTTCTGGTTCGGAAGCGCGCCAGCGCGCTTTTCGGCTTCCAGCGAAGATATCACGTCGGCATAGGGTTCCTGCCGGGCGACGCTCCAGTAGCGCAGCTCATCGAGCGCGATGTGCTTGCCGGTCATGGCGCAGACGACATAGGAGCCGGGCATGAGGATTTGGAAGTCGCCGTCGAGATAGCGAATCTTCGCCTCGCGGTTTCCATGTCCCTCAAAAAGATTCATCTGATGCCGTCCCCGATCTCTGTCATCTGTTTGCCATACCCCGGCAGGCTGGACTTTTCCAGCTCTTTCGATCGTATCTGCTCTCAGCTTCGTCCGAACAACCGTTCGATGTCCGAGAGCTTCAACTCTATATAGGTCGGCCGGCCGTGATTGCACTGCCCCGAGCCGGGCGTTGCCTCCATTTGACGGAGCAGCGCGTTCATTTCCTCCGGCCTCAGCCTTCGGCCGGAGCGCACCGAACCGTGGCAGGCCATGGTGGCGGCGACATATTCCAGCTTGGCGGCAAGGCCCGAGGCGGTCTCCCACTCGGCAATCTCATCAGCCAACTGTCGGATCAGCCCTTGAGCATCCACCTCGCCGAGCATCGCCGGCGTCTCACGCACCGCAATGGCTCCGGGACCAAACCGCTCTATGGCAAGGCCAAGTTCGCCAAGCTCGTCGGCAAACACCATCAGCCGGTCGCAATCCTCTTCCGGCAGATCGACGATCTCCGGGATCAGCAAGACCTGCGAAGACAGCCGCTTGGAATGCAGCGCTTTGCGCATTTCCTCGAACACCAGCCGCTCATGCGCTGCATGCTGGTCGACAATGACGAGGCCGTCGTCGGTCTGGGCGACGATGTAGTTCTCATGCAATTGCGCCCGGGCCGCACCGAGGGGGAACCGAGCCGGCTCCTCCGCCCGTGCAGGCTCGATGGGTGCGGCGGTTTCGGCGCGTGCGGTCGGCATGGCGAGGCCATCGAAGGCGGTCTGAGGTCGCTCGCCGAATCCATGTCCGTTCGTTGCCGCGGGCTGATAGGGCCGCGAAGGCGAAGCCTCTGGCGTCCATGGTGCTGATGGTGTCGACGGCCGCCATGCGGGCTGGAAGCCTGAACGACCGGGGCTGAAGGCTCGAAGCATGCCGTCGGCGCCCGTCGTTGCGGCCCGATCGCCTTCACGCGCCAAAGCCTCGCGGATGGCGCCGACGATCAGGCCGCGCACCAGGCCCGGATCGCGGAAGCGGACATCGGATTTCGCCGGATGCACGTTGACGTCGACCAGAGCCGGGTCGAGCCTGATGGAAAGAACGGCGACGGGATAGCGCCCGGAAGGTATTGTCTCGGCATAGGCGCCGCGGATCGCTGACAGGATCAGCTTGTCCTGCACCGGCCTGCCGTTGACGAAGGCATATTGATGCGCCGAGTTGCCGCGATTGAAGGTTGGCACGCCGATAAAGCCGGTCAAGCTCACATCTTCGCGCAGGGCGTCGAGCTCGATGGCGTTGTCCTTGAACTCGTGACCGAGCACCTGCGCCATGCGGGCGAGGTGATCGTCGCCGGTGGCCGGAAATTCCAGTGTCGAACGGTCGCTGCCGGAGAGCACGAAACGCACCTGCGGAAAGGCGATCGCCATACGTTTGACGACTTCGCTGATCGCGGCAGCCTCGGCCTTCTCCGTCTTCAGGAATTTCAACCGCGCCGGCGTTGCGAAAAACAGGTCGCGCACCTCGACGATCGTGCCGGGATTGGCCGCTACCGGACGCAGGTGCAGGACCCTGCCGCCGGCGACCGCAATCTCGGCGCCGCCATCGCTGCCGGGCTTCCGGCTGGCGATCGATAACTTCGCCACCGAGCCGATAGAGGGCAGGGCCTCGCCGCGGAAACCGAGCGTGCGGATATCCTCCAGCGTGTCCGATATCTTCGAGGTGCAGTGCCGCCTGACTGCCAGCTCCAGATCCGCCTGCTCCATGCCGGCGCCGTTGTCGCTGACCCGCAACAGCGCTTTGCCGCCGCCGGCGGTCGCAATCTCAATTCGTGTCGCGCCGGCGTCCAAAGCATTCTCGATCAGTTCCTTGGCAGCACTCGCCGGTCGCTCGATGACTTCGCCGGCGGCGATCTGGTTGATCAGGGTTTCGGAGAGTTGCTTGATGGCCATATCTGCATTTTCGTGGATTCGTGACCGGGTGGAAAGAGAAAACGCAGCCTGCCTTTCGTCATCCACCCGATTCAGCAGGACTTTGTTTAGAAATTTAATCAAAGCTTAAGGGAATGATGACAGGTTGCATTCACAAAACTTGAAATGATTGCAGGTGGCGCGCTCGGCGTACGTCTCGGCTTTTGGCGGCAGGCAGGCGGCCGTCATGTACAGGAGCCGGCTTCCGCCTGTTTCAAGTGTTCAGGCCAGCATGATATTTCCATAAATTTACCGCGAGAGCTGTCGCCGCTCTCAAGCCCCGTGTGCCGCAGCACCGGATAGATGTAGGAATCGGACGAATGACTGCCGAGATTGACAAGGCAGCTTTTGCAGCAATGACCGAAGATGTGCCGTCTGATGGCAATCTGCAGGCGGCGCTGTTCGATGCCGTCTGCGATGGGCTCTCCAGTGCCTTCCTTATCTATGACAAGAACGATCTGCTGCTGTTCGCCAGCCGCCAGGTCCTGAATTTCTATCCGATTCCGCCGCAATTTCTGCAGCCGTCGACACGGCTCCGCGATTTTCTCGGCGCTGTGTTCGACAGCGGCGTCCGGCATCACGATGTTCGTACGAAATCGGCATCAACACGCGACGATTGGATCTCGCAGCGGATTGCCTCGCATTGGCGCGAGCGTTTTGAGACGACGGAACATTTCGGCGCGGATCGTTGGGTCCGCTTCGTCAAGCGCCGGCTGCCGTCGGGTCTCGGCGTCTGCATCCTCTCGGATATTTCGGAGGTGAAGAAGCGGGAGGAGCAATGGCGCCTCGACATGGAGCGCGTGCAACTCACCGAGGATATTCTCGATAACCTGCCGTTTCCACTCTTCGTCAAAGACCGCAACATGGCATACGTCGCGGTCAACAAGGCGTTCTGCGATAAATACCAGACTTCGGCGGATGAAGTGCTGGGCCGCAAGGGTATCGATCTCTTCCCCACGGATATTGCCAACCGCTTCGAGGAGAACGACCGGCATGTCATTGACACCGGCGAAATATCGATCTCGCGCCAGCGGCAGGTCGCTCGCGATGGCATAGAGCGCGATGTGGTCACCAGGAAACAGCGTATCGGTAAGCCCGGCCGCTATTTCCTGGTCGCCACCATCCAGGACCTGCCGAAAGACGGCGCGGATTTCGACGAATTCGCTCTTGTCTCGGAGATCAAGGAAAACAGCAATCGGTCCTATCGGCGCGCCTACGTCCCGATGGCAGCACTTCAGACCGCCTCGCGTCGTGCACCGACAATGGAGACCTTCGTTCCCGAGAATTTCTCCGGCAGGAAAATTCTCGTGGTCACCAGCGATGTTGCCGCGGAATCGGCGGCGTTGAAGATGCTCGCCAAATACGGCTTCGAGGCATGTTCGGTCCACAATGAAAGCGAGGAGGCGGCATTTCTGGATGTCGCAAGCTCACTCGGCATAAAGATCGATCTTGTCATCATCGACAACCAGCTTGGAAACCGTGGCCTGGAATTGGCCGAGCGGCAGAATGTGCCGGCTCTGTCGCTGGACGGCTCGCAGCTTGCCACCGAACTCACCTTCCTGATCGCACGGCACTTCAACCGCAATATCCTCGGCAAGCCGGGCGAACCCCTCGAAGGCAGCGCGGAGGATTGGCAGATCGCGACCGGCGGTGAGGATCGCGGCTTCCAGATCCTAGTTGCCGAAGACAATGATATCAATCAGATCGTCTTCTCGCAGATCCTGGAAGGGCTCGGTTATCGCTATATGATCGCCACCAGCGGCGACGAGGCGGTGCGGCTGTGGAGCGAATACCGCCCGCAACTGATCCTGATGGATATTTCCCTGCCGGGCCTCAACGGCTTCGAAGCAGCAAGACTGATCCGCCGCACGGAGAAAGGGGGCGGATCGCACACCCCGATCATCGGCGTGCTCACCCAGGCTTTCGAGCGTGACCGCAACCAATGCTTCGATGCCGGTATGGACGATATCATCATGAAGCCTGTCAGCCCGGATATTCTTGAGACTGTGTTTCAGAAATACATGCGCGGCAGCCGCAAAGCTCAAATCAAATAAATTTCATACTTGTATAACTTCTAATGAATAGATTTTCCTCCCATCGAATGACTGTCGTCCCGCCATCCTTTGTTAAGACTTCGCCGTCATTCTCTTTCACGGGTGGAGGAAGGTGTCGGGACTGAATATGAAATCGGCTGAAATACCGCTTGCGCCAGTCAGTCACAATGAATTGCAGGCGATGGCCTATACCGATCCGCTGACCGGCTTGGGGAACCGCTATCGCATGCGCGACCGCGCGCGCGTGCTTTCCGCCGAGCGCGCGAGCGATCCTGCACCCTTCACCATCGGTATCGCCAATCTCGATTCCTTCAAGCCAATCAATGACCTCTTCGGCGTCGAAGCCGGCGACGAGATCCTTTGCCAGGTCGCACACCGCCTGAAGGCCTGCATTCCCGACGGCGCCACCGTCACCCGCCATGACGGTGACGAATTTGCCTTCGTGCTGCCGCTCGTCTTTGAGCGCGTCGGTGCGGAAAAGTTCGGGCAGATGATCCGCGAAGTGCTGTCGGCGCCCTATGATCTCGGCGACCGCAACGTCCGCCTTTCCGCCTCCTTCGGCTTCGCCATCTATCCCTTCGCCGGCGAGGAATTCGAAGATCTGCTGAAAAGCGCCGAGACGGCGCTTTATCGTTCCAAGCGGCGCGGGCGTGGCCAGATCACCGTCTATTCCAAGGAAATCGACCAGGAGATGAAGCGTGCGACGCAGCTTGAACAGGCGCTGCGCAATGCCATCATTTCCAATGCCATCGACGTGCATTTCCAGCCGATCGTCTCGCTCACCAGCAATGCGATCGTCGGTTTCGAAGCGTTGGCGCGCTGGAACGACGCCGATCTCGGCTTCGTCTCGCCCGCGGTCTTCGTGCCGCTCGCCGAGGAGCGCGGTTTCATCGATGCGCTCTCCGAGACCTTGCTGCGAAAGGCGGCGGAGGCCGCGCTCTCGTGGCCGCGCGAGCTTTTCCTCTCTTTCAATCTCTCATCCGTGCAATTGATGGATCCCGGCACGAGCAGCAGCATTCTCGCCATTCTCGGCCGCGTCGGCTTCGATCCGCATCGCCTGGAACTGGAAATCACCGAGACGGCGGTTATGAGTTCCGCCGACACGGCAAACCGCATCATCGCCGATCTCAGAGCGGCCGGCGTGCGCATCTCGCTGGATGATTTCGGCACCGGCCAATCCAGCCTCGGCCGCCTGCGCGATTTCATCTTCGACAAGGTGAAGATCGATCGCGCCTTCGTCTCGCGCATCAATTCCGACCGGGCCTCCGAACACATCATCAAGGCGATCCTTGCGATGTGCGAAGGGCTTGATCTGCAGGTGGTTGCCGAGGGGATCGAGGAGTATGCCGAGGCGGCGAAGCTTCGGTCGCTCGGTTGCGCCATGGGGCAGGGCTATTACTACGGCAAACCCGCCGACAGTCTCGCGACGCTGCGATATCTCCACGAGAACGACTATGAACTTGCCGGTGAGCGCGAACACGTCTGAACGTGACCGCCGCGACGGATACGAAAACGGCGGCCTGTAAAGACCGCCGTTTTTTTAAGGTTGCTCGATAAGCTTCGTTATTTGTTGGTCGTCGACGAGGTCGTCGTGGTGTCCGTTCCAGGCACCGCGGCCGTTGCCGGGGTCTTTGCGGCCTTCTCAGAAGCCTGCATAGCAAGCGTCTTGAACTCAGGCGCGGCCTTCAGCGAGTCAGCCGTTTCCGTGGTCGTCAGCTTCATGCTGCCGTCCTGGGCGTTCTGCGTCGCGGTGATCTTGTCGAAGGGAACGGCTACATTCTTCTGGCCGAGGCCAAGGAAACCGCCCACGCCAACGATCGCAGCGACAACACCGCCCTGCTTCTGCAGGATAAGGTCGTCGATGCTACCGATGCTTTTATTCTCACCGTTATAGACCGATTGGCCTATATAGGTCTTGGCACTCATCTGATCGGCCGACTGCTCGGTCAGATATCCGGCCTGAGCCGTATTTGTCGTTGGTGCCGGGGCCGGGGCCTTAGCTTCGTTTTCCGGCGTCTTGACAGCCGGCTTGGTGGTGTCAGGCGTTGCCGGAGCGGTCTTCGTCATCGGCGCAGTATTATTGTCGGTTGACGGCTGCTGTTGAGCGAAAGCCATCGGCGAAAGAACCGATGCTGTGGCAAAGATTGCGCCAACAGCAGCGGAAGTGAACAATTTGCCGGTCATCGTGAACCTACCTTCCATTCTGATGGGCATGTTCACCAGCCCGGGCGGCGCCACTCCTTTGGCTGACCATCACCGTGCCGGTTCGTTAAGGAAAATGGTCGAACGAGGGTTTAGTTCCGGCAAGAGTTGCGGGAAACGGCTGCATATCGCCTTTGGTCGGGCCAAAATAACGCGAAAAATTAAGGGAGGAGACGCCGCCTTGTGCAACCGAAGCCATTGATCCTGCAGATCGGTTACAGCGACGAACGGGCGGCATTCAACGCAGGACGACGGCGTGATCCCAAGCAGGCCGGCAGAGTTTTGCCGGCCGCATTATCTCCCTCGGAGCGGGAAGAAAATAAAATACAATCAGATCTTGTAGACCGGATCGAAGACGCCCTTGACCGTGGGGCCAAGTTCGAGAAGCGCACCGGCTTGCGGCTGCATCGAGCGGGCGTCTTCGTCGAGACCTTCCCAAGCCGTGGTCACGGCGAGGCGATCACCGTTCTGACCGATGAAGGCCGGGCAGGAGGGCTGCATGGCAGGCACACGGTAGCGCTCGATGCGCAAGCCGTCGGGGCTGTAGCGATCGACGAAACCGGAGCCCCAGCGGGCGTTCCAGATATAGCCGTCGGCATCGCAGACGGAGCCGTCGAGACCGCCTGGGTCGTCCATGCTGTCGACCATGACGATCGGTTCGCCGACCGGAAGTCCGGTCTGCGGATCGACCAGCACCCGCATCAACTGGCTGAGGCGGGTATCGGTGAAATAGCCGATCGTGCCGTCGGGTGAAAAGCAGATGGAGTTCGGAATGCTAAGCTGATCGAAGATCTTCGTCACCTTGCCGCCAGCGACGTGATAGATCGCGCCGGCCTGCAATTCGGCGCGCTTGCCCATCGTGCTGATCCATAACGAACCGGAGATATGCGTGCGCCCGTCATTGGAGCGGTTCTCCGGCTTGTCCGCCTCTATCGCAGCATAAAAGGTCAATTCTCCGGATTTGATATCGCGAAGAAACAACCCCTCTTCGGTGGCGATCAATTGCCGTTCTGCATCGACGCGGGCGAGCACGCTCGCCATCATCGGCAGAGGGTGAACTTCCTTCTTGCCCGACGACAAATGCAGTTCATGCAGCTCCTTGCCGAGGATATTGAACCACCAGACCGTATCCGTATCGGGATCATAGGTGGGCCCTTCGCCCAGGACAGATGCGGTGTTGCAGAGAATATTGCCCTGGAAATCATGAATGTCGGTCATATGGTCAGGCTCCTACGGCAGCATCATAGGCGTAAATGGTCACCTTGGCGCGTTCGGCAACCTCTGCTGTCGTCATTCCCGGCTTGTAAAGGCTGGTGCCGAGACCGAAAGCCAGGATGCCGGCTTTGGTGTAATCGGCGAAATTCTTGTCCGAAACGCCGCCGACCGCCGCGATGACGAGTTCGGGCGGCAAGACGGCGCGGATGGCGGTGATACCAGAGGCGCCAAGCACGCCGGCCGGGAAAAATTTAAGCCCCGTCGCACCGGCGCGCGCGGCCGAAAGCGCTTCCGTCGCGGTGAACACGCCCGGCATTGTCACCATGCCCTTGTCGCGGGCGCGGCTGATGACGGCGGGCTCGACATTCGGCGTCACAAGCAGCTTGCCGCCGGCGGCATCCAGCCGATCGACATCTTCAACGGTCAGCACCGTGCCGGCGCCGATCAGGCAGTCGGCGGGCGCCATTTTGGCGGCGATCTCGATGGAGCGGAAGGGTTCCGGCGAGTTCAGCGGGATTTCGATCGCCGTCAAACCGGCGTCGATCAGTGCGCCGACAATGTCAGCCGTCTCCTCGGGCTTGATGCCGCGGAGAATGGCGATGAGCGGGCGCTTCATGGCAGGGAAGGGGATGCGGGTCGTCATCAGCTTTTTCTTTCATCATTCGGCCAGATCGCCTTCGCGGCGGCGGAGAGTCCGCGGCGGACGGCGGCATCGGCATCAACAGTCGTATAGGTGAGGGAGAGGATCCGGAATGCGTCTTCATAAAGCGCCTGCAGGCGTCCGGAGGCGACCAGAGTGATCGCGGCCCCTTGCCCAGCAGACGACAAAGCGCCGGCGATTTCGGCGCCGATCAGCGTGCCCGAGATCAACGCTTGCGACCCGGCCGCCGTCAGGCCATGCAGAAGCTGGCCGGCGCGGGCGGTAAACAAAAGGTTCGTGGCGAGGGCCGGCTTGTCGAAGGCAGCTTTGATGGCGGAGGCGAAGGCGGCGCTGTCCGCGGGCATGTCGGTCGCACCGGCAACGGCGTGGGACAGGATGCTGTGTTTGGTGATGACGTCGAAGAGCTCGCCGGTCATGAAGGTCGAAAAACCGGTGACTTGGCCGTCGGCGACACGCACCCATTTCGAATGTGTGCCGGGCATGCAGGCGACTTGCTCGCCCTTGACGTCGGCAGCGATCGCGCCGAGCAATTGAGTCTCTTCGCCGCGCATGACGTCGGGCGCTTGCCTGTCGCGTTGCGCAAGGCCCGGCAGAATGCGGACGTCGCGCGATTGACCGGGTACGGAGACGGCGCCGGTCAGGATGGCGGAGAGTGATGTCGGCGTATCGATATAGCCGGCTTCCACCCAGCCCTGGCGCGCTCCGGCCATGCCGCAGACGATGACCGGAAGGTCTTCCGGCGCCGCAAGGGCATCGAGATGCGACTGCAGCACCTTGGCAAAGCCCGTCTGAGCCGCCGAAGTCATGCCTTCGCCGCTGCGGCGCTCGCCGAGAATGCTGTCATCTTCGCCGATCAGCCACAGCCGGAAACTGCTGGTGCCCCAATCGACTGCTATGTATGCGGGCCGCGCCATTTAAAAATTCCTCTGATTTTTCAATCGAAATACCCCTGGTTTTTCACTAGAGAATACCTCCGTCGACAATGATGGTCTGTGCGGTGATGCTGCCCGAGCAGTTGGATGCAAGAAAAAGCGTCGGGCCGACCAGATCGGCGGCCTTGAGAACATGCTTGAGGCATTGGCGCTCGACCGTTTTGGCGATGCCTTCTTCCGTCAGCCAAAGCTCCATCTGCCGTTCGGTGACGACCATGCCCGGCAAAACGGCGTTGACGCGGATGTTTTCCGGTCCAAAGCGGCCGGCAAGGCTCTTGGTCAGGCCGATGACACCTGCCTTTGCGGTCGCGTACGCGGAAAGAAGCGGCGGATTCATCTTGAAGACGATCGACGAGAAATTGATGATCGCCCCGCCACCGGCCGCGCGCATGCCCGGCGCTGCCGCCTGCGAGACGAAGAAAACCTGCTTGAGGTTGATCGCCTGGTTGTTGTCCCAATATTCCTCGGTCGTGGTGTCGATCTCGTGCCGGTCGTCCCAGGCAGCATTGTTGACGAGGACGCGAATGGCGCCGAGATCGGATTCGACGGCGGCGACCGTACTCTTGATGGCGCCGACGTCGCGCAGATCGGCATGATAGAAGGAGACGGGATGGGCCGATTGCACCGAAAGCCGGTCGGCAAGCGCCTTGCTCGGCTCCTCGGCTATGTCGATGAAGGCGACCTTGGCGCCCTGTTGCGCAAAACCTTCGACGAGTGCAGCGCCGATGCCGGAACCGCCGCCGGTGATGAGAACGGTGCGATCCCTAAGATCGGGAAATTGTGCCTGTGCCTCGGTCAAGTTCTTTCCCTCCCGGAATTGAAAAATGCCGTTTGTTCCATTATTTGGAACTTAATTTGACTATGTGGAATTATCCGATTACCCTGCGGTCGTGTCAAGGACGTGAGGGTACATCAATGGTGGGCGAGGCAGTCATGAATTCGAGACAGGGCGAGATGGGGGAAATCCGTCGCGGCCGGGAGACCGGCACGCTCGGCAAACTGATGGCGCTCATCGATCTCGTGGCGCTGGCCGATCGTCCAATGCGTTTCACCGACATCCTGTCTCTCTCCGATCAGCCGCGCGGTACGCTGCATAGGCAATTGTCTCACCTCGTCGAAGAAGGGCTGCTGGAGACCGATCGCGACGGATGCTATCTGCCCGGCATCAGGCTCCTGAGCCTGGCCTCGCGCAGTTGGGCGCGCAATGAATTTCGGACTGTCGCCGAACCGCATCTACGTCTGCTGCAGGCGCAGACCGGGGAAACGGTGCATCTCGGCGTCTTGCGCGGCACCGAAGTCATCTATCTCGACAAGGTCGAAGGCCGGCAGTCCGTGCGGATGTATTCGCAGATCGGCAATGCCTCGCCGGCTTATTGCACCGGCGTCGGCAAGGCGGCTTTGTCCGCGCTCGACGATGTCAGCTTCGAAGAACGGGTCGCCGGGCTCGAGTTTCACGCTTACACCGAGCATACCCATCGCAGCGTGGCAGATCTCCGGGCCGATATCGATGCCATCAGGAGGTGCGGTTGTGCTTTTGATCGAGAAGAGCACGAGAGCGGCATATGCTGCGTCGCCGCCCCGATTCACTCGGACGATTATGAAATGCTGGCTGGCGTCTCGGTGACCGGTCCGGCCTACCGCGTTACGCCGGAAAAATTGCAGGAATGGGCGCCCTTGGTAAAAGCAGCGGCGGCCGCGATCATGCAGGACATGCACAGTCGGCTCGGTCCAAGACGCTAAAAGCGCCTGTTTTTCTCGGCTGTCATGTGAAATTCACCAATTTGGCCTTTCGTGCGCTGGACCTTGGCCAACTTACACGTTTATTCTGAGAAGCTTGTGAGAATCGCGGACCAACTGCCGTTCTCCCTGGTACCTGCTGCTATGCCCGGAGGAGAATGGCGGCCCGATCACCCGGCGCCGTAGTAGATGGTGTCGCAGCAGGCGAGATTTTAAAAAATTATATTGATCAAACGCCGGTTTGTCGGCGTTCATGTGGTGACCCGGAGGCCTGGAGGCGGCGTTTTCGCGTTGTGCCCCTCCCTTATGTAAAGAAGACTAATGATGGCAGCATTGGTGCAGGCGGGAAAGCCCCCTCGGGGGGAAGATTACATTAATGAAATTAGCGGTCTGAAAACACAGTTTGATGTTTTTCGTTTCATGAAGCGGCTGACTGAAGCCTATCGCTGCCGGGCTTTCATGGTTTTGAACCTGCCGCCGGTGACATCCTTCGAACTGCAGAGCAATTCGGTCATCAACAACTGGCCTGCCGAACTCCTGGCGACCTACGACCAGGAAGGATTGATGGCGAACAGCCCTGTGCTGCGACGCCTGCGCAGCTCCACGCTGCCTTTCGTTCACGAGACAACGGTGGGCACCAATCGCGACGATAGCAGGGCGCAACTCATCGCGGCCCTGTTCGAACGCTTTCGTATGACGCGCTGCGTCTATCTGCCCACCCATGACGCATCCGGTCTTCGTGGCGCGATATCGCTCGCTGGCGACCGCGAGACATTTACCCAGGAAGAGATCAAGGATCTCAGCTATGTCGCAATCTACGTCTTCGATAGGCTCGCCGAAATCCGCAATATGGACGTGCGCGTCATCGACGCGCTGACCGACCGGGAGATCGATTGCCTGAACTGGACGGCGGCCGGCAAGACCAGCGCCGAAATCGCGGAAATCCTGAGCCTCTCCGAACATACGGTGAATCACTACCTGAACCGAGCCACCAAGAAGCTGGATACCGTCAACCGTACCCAGGCAGTCGCCAAGGCGCTGCGTGTCGGGCTGATAAAATAGACACCATCCCGGTCCGCAGCGGTCTTAGGCTGAGGTTCAGTCCAGGCAGCTGGTGCGAGCGAAATCCAGGCAATTTTCTGCGTGAATTTTGTGCGCTGCACATAAAATTTGCCGATATATCCCGCACTGACTTCAGGCTGTGACTGCGAAAACCTATAACGAACTGAAAAATAACAATTTTTCTAATTTCGCGAAACTGGCACGCTTTCTGCATTTCCATAGGAAGAGGTCCAGAGGGGACTTTGATAACAGCGCCGATAAACGCGCGCGGATCGGGCAGCCGCTGCTGATATTTTAGTCGTTGCTTCTCCCAGCGGCAATATCGGTGGCGGCTGTTGCTTATTTGGCACGTCCGCAAAATCAACGGGTTTTAAGGAGCGATTTTTCGTGCGCTCGCCCTACTCCTTTCAAAGCTTTGCGTTATGTGCGGCCGCTGACATTTTGGTCTCCAAGGGAGCGTTGCGGCTGGTAGGGCTATAAAGCCCGGCGGACCTGCCGGCCGCAACGGCAGTATCGTGTCGATATTCCCTTTAATTTCGTTTGGCGAAGTTCTCTCACTCCACTATTTAAGCCTCAAGAGATCCGGAGCGTTTGCTGCGTGGGCGTGCATGCGCCGCCATCCGGATGGAAATCGTGCAGTGAGGATGGAATGGCAGACATCACCAAGGAACAGGTTCTGGAGACGCTGAGGACCGTTCGCGGCCCCGACCTGGAGCACAATATCGTTGAGCTCGGCATGGTCTCGGATGTCTTCATTTCCGACAACAAGGTCTATTTCTCGATCACGGTTCCGGCAGAGCGCGCCAAGGAGCTGGAACCGATGCGACTTGCGGCCGAGCGCGTGATCAAGGAATTGCCCGGCGTCAAAGGCGCCCTAGTCGCGCTGACGGCGGACAAGAAGGCCAATGCCGCTGGTGCGCGTCCGGCACGCCCGGCTCCCGCTCAGCCGCATGCCCATTCCCACGCCCATGCGCCGCAGCAGCCGCCTCGCGCCGGCAAGATCGGCGTACCCGGCATCGGCGCCATCATTGCGGTTGCCTCTGGCAAGGGCGGTGTCGGCAAGTCGACGACGGCCGTCAATCTCGCGCTGGGTCTGCTCGCCAATGGCCTGCGCGTCGGTATTCTGGATGCCGATATCTACGGCCCCTCCATGCCGCGCCTGTTGAAGATTTCCGGCCGGCCGACCCAGATCGACGGCCGCATCATCAACCCCATGGAGAATTACGGCCTCAAGGTCATGTCCATGGGCTTCCTCGTCGAAGAAGAGACGGCGATGATCTGGCGCGGGCCGATGGTACAGTCGGCGCTGCTGCAGATGCTGCGAGAAGTCGCCTGGGGCGAGCTAGACGTTCTCGTCGTCGATATGCCGCCGGGTACCGGCGACGCGCAGCTTACCATGGCGCAGCAGGTGCCGCTCGCTGGCGCCATCATCGTTTCGACACCGCAGGATCTGGCGCTGATCGACGCGCGCAAAGGCCTCAACATGTTCCGGAAGGTGGAAGTGCCCGTTCTCGGCATTGTCGAGAACATGAGCTATTTCATCGCTCCGGACACCGGCACCCGTTATGATATCTTCGGTCATGGTGGGGCGCGCAAGGAGGCGGAGCGCATCAGTGTACCCTTCCTCGGCGAAGTGCCGCTGACCATGGGCATCCGCGAGACGTCCGATGCCGGCACGCCGCTGGTTGCTTCCGACCCCAATGGCACGATCGCCGGCATCTATCGCGATATCGCCGCCAAAGTCTGGGCGCAGGTCAGTAACACACCTCAGCGCGCCGCACCCTCCATCGTCTTCGAATAATTCACAATGGCGTGACCTGAGCGGCGATCGGCACGATTGCCTTGGCCGTGCCGTGTGCTATGACTTCGCGGGATTGTGAATCTGCGGTGAAAGCGCGCATTAGAGGGGTTGTGACTTGATTCTTTGCGAGCTTTGCTGCATATGCGCCGCCGGTGAGAATTTGGTCGGCCATATCCGATGACGGCCATCCGCCAAATGGTGACTTCGTCTCGCCTGAGCAATCGGCTTTGTCATGACGGACGAAGGATTGGTACAGCAGCGCAATGGAGCATGGACACGCATTCCCGGCCGGACCGGCGGGATACGGCCGGAGTTTTATGAATTTTTTTCAAGGGCCATCGGCAAAATTGCGGCGAGAGCGCACAAGGCGCCGTGGTTATAGCTTTGCCTGTGTGCCGAGGACGATCCGTTGATCACGGCCTATTGCTCCGATTGCAAGTCCTTCGAATTGGCAGATCTTTCGACCGTTGCCCAATTGCCGGACAACGCCATCTGGATCGATATGGTCGAACCGTCGCGTGAAGAAGAGACGAACATCGAGCGCCTGCTGGGGCTCGAGGTGCCGACGCGCGAGGATATGAAGGACATAGAGCCCTCAAGCAGGCTCTATGTCGACGACGGCGCAGTTTTCCTGACGGCTTCGCTGCTGTGGAAGGCCGATACCAACCTGCCGACGCTGACCGATGTCGCTTTCATTTTGACGGGTCATCGCCTCATCACCATCCGCTACGCGCGGCCGAAATCCTTTGCACTGTTCATTGCAGCGCTGCAGCGCATTCCGCAGGAGCGGCGCACCGGTGTCGCGCTTCTGGCGAAACTTCTGGAAACCATTGTCGACCGCACGGCCGAGGTCCTTGAACAGACGGTTTCCAGCATCGATATATTGTCAGTGCATGTGTTCGGCGACCGTGTGAAAAAAATCCGTCGTCCGTCGAACTATCTGGAAGAGAAGCTGAAAGACATTGCAGGCTATCACCGCGCGGTCAGCAAGGTGCGCGACAGCCTGAGTTCATTGTCGCGGGTTTTGACCTTCCTCCAAACCATCCCCGCCATGCAGCAGGACCGAGAGGCCAAGGAATTGTGCCGCAATGTCTCGCGGGATGTGCAATCTCTATCCGAACATGCGTCCTTCGTCGCCGGTAACATTACCTTCCTGCTGGATGCATCGCTCGGCCTGATCAATATCGAGCAGAACGCCATCATCAAGATTTTCTCGATTGCCTCCGTAGTCTTCTTGCCGCCGACGCTTGTTGCCTCGGTCTACGGCATGAACTTCGAGTTCATGCCGGAGTTGCATTTTGCCTACGGGTATCCGGCATCGTTGCTTTTGATGGTGGTGTCTGCCGTCGTTCCATTTTTCTTTTTTCGCTGGAAAGGCTGGCTCTGAGAGTCTAGTGATCCTGAATGTCTGACGAAACCCATCATTCTCCCGACGGGAAAATGAATCCACGCAAACTCTTCTACCTCGCCTTGGGGTCGGTTGGCGTAGTCTATGGTGATATCGGTACGAGCCCGCTTTACGCCTTTCGCGAGGCGCTGAAACCGGTAGCCGCCGATGGCCTGACGCGCGGCGAAGTCATCAGCCTCGTTTCGCTGATGTTCTGGGCGCTCACCATCATCGTCACCATCAAATATGTCCTTTTTCTGCTGCGAGCGGACAATGATGGCGAAGGCGGCACGCTGTCGCTCTTGGCGCTGCTGATGAAGACGGCGAACGGGCACACCGCCGTTCTGATGCTGCTCGGCCTGTTGGGCGCGGCGCTCTTCCTTGGCGACGCAATGATCACGCCGGCGCTGTCGGTTCTTTCGGCTGTCGAAGGTCTGAAATTGGTGACGCCGAGGCTGGCGGACTACATCGTGCCGATCTCGGTCGCGATCCTGGCGCTGCTCTTCGCGATCCAGTCGCATGGCACCGGCGCGGTCGCGCGCTTCTTCGGCCCGATCACGGCGCTCTGGTTCATCGTCATGGGCGCTGTCGGCATCATGCATATCTCGGATGATTTCGGCATTCTGGCCGCTTTGAATCCCTGGTATGCGATCAACTTCCTGATCAACGAGGGTTTTCTCGGTGTCGTCGTGCTTGGCGCGGTCTTCCTGACCGTCACCGGCGCGGAGGCACTTTACGCCGATCTAGGGCATTTCGGCCGCCGTCCGATCCAATGGGCCTGGTTTGCCCTGGTGTTTCCGTCATTGACGCTGAATTATCTGGGGCAGGGTGCCTTGGTGCTGCGCCAGCCGCTCGCCATGTCCGACCCGTTCTTCTTGATGTATCCGCATTGGGCGATCCTGCCAGTGGTCATTCTCGCCACCCTGGCGACGATCATCGCCAGTCAGGCTGTCATCACCGGCGCCTTCTCGCTCACGCGGCAGGCCATTCACCTCGGCTTCCTGCCGCGCATGGAAATCCTCATCACCTCCGAGACCAATACCGGCCAGATTTTCCTGCCTTCGGTTAACACGGTGCTGTTTTTCGGCGTCATCTTCCTGGTGTTGAGCTTCAAGACCTCGGATGCGCTGGCGACGGCCTATGGCATCTCGGTGACCGGTGCGATGGTCGTCACCTCGATCATGGCCTTCGAATTCGTGCGTGTTCGCTGGAACTGGACGCTGCCGATGGCAGTGGGTGTGCTGGCGCCGCTGCTGTTGCTGGAATTCGTCTTCCTGGGCGCCAACCTTTTGAAGATTCACGACGGCGGCTATGTTCCGGTGCTGATCGCGACCGCCTTCACAGTGATCATGTGGACTTGGCGTCGCGGTACGGCGATCCTGATGGAGAAGACGCGGCATACGGATATTCCGTTGTCGTCCTTCGTCAGTTCGATCGAGCGCAAGAGCGACCACTCGCCGGCGCATGTCCCGGGAACGGCGATCTTCCTCACCAGCGATCCGGAATCGGCACCGGCGGCGCTGCTGCACAATCTGAAGCACAATCACGTTCTGCACGACAAGAACGTCATCCTGACGATCCGGACGATCAACAAGCCGCGTGTCGTACAGGAGGACCGCTACTCGGTCGAGAAAGTCTCCGACCGCTTCTCGCGCGTCGAACTGCGCTTCGGCTTCATGGAATCGCAAAATGTTTCGCAGGCGCTGGCGACCCTGCGCAAGACCGGACTGAAGTTCGATATCATGTCGACCTCCTTCTATCTCGGCCGCCGCAAGCTGGTTCCGGACGCCAAGTCGGGCATGCCGCATTGGCAGGACCGGCTCTACATCGCCCTCGCCAATGCCGCGACCGACCCCTCGGACTATTTCCGCCTGCCGGCCAACCGCGTCGTCGAATTGGGCTCGCACGTCATCATCTGACGCGGATCAGTCAGCTTGCTTGCATCGAAGGCCCCGTGGATATCCGCGGGGCCTTTTGCTTGTAGGTTCATGAATAGATGCCGTACCGAGCGGCGGCCAGAATTAACCATCCATCAAGGTTAATGCGAGATTATTTCGGCTCCTATCCCGAGTGCCGTTTGGAGTCCGGTATTGTCTCGTCCGAGTCGTGTCCCCCGCAAGTATGGCCTCGTGCCGAAAAACTGGACTTCGCCAGCCGTCTTCGGGCTTTGCGCATGGCTGATCTTTCCGTCGACGGCGGCCTATGCCGATCTTGCCGGTCTGCTGGCGGGCATCGACAGGGGGAGCAGCAACTGGCGGATGGTCATTACCAATTCACCGGCAGGTTCGACTCATCAGGCCGAGCTTGCCTTCGGCGACGCCTCGACCGCTGCTGCCATTGGCGACGCCGGTCTCGTCCTGCCCGATGGCCGCCGCGTTGCGTTCCGGTCGGAAGAAAAGGGCAGCGATCCCAGGCCGGACGAAGACCGCATCAATCGCCAGGACAAGAAGCGCAGGATAGTCGCCGTCGCGCCGATGCAGCCGCCCAAGGATTTTTCCGCTGGTTCCGTGCTGCAGCGTGAAAGCATGCTGTTGCGGCCCGAACTGGATACCAAGGACAAGACCGCTTTCCTGAAGCCGAAGATCGGCGGCAAGGAAATTCAGATCGCGACGGCCTTCTATCGAAAGGAGCCGCAGAAGCCGGACCATAGCGTGCCGTCCTATCTTGCGAGCCTGGTAACAAGCCAGGATGCCGATGTGCTCGCTGCCGCCTATGCGTCGCCGCCACCGGACTACGCCCGTGTCTCGCCCTTTGATTCGATTCTTGCCAAGGATCAGGACAACGCAGGCCGTTTCGTACCGCAGATCGGTCCTCAGGATCACGCCTGGGCCGCGAATGTTCTGCCGCCCTCGGTCTTTTCCTCGGACGAACAGCAATGCCTTGCCACCGGCATCTATTTTGAAGCGCGTGGGGAATCGGTGAAGGGGCAGGCGGCCGTCGCGCAGGTCATCCTCAACCGCGTCCGCAACCCAGCCTATCCGAAAACCATTTGCGGCGTCGTCTATCAGAACGACGATTGGCGTAATGCATGCCAGTTCTCCTTTGCCTGCGACAACGTCAAGGATCGGGTCAATTCGCCCGAACATTGGAAAGTCGCCCGCCAGGTCGCCATGGCGGTGACCGCTGGCAAAATCTGGCTGCCGGAAGTCGGTTCCGCCACGCACTATCACGCCGTCTACGTCCGGCCGAAATGGGCGGCCGAGATGGTGAAAGTCGGCCGCATCGGCATGCACATCTTCTATCGGACCTATGGCGGCGGCTGGAGCTGACGGTCGATTGCGCGGCGGGACTGATCTGGCCCAGTGAGCGATAAAAAGGCCACAGAAAAACCCGGCCTGAAGAGGATTCTTCGGCTCAGTTTTACGCCGGCATCGCATATTCGCCCTAAGATTATGATTTAATTCGGCTAATTTATGGCTGGACAGATGACGTCTACGCCTTGACTATGCTTTTTCCTAAAACTATGTTGCGCGCGACTTCAAACGGGCCGAAAAGGTGGCGAAACCTGCCGTTCGTTTATGCGTTGACCGGGGTAATGGGATAGCGCGCAACGAAAATGGGAGGACATCACCATGGCGGATGACCGCGACGAAGGTCTGGAAAAGCGACGAGAGCAATTGGAAGCCGAGCTGGCGAACAAGCGTTCTGCGTTGGGAGAGGATGAACGAGGGGAGGTTCGCGCCGAGGAGAGCCGCAAAGGCTATGCCCAGGCGATGAAGCTTTCTAGTGAATTCATCGCTGCCATCATCGTTGGCGCTGTTCTGGGCTATTTCTTCGACCGTTTTGTCGGCACGACGCCGTGGGGCATGATTATTCTTCTGCTTCTCGGATTTTGTGCCGGCGTTCTGAATGTTTTGCGCTCTGCAGGCAAGGTGGCGACACCAATGCTTGAAAAGCACGGGCTAGATAAGAAATGAGGCGGAAGCGGCGCTACGGTGCAGTTTCCTGGTGAGAGGCATCCGCTTTGACGAGCGGGAAAATGAAAGAGAACAAGCGGTGGCAAACGGACCTACCCATCAGTTCCTGATCTTCAAGATTATCCCGATCGATATCGGCGGAATTGATTTTTCGTTCACCAATGCTTCGCTGTTCATGGTTGCCTCGGCAGTTATCTCTGCCGGCTTCCTCTATTTCGCCACCTCGCATCGCAGCGTCATTCCGAGCCGCGCCCAGTCGGTGGCGGAGATGTCTTATGAGTTCATCGCCTCGATGCTGAAAGAAGGGGCGGGAACCAAGGGGATGAAGTTCTTCCCGCTGGTCTTCTCACTCTTCATGTTCGTGCTGACGGCGAACCTGCTTGGCATGGTTCCCTATTTCTTCACCGTCACCAGCCAAATCATCGTCACGTTTGCACTGGCGCTTCTGGTCATCCTGACGGTCATTCTCTACGGCGTCATCAAGCATGGCTTCGGCTTTTTCAAGCTCTTCGTGCCGCAGGGCGTTCCCGGCATTCTTCTGCCGCTGGTGGTGATCATCGAAATCATCTCCTTCCTGTCGCGGCCCATTTCACTCTCCGTTCGTCTTTTCGCCAACATGCTGGCAGGCCATATCACGCTTAAGGTGTTCGCAGGCTTCGTTGCCTCGCTCGGAGCCCTTGGTGCGCTTGGCATCGGCGGCGCCATTCTTCCCCTGATCATGACCGTCGCCCTGACCGGTCTCGAGTTCCTCGTCGCCTTCCTCCAGGCTTACGTCTTTGCGGTGCTGACTTGCATGTACCTCAATGACGCAATCCATCCGGGTGGCCACTAAGGATTACCGACATTGACGTCTGCAGGGCGTCAGTCATTCGCCGCAACAACCATTTCAAAGGAGTTCAACATGGAAGCGGAAGCAGCAAAGTTCATCGGCGCAGGTCTGGCTTGCTTTGGTATGGCCGGTACGGCTCTCGGCCTCGGCAACATCTTCGGCAGCTACCTGTCCGGCGCACTTCGCAATCCGTCTGCCGCTGACAGCCAGTTCGGCCGTCTGGTATTCGGCTTCGCCGTTACGGAAGCTCTGGGCATCTTCTCGCTGCTCATCGCTCTCCTCCTGCTCTTCGCCGTCTGATATCAACGGCATGATAGATCACGGTTCGCGGGACAGCGGGCCGTGATTCTTTGTATTTGCAGACCACCTGGAGGTGAGCATGTTTGTGACCCCGGCATATGCTGAAGAAGCACCGCCGGCAGCCGGCGCGGTGCATACGGAGACGGGTGCGCCCGATCAGGGCCATCACGCAGGCGTATTCCCGCCGTTTGACCATACGACGTATCCGTCACAGCTCCTTTGGCTGGTGATCACCTTCGTCATCTTCTACGTGGCCATGCAGAAGATCGTTATTCCGCGCGTCGGCGGCATTCTGGAAAGCCGGCACGATCGCATCGCCCAGGATATCGACGAAGCCTCGCGTCTGAAGGCCGAAGCCGATGCTGCCGTTGCGACCTACGAAAGCGAATTGGCCGCAGCGCGCGCCAAGGCAAATTCGATCGGCGCCACCGCCCGCGACGCCGCCAAGGCAAAGGCTGAGGAAGATCGCAAGGCGATCGAAGCAAGCCTTTCGGAAAAGCTGAAGGCCGCTGAGGTCCGTATCAGCGAGATCAAGGCGAAAGCCTTCGGCGATGTCGGCGCCATTGCTGAAGAAACGGCCGCTGCCGTTGTCGAGCAGCTCGTCGGCAACGTCGCCGGCCAGGCAGACGTCGCTTCGGCTGTCGCCGAAGCATCCGCCAAGCGGGAGGGTTGATCCATGGAATTCGGTCTCGACGAAACTTTCTTTGCATTCGTCGCTCTCATCATCTTCCTCGGCCTCATCGTCTATCTGAAGGTGCCGGGCATGATGGCCAAGTCGCTGGACGACCGCGCCGATCAGATCCGTAACGATCTGGCTGAAGCCAAGCGCCTGCGTGAAGAAGCCCAGCATCTTCTGGCTGAATACCAGCGCAAGCGGAAGGAAGCCGAAGCCGAAGCAGCCCATATCGTTGCGGCCGCCGAACGCGAAGCTGAAATGCTGACGACGGAAGCTCGCAAGAAGACGGAGGAATTCGTCGCCAACCGTACGGCGCTTTCCGAGCAGAAGATCAAGCAGGCGGAAGCCGATGCGATGAAGGCGGTCCGTTCCGCCGCCGTCGATCTGGCCATCGCTGCCGCTGAATCCGTGCTCGCCAAGAAGGCCGACGGCCACGTTCAATCGGAACTCTTCAGCAACGCCGTTGGCGAAGTGAAGTCACGGTTGAACTGAGCGCGCAAGCAATCGATCTTTGGAAAAGCCCGGCTTCGGCTGGGCTTTTTGTTTTTAAAGGCATCGCTCGGCGACGGTGACATTTGACGGCGGCTCCGGATCTAAATTAGATTTCGACCTCGTTTTAGGGGAGAAATGGTGATACCGAACGGGGAGAGCGGCGAGGGACCATTTCGCCAGGGTGATCTCATCTATCGGCCCACCCGCCCGTGGACAGCGAGTGTTCACGCCCTGCTCACTGCACTTCAAATCCATGGCTTTACCAATGCGCCATTATCAGCCGGACATGACGCGGCGTGGGAGAGGGTGAGCTTTCTTCCGGGAGAGACGGGTGATCTGGACGACAATGAGAATATGAGGTCGATGGAAGCTCTGCTGTCGGCGGCGCGCCTGCTGCGGCGCTATCACGATTGCACCGCTCTGTTGATGCGGCCGATGCTGGAGGACCAGAAATGGCAATTGTCGCCGCGGCCGCCGTTCGAGGTGATCTGCCATGGCGATTTCGCGCCCTATAATGTTGTTCTCACCGGCAGCGAGGCGACGGGTATCATCGACTTCGAGACGGCCCATCCCGGCCCGCGTTGCTGGGATCTCGCTTACGCCATCTATCGCTGGGCGCCTCTGTCCGCCGGTGTCGCGGTCAAAGATCTCAGCGGGCTCGATACGCAAATCCTCCGCGCTTGCAGTTTTCTTGATGCCTACGGCTTGCCATCGGAGCAACGATCGGTCTTGCCGGGCATGATCATTGACCGTCTGAATGCCTTGGTCGGCTTCATGGAAAGCGAGGCGGCCAATGGTGTGGAAAGATATCGCCGCAACATTGAAGAGGGCCATGCTGATATCTACCGGCGCGATGTTGCCTATATCAGCGAGCACCGAAGCGAGATCATGGCCTGCCTCGCAGGATAACGAGAACTCGCGGCTGTCAGGCTTCATCCCGTCGGAGCGGCCGGAAACTCATGCGATGTAGCGAGCAGGGGCCGTGCTTCTCGATGCCGGCGCGGTGCTCAGGCGTCCCGTAGCCGACATGGGCGGCAAAGCCGTATGCGGGGAAGACATCTCCGGCGCGGGCCATCATCCGGTCGCGCGTCACCTTGG
The DNA here is from genome assembly GCF_002944315.1 of Rhizobium sp. NXC24. Taxonomy (NCBI): domain Bacteria; kingdom Pseudomonadati; phylum Pseudomonadota; class Alphaproteobacteria; order Hyphomicrobiales; family Rhizobiaceae; genus Rhizobium; species Rhizobium sp. NXC24. The sequence continues at coordinate 857,372 of NZ_CP024311.1, forward strand.
CCACGATCGAGGCTGCGGCAATGGAAAAGGAGCGGGCATCGCCCTTGACCACGGCTTTTCCCGGGCAAGCGAGGCCGCCGGGCACATCCAACCCATCCGTCAGCACGTAGCTTGCCGGCACGGCCAGGCTGCAGATGGCACGGCGCATGGCGTCGAGGCTCGCCTTGCGAATATCGGTGATATCGATACGCGCCGCGCTCGAAGAAGCAATGGAGACGGTCGCGGTCGAGAGGATTTCGACAAACAGCGCCTCGCGCCTGATGGCCGAAAGCTGCTTGGAATCGTTCAATCCCTCGGGAATGCGTTCCGGATCGAGAATGACTGCGGCCGCGACGACTGGACCTGCAAGAGGCCCGCGCCCGGCTTCATCGGCACCTGCGACAGGCCAGTGTCCAGCGCGGCGGGCAATCAGCTCCAACTCGAAGGTTGGAACGATCGGGCCCTCGTCGAAAAGCATGGGAGAATCGGATGGTGTGCTGCGTGGCATGCGGCAAGCTCGCACACCATCCGATCTCCTGCAAGCCCCCGGTGGATCAAGGCGGCGAACCAGGGGGCTCTTCCGGCGGGCAGGGAAACCCGCGGGAAAGGGTCAGAGCAATTCCGGGAAAAGTGCGTGAGCCGCTTTCCGTCCGGAATTGCGAAAAAACAAAAAGATAGAGCGGTTCTAAGATTCCGCGAAAGCTGAACCGCTCAGAGCAGCGAAAGCTGCACGCCGCTGCCATCCGGCGGCACAAACAGGTCGTCGCGCAATGCGATACTGCGGCGGGTGAGCTCCAGCCGCTTGGTTGCCATTTCGAAACGGCGGCTGATCTGCCAGGCATAGGGGCCTGCGCCCTTCATGCGTTTGCCGAACTCGGCATCGTAATCCTTGCCGCCGCGCATGGAGCGGATCAGCGACATGACATGGCGGTAGCGATCCGGATAGTTCTGCAGCAGCCAGTCGCGGAAGAGCGGGCTGACCTCCAGCGGCAGGCGCAGGATGACATAGGTTGCTTCCAGGGCGCCGGCGGCCTTGCTGGCGTCGAGGATGCGCTCGATTTCGTGGTCGTTGAGCGCCGGAATGATCGGCGCCACCATGACTGCCGTCTGGATACCGGCCTCGCTGAGCACCCGGATCGCCTCCAGCCGCCGCTGCGGCGTCGCCGCGCGCGGTTCCATGGTGCGCGCCAGCTTGCGGTCGAGCGTGGTCACGGAAATACCGACCCGAACCAGGTTCTTGGCGGCCATCTCTTGGAGAATATCGATATCGCGCATGATCAGCGCTGACTTGGTGACGATCGCAACCGGATGGTTTGCCTTGTTCAGCACTTCGAGAATCTGCCGCATGATGCGCCATTCCTTCTCGATCGGCTGATAGGGGTCGGTATTGGTGCCGATGGCGATGACGCGCGGCTTGTAGCCGGGCTTGGCCAGCTCCCGTTCCAGAAGCCGCGCCGCGTCCGGCTTGGCGAAGAGCTTTGATTCGAAATCGAGTCCCGCCGACAGGCCCATATAGGCATGCGTCGGCCGTGCGAAACAATAGATGCAGCCATGCTCGCAGCCACGATAGGGATTGATGGAACGATCGAAGGATATATCGGGCGATTCGTTGCGTGTGATTGCCGTACGCGGCTTCTCCACCTGGACTTCGGTTTTGAAAGGCGGCAGTTCTTCGAGTGTTTGCCAGCCGTCATCGAATGTCTCACGTCGCAGCGGTTCGAATCGGCCGCTCGGGTTCAGCCCGGCGCCGCGACCGCGCCGGCGGTCGATCTCGACTCTGAGACCGGTGTCGGCGATCAAAGCATTGGCAACATCTGCCGTATTGGCAGGCGCAAATGCGACCTGCCCTGCAAGGGACTGCTCGTTCATCGGTAACTCCGGGGCGGTTCATGGCATCGCATGCCGCGTCTAAGATGATTAAATTCCTATCCGACAAACGAGAACATTGCAAGAACAAAATGCGCGATTACGCTCCGCCGCGCAGCGTGTACATGCCGACGAGCAGAGGTCCCGGTGGCATTGTGAACCTGCACATAAGCCTTGTCTAAACCTTCGGGTTTAAAGGGTTATGTGCTGGCAATAAATTGTGCGGCGCTTTATAAATGGGCAATGTTGACAGTAATCATCGAATGCCAGGATCAGGAACCTGAGCTGGCGCAGACATTGGCGGCCCTGGTAGCGGGCGCGATCGAAGGTTTGGTGTGCGACGTCGTCGTGCTCGATCATGGCTCGCGTGATGGCACCTCGCATGTGGCCGACGCTGCCGGCTGCCGTTTCTATTCCCAGTGGGATATCAAAGACATACTGCATTCGGCGCGCGGCGAATGGCTGCTTTTCGTCGAGCCCGGCGCCCGCCCGCAAGCCGGCTGGATCGATGAGATTGCCGAATATGTCTCGCTGAATAAGGTGCCGGCGCGCTTCACCGCGTCGCGGGGTTATCGACGGCCTTTGTTCCAGCGCATCGGCCGCAGCCTGCCGCCTCTGGAACTGGGTTTGCTCCTCTCCAAGCGACAGGCCATCGCCGCCGCCAAAACGGGCATGCGGCTTGCCGAATTCGCCAGGGGGCAAAAGAGCCGCCAACTGTCGAGCGAGCTAATTCCCTCTTGGGTCGCACGCGCGGCAAGGTAGCGCATTGTAATCAATCCAGATTCCATTTGAAAATAAGAGAATTTCTGTCATAATTTTCATATGGCGGCACGTCTCGCGTGTCGCGTCAGGCGGCCGACCATGAAGATGCCGGTATGCGGCAGAGCAGGTCAGCGGAACTCTCCTCTTCCGCCGGATTTCCGGCGAAAGGAGGTGCGTCATGGGACGCACGATGCTCTGCCGCCTCATCGGAACGGCCCTTGTGGCAACGGCAATCCTTCATCCGAGTACTGCAGCTTCGCAAGCGATGTTCGCATGCGCTGAACGCGCCGATATGGTCGCTTTTCTGGAAGCGCACTATTCCGAAAAGCTCTCGGCCATTGGTCAGCTCGATCCGAGGAATATTATCGAGGTCTTTGCTGCTGAAAGCGGCAGTTGGACAATGATGATCACCGGTGTCTCCGGCCGAAGCTGCGTGATCCTCACGGGTCAGAATTGGGAATCAATTCCTGCCTTGCCTGGATCGAAGGCATAAAGCGCCAGCTTATTTTGAGCCGGCACCGCGCTTTAGATGTTCATCGAGCCGCGGCATGATCTCCACGAAATTGCAGGGCATATGGCGGTAGTCGAGTTGCGCCTTTAAAATGCCGTCCCAGGCATCCTTGCAGGCGCCAGGGGAGCCCGGCAGCACGAAGATGAAGGTGGCGTTGGCAACGCCGCCGGTTGCACGCGACTGGATCGTCGCCGTGCCGATCTTGTCGTAGGAGATGCGATGGAACACCTCGGAAAACCCGTCCATCCGCTTTTCGAACAAGGGCTCCAGCGCTTCGGGCGTGACATCGCGGCCGGTAAAGCCGGTGCCGCCGGTGGTGATGACGACGTCGATGGTTTCGTCCTGCGTCCAGGCCTCCACCTGGCTTCGAATACGCTTTTTGTCGTCGGGAACGATGGCGCGCGCAGCCAACCTATGACCGGCTTCCGCGATACGGGCAACCAGCGTATCGCCGGACTTGTCGTCGGCGAGCGTGCGCGTATCGGAAACGGTCAGCACCGCGATGCCGACGGGGATGAAGGACCTTGCTTCGCTTGAACCGGTCATCACGCGTCTCCCTTGATCGTTTCCGTCGCCTGGAAATACCAGTCCGGCCTTAAGCTGTGAAGCGATGCCGCCGCCGCTGTCGCCTGCTCAAGATTATCGAACAGACCGAAGCAGGTGGCGCCTGAGCCGGACATGCGTGTGGCGAGCGCCCCTTGGCTCTCGATCAATTGCGAGAGCGTGGCGATTTCGTTGCAGAGCATTCGTGCCGGCGGCTCCAGATCGTTGCGCAACCCCTCAATGGTCTCGATCCATTGCATGCGGCCATTTGTTGCCTGCAAGGGGAGTACGAATGGCGGATTGTCCTTTCGGGCCAGCATGCGAAACACCTCCGGCGTCGAAACGCCGACGAGGGGATTGCCGAGCACCATAGCAAAAGATGGAAAGTCCGGCAGAAGTTCGATCACTTCGCCGATGCCGCGTGCGATCAGCGGGCGGCTGGCCAGGCACATTGGCACATCGGCGCCGAGCTTCAGTGCAATCGCGTTCACCACATCGGAAGGCAAGGCGAGGTCCCAGAGCCGTGCCAGCCCACGCAGGGTCGCCGCCGCATCCGCCGAGCCGCCGCCGATGCCGGAGGCGACGGGAAGGTTCTTTTCGAGATGGATGTGGACGGGCGGCGCTTCGAAACCCTCGGCATGAGCCGCCCGTCGCAGCAGATCGCGTGCCTTCAGCACCAGATTGCCGCCTGTATCCTCCTCGGCAAGAAGAGGGGAGAAGCGTCCGGACAGGCTGAATTCGTCATGCTCGCTTGCGCGAAAACCTAAACGATCGCCATGCCGCGCAAAAGTAACGAGCATGTCGAGCAGATGATACCCATCGGCCCGCCGGCCCGTTACGTGCAGGGCCAGGTTGATCTTGGCGGGCGCCTCCTCCGTGACGTCGAAATCGTCAGCCGCAAAGATCGTCGTCATCGAGCGTCTTAGGACTTCTTATCGGCCGGTGGTGGCGTTGTCGTGTTGGGCGATGGGGTGACCGCCGGAGCCGGATCAGGCTGCTTGGTCTTGTCGACCGTCCTTGGATCATTGTCGAGCGCCGGCAGACCGTTGGCGATCTTTTCCTTGATCCTCGGAATATCTGCGTCTTCGGGCTTGGAAGCCAGTGCGCGGTTCCACTGGTAAACCGCCTCCAGCTTGCGGTTGACGCGCCAATAGGCATCGCCCAGGTGGTCGTTGATCGTGGGATCGCCGGCCTTCAACTGTGCGGCGCGCTCCAGCTCGTTCACCGCATCGTCGAAGCGGTTGAGGCGGAAATAGGCCCAGCCGAGCGAATCGACGATGTAGCCGTCATCCGGCTTCAGATCGACAGCCTTCTTGATCATATTCAGACCCTGGTCGAGGTTCATGTTCATATCGACCCAGGAGTAGCCGAGATAGTTCAGAACCTGCGGCTGGTCGGGGTTCAGCTCCAGCGCCTTCTTGAAATTCGGCTCGGCCTTGTCCCACTTCTTCAGCCGCTCATAGGCGATGCCGCGCTGGAAGAACACGGCCCAGTCGCCGCGATTCGGCACGGCGCCAATGACTTCCGCGGCCTTATCGTAATTATCCGCCATGCCCTGGAAGTCCTTGGCGTCCGAGAGAACGCTGCCATAGGCGAGATAGCTGCGGATATCGTTGGGGTCGGAATCGATCAGCGCCTTCAGATGCTTGCGCGCATCGTCGACCTTGCCGGACTGGGCGAGCGCAAGGCCGAGCTGCAGTTCGGAGATGCGGGCCATCGGCGAGGTATTGGGCACCTTCTTGTAGAAGGAGATGGCGCGGTCCATCTGCTCCTGCTTTTCCGCAAGTCCGCCAAGCAGAACCAGCGTGTCGGCACTCTTGGGATCGAGCGTATTGGCGATCTGCAGATAAAGCGAAACGACATCTTCAGCGCCGTCGCGGTTGAGCGCCGCGCCGACGGTAAAGAGAACCGAGGCTGCACCCTGCGTGCTGTCGGTCACTTGCTGGTCCGGCGTTTGGCCCTTGTTGATGCTGTCGCGCAGCGCGTTCAGTGGCGCGTAATTGTTGATGAGATTGTCGCCGACCGAAACGGCATCCAACGCCTTCTGCTTGTCGCCGGCTTTGGCTTCAAGCGCGGCAAGCGCCATCACGGCGCGCATGAATGTGTCGGGGGCCGTTGCGCCGCCCGCCTTGTCGAGAATGGCGTCGTTCAGGTGCGAGCGGGCGGACTTCGTATCGCCAATGGTGATGGCAATGGCACCGGCATGGTAGTTCTTGAAGATGTTGAACCAGTCCGGCCCCTTCATCTTGTCGACCATGGCAATCGCTTCCTTGCCATGGTTGGAACCGGCGCGGGCCCAGGCCAGCAGAAGACCGGCCATCATGCGGTCGAGATCGTTCGGGCCGTCATATTTGAGAATGTCCTGCGCAGCCTTGTAGTCATGCCGGCGGATGGCATCCATGCCGCGTACGATCGTGGTGACACGTTCGACTGAGGGATCGTTTTTCAGCTCGTTGGCGTACTTCACACCCTCTTCGAGATTGCCGTTGAGCAGCAGCGAGATCATCAGCCGCTGGCGAATCTCCGGGTTGCCCGGTTCGATCATCAGCGCCTTTTTATAAAGCGAAATCGCGGTCTCATAGTCATGGTCTACATCGGCGGTACGGGCAGCCAGGAAGGCGCCTGCGAAGGTATCGACATTTTCCGCATCGAAGGTCACCGGGGCGCTGGCCTCCGGCGTTGCCGGGGCATCCACCGCGCGCGCGCTATTCAGCGCGGCCATCGAGAGGATCGCCGCCAGGGCTGCGCCCGAGAGGAAACGAATGGCAAGTCTCTGCCGCATTAGTAAGCCTTTCATCAAGGGATTTGCCGGTGAGAGCGCCGGCGGCACGCGTTCGTGTCAATTGATTCACAACAGGATGGCTTTTTTGAAGCGCTCCTGCAAGAAATTCGGCCGGCGGCGATTAGTTCACGCGTTCGATGCAGAAATCGATCACTTCCATGAGCGCGGATTTCCACGGCGTTTCCGGTAGCGGCGCCAGTGCGTCGCGGGCGATGGTGCCGTAATGAACGGCACGGGCGATGGTGTCGGTGAGCGCACCATATTTGGTGATCAGACCCAACGCCTTTTCCAGGTTCTCGTCGCTGTTGTTGCCGGTCTCGATCGCGTCGCGCCAGAAAGCGCGCTCTTTTTCGGTGCCGCGGCGATAGGCGAGAATGACCGGAAGCGTGATCTTGCCCTCGCGGAAATCGTCGCCGACATTCTTGCCGAGATCGGCGGCCTTGCCGCCGTAGTCCAGCGCATCGTCGACCAGTTGGAAGGCGAGGCCGAGATTGGTGCCGTAGGACTTCAGCGCATTGCGCTCGGCCTTGCCGGCATTGGCGACGATCGGTCCGACTTCGGCGGCGGCGGCAAACAGCGCCGCCGTCTTGGCGCGGATGACGGAGAGATAATCATCTTCCGTCGTTTCCATGTTCTTGGAGACGGAGAGCTGCAGCACTTCGCCTTCGGCGATGACGCAGGCAGCCGAGGACAAGACGTCGAGAGCATCGAGCGAGCCGACCTCGACCATCATGCGGAAAGCCTGGCCGAGCAGGAAGTCGCCGACAAGGACGCTCGCCTGGTTGCCCCAGATCATGCGGGCCGTGGACTTGCCGCGGCGCAGATCGCTTTCGTCCACCACGTCATCGTGCAACAATGTCGCCGTGTGCAGGAATTCGACTGAGGTGGCGAGCTTGATGTGATTGTCGCCCTGATAGCCATAGAGCGCGGCCGAGGCGATGGTCAGCATCGGGCGCAGGCGCTTGCCGCCGGAAGAGATCAGGTGCTCGGCAACTTCGGGGATCATCTGCACATCGGAGCCGGCTTTCGACAGGATGAGCTGGTTGACGCGTTCCATATCCGCCTTGGTCAGGTCCACCAATGGCTTGATGGAGGCCAGTTTATTCTTGCTTTCTTCAAGCGGTATCACGACGCCCAACGATCCGGACTCCTGTTCATTTTCTGCAAAGCACAATAAGAAGGGGCGAAAGAGGCGGCAAGAGGCGATTTGTCTCGTCTCGCAAATTTGACAGGAAACCCAAGGCTTATGCACGAGCTGATACGCACCAATGATCCCGTTTTACTCTCCTTCGCCGAGAGCCTGATGAAGGACGCCGGGATTCATTGCTTCGTCGCAGATCAGGCCATGAGTGTTCTCGAGGGCTCGCTCGGCATGCTGCCGCGTCGTTTCATGGTCGAGGATGAGCGCGCCGATCAGGCCCGGCGCATTCTCATCGATGCCGGCCTCGGCGACGAGCTGCGCCCAGCGCGCGGCTGAGGTTCGTCATGGCCGATGACCTTTCCGAAACCATCGACGCCTTCCATCGCGGCGGGTTCCATATCGTCCAGCCGAAGGGCAGGGGCCATCGCTCCGGCATGGACGCCATGTTGCTCGCTGCTCTCGTGGCCGATGACCGCAGCATAAGGGTGGCCGATCTCGGTGCGGGGGCGGGCGCAGCCGGCATGGCCGTGGCCTCCCGGCTTGAACGGGCGGAGGTGGTGCTGTTCGAGCGCTCGCCGGAAATGGCCGAGTTCGCCCGCAAGAGCCTGGCGCTTTCGGAAAATGCCCGCTTCGCCGGCCGTGTCGCTGTTGTCGAGGCCGATGTGACCCTGACCGCGAAGGCCCGCAACGACGCCGGCCTGATCGATGACAGCTTCCATCATGTCATTATGAACCCGCCCTTCAACGATGCCAGCGACAGGCTGACACCGGATGCGTTGAAAGCGCAGGCGCATGCCATGACCGATGGCCTGTTCGAAAGATGGGTGCGAACGGCAGGCGCGATCATGATTCCCGGCGGTCAACTGTCGTTGATCGCCCGGCCACAATCGATCGGCGAGATCATCGCCGCTTGCGGCCGTCGGTTCGGCGGTATCGAGATCACGCCCATCCATCCGCGGGACGGTGAAAATGCCGTCCGCATCCTAGTGACGGCAATCAAGGGCTCACGGGCGCGGCTGGCGCTGCGGGCGCCGCTGATCATGCATGGCGAGGGGACGCACAAATTCTCCGACTTCGTCGACGACCTCAACAATGGCCGCGCCGCCTATTCCCGAAAGTAGTGTGCCGTCCCGCAAGCATGACGCGGTTTTCGGCAAGATTATCCGAAATCAGGGCATGCCCCGGAACGCATCGAAGATCAGCTTGACGTTCAGCATGGCGATGGCGAAGGCGATGATATAGGCGACGGTGCTCAGCCAGCGCGGCGCGACGAGATCGCCCATTTTGGTCTTGTCGGCGGTGAACATGACCAACGGGAAGACGGCAAAGGAAAGTTGCAGGCTGAGCACGACCTGGGTCAAGATCAGCAGATCCGCCGTACCGGAATCGCCGTACCATATGGTGACGACCCCGGCCGGAGCGATCGCCAGTCCGCGTGTCACGATGCGGCGCAGCCACGGTTTCACCTTGAGCCGCAGAAAACCTTCCATGACGATCTGCCCGGCAAGCGTTGCCGTCACCGTGGAGTTGAGGCCGCAACAGAGAAGCGCGATCCCGAACAGTGTAGGCGCGATCGCCAGGCCGAGAAGCGGAGCCAGCAGCGATTCCGCCTGAGCGAGTTCCACGACATCGGTGTGGCCATGCGCGTGAAACGCCGCGCCGGCGAGAATGAGGATAGAAGCGTTGATGAGCAGGGCGAAGGTTAGTGCAACGGTCGAATCGATCGTGGCATAGGTCAGCGCCTCTTTCTTTTCCGGCAGCGTATGGCCGAAGGCACGCGTCTGCACGATGCCGGAATGCAGATAGAGATTGTGCGGCATGACCGTCGCGCCGAGGATGCCGAGCGCGAGATAGAGCATGTTCGGATCCCTGACGATCTCAGTCGTCGGGAAGAAGCCCTTGATGACCTCGCCCCAATTGGGATCGGCAAGGAAGAGCTGGATGCCGAAACAGAAGGCGATGACGCCGAGCAGGGTGATGATCAGCGCCTCTACCCAGCGAAAGCCCAGCCGCTGAAGGAAAAGAATGAGAAACACGTCGAAGGCGGTGACCAGCACGCCGAGTTCGAGCGGCAGGCCGAAAACGAGATTGAGGCCGATGGCGGTGCCGACGACTTCTGCGATATCCGTCGCGATGATGGCAATCTCCGCCATTGCCCACAGCGGCACTGAGACGTAGCGCGGATAGGCGTCCCGGCAGGCTTGAGCCAGATCGCGGCCGGTGGCGATTGCGAGACGCGCACAGAGCGCCTGCAGCACAACGGCCATGATGTTGGACAGCAATGCGACGGTCAGCAGGGCATAGCCGAATTTCGATCCGCCGGCGAGCGAGGTCGCCCAGTTGCCGGGGTCCATATAGCCGACCGCGACAAGATAGCCCGGACCTGCGAAAGCGGCGACGCGACGCAGCACCGAGCCGCCCTTGGCGGTTTCGACCGAGCGATAAACATCGGAAAGAGTGGCCTCTTGTCGGTCATGGCGCCAGCCGGCATCGGGCTTGGGTTTCATAAGATCCATGGGGCTTCCGCAGGCTTCGATACTGCGAGAGGTATGCGGTTTAGAATGATAATGCAATTCATTCGCAACAGGAAAAACCATTCCCGCTCGCATTCGCCTCGGCTGTGGCATTCCTGCAATCCGTAATAGCGGAGAAAAATCCGCGATAGTGACGATTGTTTCATATTGCGGCGGATGCATCTCCATTCTGTTGGAGGAAAGATAATAGGAACAATTTTTTATATTGAACGCTATTTTTGGTTCTTCTATCCAAACTCTCATCGAGAGCCGAAACGCGGCTGAGCACCGGAGATGACCGATATGAACCCCGCCATGAACATGATGCCGATGATGAATCCGATGATGGGTGGCATGATGAACCCGATGATGAACGGCATGATGATGCCGATGATGAACCCCATGATGGGCGGCATGCCGATGATGAATGGCATGATGATGCCCATGATGCAGATGATGATGAGCAAGATGACGTGCAAAATGACGCCGAAGGGCATGGTTTGCGAGATGATGCCGATGGAAGGCATGGACAAGGACATGTTCATGGAATGCTGCAAGCGCATGATGTCCATGATGTCGTCGGGCATGCCGATGATGATGATGTGCGGCAACATGATGATGTGCTGCACGATGGAAGCGGCCTGATTCATCCGGTCGCAACCAGGAATAACAAGCAGACCTCCATCTGCCTCCGGCCGTCCGCAAGGGCGGCCTCTTTTTATTCGCGGCATCTTAGCCCCGGACTTCCTCGACATAGGTGGTGACAAGATAGAGCACGGCTTCGCTGCTGGTCATATTGCGGTAGCTATGGGCGACATCGGCGTCGAAGATTGCGGCGTCGCCTTCGCCAAGGAGTTGCGGCGGGTGTTTGCCCGCGACGATTTCCACCGTGCCGCGCGAGACGACAAGGTTCTCGATCGTGCCATGATGATGCGCCTCGGCGGTCTCCGTATGATAGGGCGCGATACGCAGCTCGTAAAATTCGACCTTGCGTTCGCTTTCATAGGGAAAGAGCGCCCGCGTCTGGAATTTGCCTTCGGAGGCGGACAGGACCTTCGTCTTGGCGTGGGTCAGCACCTGCAGCGAGGTGGTGTCGTGCGGCTCAGCGATCAGGAAGCCGCAGGGGACATCCAGCGCTGCGGCAATCTTCCAGAGGATGCTGATCGTCGGGCTGCTTTTGCCGGTTTCGATCTGACCAAGCATGGCGCGGCTGACGCCGGAGATTTTTGCCAGCCGATCCAGCGAATAGCCGCGGCGCGTGCGCAACCGGCGAAGATTCTGGCCGGTCAATGCCGAGATTTCGTCGACTGTCTCGGCTCTTGAGACCACATGCAGGGGTTCGACCGATTCAAGCGCCATAGCTTGGATTACCAAGCGGCATCACCGGGACGAAACCCATGAAAGGAATCCACATCAGGAAAGGCTGCGCGGGCCATGCGGAAACGGGAACCTGCTGTATCGGCGCACTTTTGGCGCGGGCATCGCGATAAGCTTGGAAATCGATGACGTTGGCAGCCTGGCCGGACATACGGAACTCCTGATCACAGTCCCATAAATCTATTTTTTTGATCGACTAATGTAGAGGGAGCGGCGCCCAATCTTGACGGACACGGAGAAATGTTTTTCCCGGCTGCCGTTCTTGCAGCGAAAGCCCGTCCTCTCTTCCTTCGTCCCTCTGCTGATCGGCAAAAAAACATGGCGGCCAGGCAGGGAACCGGGCGCGAAATGCAATGATGGATGTTGCGTTTGCCGTTTCCATGCATACATCACCTGCAGCAAACATCATGAATCAGGGATGACGAATGGCTGGATTTTTTAGGCGCATGCTTCCGAAGCGGTTTCGCAAGGAAAAGGTGGTCATTCCTGTCGTCCGGCTGAGTGGTGTCATCGCCTCCGGCGGCCCCCTCCGGCAATCGCTCAATCTTGCGGGCGTGTCTCAGGCGCTGGAAAAGGCCTTCGGCATGAAGGCAGCCCCGGCCGTCGCGCTCGTCATCAATTCTCCCGGCGGTTCGCCGGTGCAATCGCGGATGATCTATAACCGCATCCGCGATCTTGCCCGCGAGAAAGAGAAGAAGGTGCTGGTTTTCGTCGAGGATGTGGCGGCATCCGGCGGCTATATGATCGCGCTCGCCGGCGATGAGATCATTGCCGATGCCACCTCCATCGTTGGTTCCATCGGCGTCGTCTCCGGCGGCTTCGGTTTTCCGGAGCTTTTGAAGAAGCTCGGTGTCGAGCGCCGCGTCTATACAGCCGGCGAAAACAAGGTGATCCTCGATCCGTTCCAGCCGGAGAAGGAAAAGGACATCGAGTATCTGAAGAGCCTGCAATTGGAGATTCACAAGGTCTTCATCGACATGGTGCGCGAACGCCGGGCAAGTAAGCTGGCGGCGGATGAGGTCGTATTCTCCGGCCTCTTCTGGACCGGCGGTCGCGGTCTGGAACTCGGCCTCATCGACGGGCTCGGTGATATGCGCCAGGAGCTGAAGAAGCGTTTCGGCGACAAGATCAAGCTCGAGCTGGTCACCACGCCTCGCAGCCTCTTCGGCCGTCGCGCACCGGGCATTTCCCTTTCAGGCATGGACGGCATCGGCGCCGGCCTTGCCTCCGGACTTGCAGAGGTGGCAGAGGAAAAGGCATTGTGGGGGCGGTACGGATTGTAATCGGGAGCGCTGCGTGATGCCGCAGATCATCTTCTTCATCGTTGCTGTCGGCGGTATTTGGCTTCTTTATCGACGCTTCCTGCGCGACGCCCGAAAACTCACCGAGAAATCACGCCGCGCCGAAAGCGAACGGCGCACGGGCGCCATCGGAACGCTGGTGAAGGACCCGAAGACGGGCGAGTATCGGGTGAAGCGGGAAGATGAATGATAGCGAAACCGAAATCATTCGGACGCAAACTTCCTATCGATACGTCATCTCTTGACCCTTGTCTTCCATCGTGGCACCTGTCGCGCCAACGTACACCAAGCAGATAGTAGCTGATCTCCATGACCGCGACCCCGCCCGATAACATGAATCCGAAGCGCTCGTTCCAGGCGTTGATCCTGACGCTGCACAATTATTGGGCCGACAAGGGTTGTGCGGTTCTGCAGCCCTACGACATGGAAGTCGGTGCCGGCACGTTTCATCCGGCGACTACCCTGCGCGCGCTCGGCCCGAAGCCGTGGAAAGCTGCCTATGTGCAGCCGTCGCGCCGTCCGTCCGATGGACGCTACGGCGAAAATCCCAACCGGATGCAGCACTATTACCAATATCAGGTCATCCTGAAGCCCAATCCGCCGAACCTGCAGGAGCTCTATCTCGGCTCGCTGGCGGCGATTGGTCTCGATCCGCTTCTGCATGACATCCGTTTCGTGGAAGACGATTGGGAAAGTCCGACGCTCGGTGCCTGGGGCCTCGGCTGGGAATGCTGGTGCGATGGCATGGAAGTGTCGCAGTTCACCTATTTCCAGCAGATTTGCGGGATCGAATGCGCGCCGGTTGCCGGCGAGCTGACCTATGGGCTTGAGCGTCTTGCCACTTATGTCCAGGGCGTCGACAGCGTCTACGACCTGAATTTCAACGGTCTCGAAGGTGACGAGAAGATCACCTATGGCGATGTCTTCCTGCAGGCCGAGCAGGAATACTCCCGGCATAACTTCGAATATGCCAACACGGAAATGCTGCACCGCCATTTCATCGACGCCGAGAAGGAATGCCAGGCGCTGCTCGCTGCCGGTGCGCCGGGCGACAATGCCAATCAGCTCCTGCACAAATGTGTCTTCCCGGCTTACGACCAGTGCATCAAGGCCAGCCACGTCTTCAATCTGCTCGATGCGCGCGGCGTGATCTCTGTCACCGAACGCCAGAGCTATATCCTGCGCGTCCGCACCTTGGCGAAAGCCTGTGGGGAAGCCTTCCTGCTCACGGATGCCGGCGGTGCGAACTGGGGCAAGCAGGCAGCGTAAGACATTGGCGGAATAGCGAAAGCGGATGACAACATCCGCGAAGCCGCATAGTGTACCCTCGATTGTAGTCCCAGCGGGGGTTCGCCATGTATATTATTTTGGCGGTCATCATACTGGCCGCACTTTACGCTATTTTCGTTTATAACGGCCTCGTTCGTGCCCGACAGGTGGCCGAGGAGGCGTGGTCTGGTATCGACGTGCAGTTGAAGCGCCGCGCCGATCTGATCCCCAATCTGATCGAAACCGTGAAGGGCTATGCCGCCCATGAGCGTCAGACGTTGGATGAGGTCGTGGAGCTGCGCAACAAGGCGCAGGCGGTGCCGTCGGGCGATATTGCAGCCCGCGGCCAGGTGGAAGGCCTGCTTTCACAGGCCCTTGGCCGTGTGATCGCGCTTGCCGAAGCCTATCCCGATCTGAAGGCCAACACGAATTTCCTCGAATTACAGCGCTCTCTCGAAGGTATCGAAGGCGAAATCCAGATGTCGCGGCGCTACTACAACGGTGCGGCCCGCGATCTCAACGTCAAGGTCGAGAGCTTTCCCAACAATCTGCTCGCCGGCCCCTTCGGTTTCAGCAAGCGCGCCTTCTTCGAAATCACCAACGAGGCGGATCGCGCCGTTCCGTCCGTCAAGTTCTAAAATTCCTCCTATCGGTTTTGCATTCCAGGCGGTAAAGGAAGCCGACCGCAGGCCGTTGGCCGCTTTCTGGACTGACCAAAGAGATTGATGATGGGTAGAGCCAAACTCACGATTATCCCGCCGGGCAAGCCTTTGACCGGACGTGCCATGCCTCCGGGATCGAAGTCGATCACCAACCGGGCGCTGCTGCTCGCCGGCCTCGCCAAGGGAACCAGCCGGCTGACCGGTGCGCTCAAGAGCGACGACACGCGCTATATGGCCGAAGCGCTTCGTGCCATGGGCGTGACGATCGATGAGCCCGACGACACGACTTTCATCGTCACCGGCAGCGGCAAGCTCCAGCCGCCGGCTGCACCGCTTTTCCTCGGCAATGCCGGCACGGCGACACGCTTCCTGACGGCTGCTGCTGCGTTGGTCGACGGCAAGGTTGTCGTCGATGGTGACGCCCACATGCGCAAACGACCGATCGGCCCGCTGGTCGATGCGCTCCGCTCTCTCGGTATCGATGCTTCGGCGGAAACCGGCTGCCCACCCGTGACCATCAACGGCACCGGCCGCTTCGAGGCGAGCCGTGTTGAGATCGATGGCGGCCTGTCCAGCCAATATGTCTCGGCGCTGCTGATGATGGCCGCCGGCGGCGACCGTCCGGTCGATGTCGAGCTGCTTGGCGAACATATCGGCGCTCTCGGCTATATCGATCTGACGGTTGCAGCCATGCGCGCCTTCGGCGCCAAGGTGGAGCGTGTCAGCCCGGTCGCCTGGCGCGTCGAGCCCACCGGCTATCATGCGGCCGATTTCCTGATCGAGCCGGATGCCTCCGCCGCAACCTATCTCTGGGCAGCCGAAGTGCTGAGCGGCGGCAAGATCGATCTCGGCACGCCGGCGACGGAGTTCTCGCAGCCGGATGCGCGTGCCTATGATCTGATTTCGAAGTTCCCGCATCTTCCTGCCGTCATCGACGGCTCGCAGATGCAGGACGCTATCCCGACGCTCGCCGTTCTCGCCGCCTTCAACGAGACGCCGGTGCGGTTCGTCGGCATCGAGAACCTGCGCGTCAAGGAATGCGACCGTATCCGGGCGCTGTCGAGCGGCCTGTCGCGTATCGTTCCGAATCTCGGCACGGAAGAGGGGGACGATCTTATCGTCGCTTCCGATCCAAGCCTGGTCGGTAAAGTCCTGCCGGCCGAGATCGACAGCTTCGCGGATCACCGCATCGCCATGAGCTTCGCCCTGGCCGGTCTGAAAATCGGCGGCATCACCATTCTCGACCCCGATTGCGTCGCCAAGACCTTCCCGTCCTATTGGAACGTGCTGGCTTCGCTGGGTGTTGCCTACGAAGACTGACGCTCTGCCATCTCAAGAGAGGCCTGGGCGCGGAAACATTCTTGACGCGAAGCGGCGCCGGTAACGGCGCTGCAGGTATCTCTTGGGGGAGTGATGACACGGCTTTGCGGGTTTTTCCTGGCTTTGTGCCTGCTGCTTTGCGCAACGACAGTAACGGCGGCCGAACTCATCACCAATTTCGATCAGGCAATCGCCCTGCACCGCGACGGCTCCATGCGGGTCGTCGAGACGATTTCGGTGAATGCGGAAGGCCGTGCCATCCGCCGTGGCATCTTCCGGGATTTTCCGCTGACATTCACCGATGCCAACGGTCGCGAGAACGAGGTGGATTTCAAGGTCGTTTCCGTCGAGCGCGACGGGCAGCCGGAGGATTGGCACAGCGAGCGCATCAAGGGCGGCGAGCGCATCTATATCGGCAAGGCCGACCAAAGCCTTAACCCAGGTCCGCACACGTTCCGCATCACGTATGATACCAATCGTCAGATGCGCTATTTTGACGATCATGACGAGCTTTATTGGAACGTCACCGGCAATGGCTGGCAGTTCCAGATCCTCAATGCCAAGGCGATCGTCACATTGCCCGATGGCGTGGAGCCTCAGCAGCTAGCCGTCTTCACCGGGCCGCTCGGCGCCAACGGCAAGAACGCCAGCACCAGCGCGCAGGCCAACATCGTCACCTTCGTCACGACCCGGCCGCTTGCCATAGCCGAAGGCCTGACGATCGCCATCAAGCTCGCGAAGGGGGCGATCGAGCCGCCGAGTGCCAGCCAGCAATGGGGCTGGTTCTTTCGGGATCATCTCGATACGACCATCGCCATTGGCGGGTTGATCCTGCTGTTTGCCTATTACATGCGGAGCTGGATTGCAGTCGGCCGCGACCCTCCACCCGGCGTCATGGTCCCGCGCTGGGATCCGCCCGAAGGTATTTCGCCGGCGCTGGTCAATTATATCGACAACCGGGGTTTCGTCCGCTCCGGATGGACGGCGCTGTCGGCGACGGCGATCGATCTTGCGGTGCGCGGCTATGTCATTCTCGACAACCTGAAGGAAAAAGTGGTCATCCGCCCAACCGGTAAGGCAGGCAGTGATCTCAGCGGCGGCGACAAAGTGCTCATGCAGGCCGTCGGGCCATTCTCCCCGCTTGTCATCGACAAGGAAAACGGCGAGGCGGTGCAGACACTCGGCTCGAAATTCCGTAGCGCGATCGAGCGCGACCATCGCGGTGAATATTACAAAGCGAATTCACTCTACGTCATTGCCGGCATCGCCTTGTCGATCCTGATCCTGGCTGCCATCGTCATCTTCGGGCGCCTGCATGAGAATGCCCTGCCGCTCATCATCGTGCCGGGATTGCTGTCGATTTTCGTGACGCTCTTCGCCAGTTCGATAGGTCGCAGGTTCCGCAGACGCGATGCCGGCCTCGCTCGGCGCATTCTTTCGGTCTTGATCTTCGCCTTTTTCGGCTTCGTCTTCGTATCCGTTGGCGTCAGCGGCTTTGCCGCCGCGGTCGTGCCACTATGGGAGGCGGGCTTGCTGCCGCTGGTGGCCGGCATCGTCGGCATCTTCGCCCTGAATGTTGTCTTCTTCTTCCTGATGGGCGCGCCGACGCCGCTCGGACGCAAGATGACGGATGGTATCGATGGCCTGCGGCAATATCTGACATTGGCCGAACGCGACCGGATGAACATGCAGGGCGCACCGCAGATGTCGCCGCAGCATTTCGAAAAGCTGCTGCCCTATGCAGTCGCGCTCGGCGTCGAAAAGCCCTGGTCGAGTGCCTTCGAGGCATGGCTTGCCACCGCTGCGGGCGCGGCAGCGGCAGCCTATGCGCCGGTCTGGTACTCCGGCGATTTCCACCCCGGCAATATCGGCGGAACGATCGGCGATTTCTCCTCCTCCATGGCATCCACCATCGCGTCCACGATTCCAGCACCCGTATCGAGTTCGTCCTCCGCCTTCGACGGCGGGGGAGGTGGGGGCGGCGGGTCCTCCGGCGGCGGCGGAGGCGGATGGTAGTTATCTAAAAATCGGCTTCACGGGGGTGAGCCGTCATTGTGGGGTGGGGCATGAGAATATCGTTTTCGGTCAGAAGCCTGCTCGTTGCATTTCTGTCGGTCTGTTGGTGGCACGCCGCTATAGCGGCCGAAACAATTGTCAGTTTTGATCAGACGATGACTGTCGCGTGAAACGGCGCGTTGCAGGTTGTCGAGACGATCACCGCCAACGCTGAGGGAAAAGCCATTCGGCGCGGCATTTTCGTGACTTTCCACTGGAGTTCGTTGATGCCGCCGGACGCAAAAGGCGAGTCGATTTCAGCGTGATATCCGTCGAGCGCGACGGTCAGCCGGAGGAGTGGCGTCAGGAAACGATCGACGGCGGCACGCGTATCTACATCGGACGTCCCGACAAGGATGGTAAGACTTTCTTGCTCGACCGTGGCAAGCACACATTCCGTGTCACCTATAAGACGGACCGGCAGTTCCGCTTCTTCGATGATTATGATGAGCTTTATTGGAACGTTACCGGCAATGGCTGGCAGTTTCCTATACTGCAGGCATCAGCAACGATCATCCTACCTGATGGCGTGAAGCCACAGAGGCTTGCCTATTTCACCGGCGTTGCCAATGCGACCGGCAAGAACGCAACGGCAGTTCAGCAGCCGGATAAGATTGTCTTCTCCACGACCCGTCCTCTGGCAAAAGGCGAGGGGTTGACGGTCTCGGTTATGCTGCCGAAAGGCTCTATTGTGGTGCCGGACGATGCACCGGCGCTGATTGCGGCTGCCGCGCTCGGCCTGCTTGTCCTCGTCGTATATCACCTCGTGGCCTGGCGCCGCGCCGGGCGAAAATCTTCTCCTAGAGTTCTCGTGCCGGGTTGGGACCCGCCCGAGAATGTTTCGCCTGCCGTCGCAAACTATATCGACAACAAGGGCTTCCCCAATGGCGTGGGAGCGGCGATGTCGGCCGCTCTTCTCGGCCTTGCCGTCAAGGGTTACGTAAAGCTCGATGATCTCGGCGAGAGGCTTTTGGTGCACTCCACCGGAAAGCCGTTGCCGGAAGCGCTTGATAACTCCGAATTCGTACTAATGAACGCTGTCGGACCGCGTGATCCGCTGGTGTTCGATCGCAAAAACGACGCCGAATTAAAGCGCGTCGCCTGGGCGTTTCGAAAGGTGATCGAGCGGGATCATGAGGGGCGATACTTCAAGTCCAACGCTTCGTATAGGGGAGGGAGCCTTCTATTGACGCTAGCGGCGCTTGGTGTCGTCTCGATGAGCGGCCGGGATAGCGGCGGTTTTGTAATGGCGCTAGTATTTGGCCTGTTTGCATTAACGATCGGAGGACTCACCACGTTTCTCCGCCGGCGCGGCGTCAGTCGGCAGACGCGCCTTTCCGCGATCTGGTGCCTTGTGGTCCTGTTCGGCTTTATCGCGTTGGTGTTTGTAGGCGCCATCGCGTCCGACCGGCCCGGGACGGTGCGCCCGGAAGGAATTCTGCTGGCCGGGTTGATCATGGCCATAGTCGGTGTCAATTTCGTCTTTGCTCCCTTCATCGAAACATGGACGAAGCTCGGTGCCAGGGCGATCGGGAAGATCGAGCGTTTGCGGCAGTATCTTTCTCTGGTCGATGAAGGGCGCATGGTGGTGCAGGACGATATCCGCACGTCGCCGGAGCATTTTGAGGAGCTATTGCCTTATGCGGTTGCCCTCGGCGTGGAAAAGAAGTGGTCGCAGGTGTTCGAGACGTGGATCACGAAGGCTGCCGGCGGTTCGGCGGGGCTGGAGCGGGCATCTTCCTACCAACCATCATGGTGCAGACGACACGAACACTATCACCATCACCATCATCATGGGTTGGGCTGGGTGAGCGATGTCGCCGCACTGCCGTCGGCCGTCGCGGCATTCATCCCATCCACCAGTTCCCCAACCCCGGTTTCGGCCACCGCTTCTGCCTTCTCTGGAAACGAATCGTCGGAGTCGACCAGCCGGAACGATTCTTCCGATGATCCACCGAACCAGCGCGGTGGTGCTGTCGGCGGTGGCGGAGGCGGCGGTGGCGGCGGCGGATGGTAATTTCGCCGTTTGGCGGGATGACTTTTGCCGCCGGGCTTGCTAAGTCCGCCCGGATCATTTTGCCTCAACGTAAAGACAGCTCCCATGCCCGATCTCCTTCTCGAACTCCGCTCCGAGGAAATTCCCGCCCGTATGCAGCGCAAGGCTGCCGGTGATCTGAAGAAGCTCGTCACCGACGCGCTGGTCGAAGCGGGTCTTTCCTATGAGGGTGCGCGCGAATATTGGACACCGCGGCGCCTGACGCTCGACATTCGCGGCTTGACGGCACGCTCCGCCGATGTGCGCGAGGAGCGCAAGGGTCCGCGCACCGACGCCAATGAAAAAGCGATCGAAGGCTTTTTGCGCGGCGCCGGCTTGTCTTCCGTGTCGGAAGCGCAAGTGCAGAGCGATCCGAAGAAGGGCGATTTCTACGTCGCGGTCATTTCCAAGCCCGGCCGCGCCGCCGAGGAAATCATTGCCGACGTCATGCCTGGGATCATCAAGGATTTTCCCTGGCCGAAATCCATGCGCTGGGGCAAGGCGTCGGCCAAGCCCGGCTCGCTGCGCTGGGTGCGCCCGCTGCAGTCGATCGTCTGCTTGTTCGGCACTGAGCACGAGGAGACCGCCGTCATTCCCTTCGAGATCGACGGCATCGTCGCTTCGAACGTGACTTATGGTCACCGTTTCCATGCGCCGCAGGCAATCATCGTCAAGCGCTTCGATGACTATGTGGCGAGCCTGGAGAGGGCGAAGGTCATTCTCGACGCCGAGCGCCGCAAGGACATCATCCTGCACGATGCCCGCGACGTCGCCTTTGCCAACGGCCTGGAACTGGTCGAGGACGAGGGCTTGCTCGAAGAGGTCTCTGGCCTGGTGGAGTGGCCGCAGGTGCTGATGGGCTCCTTCGAAGAGGATTACCTGTCGATCCCCTCGGAAATCATCCGGTTGACGATCAAGACCAATCAGAAATGCTTCGTCACTCGTCCGCAGGCCGGTGAGACGCTCTCCAACCGCTTCATTCTCGTGTCCAATATCCAGGCGACGGATGGCGGCAAGGAGATCATTCACGGCAACGGCAAGGTCGTGCGCGCCCGTCTTTCCGATGCGCTGCATTTCTGGAAGCGCGACCAGGGCGATTTGCCGGACCTTGAAACGCTGGAAGCCTCTGCCCAAAAATTCGGCCTCGACCTGAAGAAGCCGCTCGATCAGCGCATGGCGAAGCTCGATGCGCTGAACGTCACTTTCCATGCCAAGCTCGGCAGCCAGGGCGAGCGTGTCGCCCGCATCCGCGTGCTTGCGGCTGAACTCGCCAAGATCACCGGCGCCGATCCGGCCAAGGTCGACCGCGCCGCAGTTCTCGCCAAGGCTGACCTGCGCAGCGAAGCCGTCGGCGAATTCCCGGAGCTTCAGGGCCTCATGGGCCGCAAATATGCGGTGCTGCAGGGCGAAGACGCTTCCGTCGCCGCTGCGATCGAGGATCACTACAAGCCGCAAGGCCCATCCGACCGCGTGCCGGAAGACAAGGTGGCGATCACGGTCGCGCTGGCCGACAAGCTGGACACGCTGATCGGCTTCTGGGCGATCGATGAGAAGCCTACAGGCTCTAAGGACCCTTTCGCGCTGCGCCGCGCGGCTTTGGGCGTGGTGAGAATTCTTCTGGAGCGCAAGGTTCGGCTGCCGCTGCTGGCGACGACAAAAGACATCGATCTTCTCGCCTTCTTCCACGATCGCCTGAAGGTCTATCTCCGCGATCAGGGCGCCCGCTACGACCTTATCGACTCGGTGCTGACGCCGGAAGCCGACGACCTCCTGATGGTCGCCCGTCGTGTCGAGGCGCTGACCGCCTTCATCACCTCGGAAGACGGTAAGAACCTCCTCGCCGGCACCAAGCGCGCCACGCAGCTCCTCGCAGCCGAGGAGAAAAAGGGCACCGTCGTTGCCGACGGCGTTTCGGAAGCGTTGCTGAAGCTCGATGCCGAAAAGGACCTTTTCGCCGCCATCAAGGCAGCCTCCGCCGAAGCCTCCGACGCGATCGCCAAGGAAGATTTCCGCTCGGCCATGTCAGCCCTCTCCAAGCTGCGCGCGCCCGTCGACCGCTTCTTCGAAGATGTTCTCGTCAACGATGAAGATGCCGCCATCCGCGCCAATCGCCTGGCGCTGCTGCGCCTGATCCGCGAGGCGACGGGAACGGTGGCCGACTTCTCGAAGATCGCGGGATAAAGCATGGAGGCGCGATGACCGGAAAGATCCTCGTTAGCGCCTGCCTCATGGGCCATGCCGTCCGTTACGACGGCCGTTCCAAGCCGCTCGTGCATCCGGCCATCGAGCGTTGGCGCGAGGAGGGGCGGCTGGTGACGATCTGTCCGGAAATGTCCGCCGGCATGGTCGTGCCGCGACCGCCGGCCGAAATTGCCGATGGTGCGACCGGCGAGGATGTGCTTGCCGGCGCTGCACGCGTGATGGAGATCACCGGCGGCGATGTCACGGCGGAATTTCGTCAGGCGGCCGAAAATGCTCTGGCGCTCGCACAAGAAACCGGCTGCCGCTACGCTCTCCTGATCGACGGAAGCCCGTCCTGCGGCTCAGGCTTCATCTATGATGGCACCTTCTCCGGCGGCCGGCATGCGGGCAATGGCGTTACGGCTGCGCTACTGAAGCAAGCCGGTATCGAGGTTTATTCCGGCGGTGAGATTGACCGTCTGATCGAGCGGCTTGCTGCGGCCGACTGAAGCCTTCGACATCCCCATAAGAAAAACCGCCGGGTTTGTGCCCGGCGGTTCATGATGCTGTTACGTTATAGTTTAAGCGGCGCGGCGGTTTTGTTGTGCCAGCGGCCGGCCGTCGTTGACGCGGAAGCCGCGGATGAGGCCGAGCAGATCCTCGGTGTCGGCGGCGAGCGTTTCGGCCGATGCCGTCGTTTCTTCCGCCATGGCGGCGTTCTGCTGAGTGGCGGCATCGAGCTGGTTCATAGAAGACGAGATCGAGCGTAGCGTCGTATCCTGCTCGGAGGCGCTGTGGGCGATCTTCGAGACGATCTCGTTGGCGGCCTTGATCTGGTCGGAGATGCGTTTCAGCGCTTCGCCGGCCTCGCCGACAAGGCGGACACCCTGGTCGACCTGGCCGGAAGAGCGGGCGATCTGGTCCTTGATCTCCTTGGCGGCAGCGGCGGAGCGCTGCGCCAGTTCGCGCACTTCCTGGGCGACGACGGCAAAGCCCTTGCCGGATTCACCAGCGCGGGCCGCCTCGACGCCGGCATTCAGCGCCAGAAGGTTGGTCTGGAAGGCGATCTCGTCGATGACGCCGATGATCTTGCTGATCTCTTCGGATGATTTTTCGATACCGCTCATGGCATCGATCGCCTGGGCGACGACGGCGTCGCTGCGCGATGCCTCGGTCGAGACGGCATGCACGCGTTTGCTGGCCTCATGCGCGCCCTCGGCAGTCTGGCGCACGGCAACGGTAAGCTCGTCAAGGGCAGCCGAGGTTTCTTCCAGGCTGGCGGCCTGGCGTTCGGTGCGCTGCGAAAGCTCGTTGGAGGCGCGGCGGATCTCTTCCTTGCTGACGCCGATGTCGTTGCCCTTGGCATTGACGCGGCCCATGGCGGCTTCCAAATGCGACAGCGCCTCGTTGAAGTTGTTGCGCAGGCCGGCATAGCCGATGCCGATATCACCGCAGCGCACGGTCAGATCGCCCTGGGCAAGCTCTTCGAGCGCCCTGCCGATGGTGGCGACGACGCGGGCCTGTTCCTGGGCCTCGTCCTGCTGCTGGCGAAGGTTCTGTTCGCGCTCACTGCTGATTTCCAGCTCCTGCGCGGCCTGACGATCCGCCAGGGCGTGACGTTCGCGGACCTTCTCCTGCAGCGACCGGGTCGCCTGCGCCATCAGGCCGATTTCGTTGCGCATCTCGGCGTGAGGAATGATGATTTTCACGTCATCATCAGCCACGGCCTTGAGAGCGGTATGGACATCGGCCAATGGCTTGGTGATGCCGCGAATGAAGTAGAACGCAGCACCAATGCCGACGAGAAAGACGATGCCGCAGATCAGCAGCGCGCGCCACATTGCCGCGTGGATCTGGCCTTCGAGGTCGTCCATATAGACGCCGCAGCCGAGAACGATCTGCCATGGTGCAAAGGCGGCGGAATAGCTGCCCTTCAGGAAAAGCTCGCTGTCAGGATGACCGGGCTTGACCCAGTAATAAACGGTGCGGCCGCCGCCCTTGATGCCCTTTTCGACCATTTCCTTGCTGAAATGCGTGCCGTTCTTGTCGACCTGGCCGGACATATCCTTGCCGACATTGGCTGGGTTGGGATGAAAGCGCATAGTGGCGCTGTAGTCGAAGCCGAAGAGATAGCCCGCCGGTTGGAAGCTGACATGCGAGAGGAGCTTGAAGGCTTCGGCCTGGGCGGCCTCATGTGTCATCTCACCGGATTTTTCGCGCTGATAATATTGATTCAGAACCGAAATGCCGGACTCGACCTGCGTGCGGAGCATATCGAAACGGTCGTCATAGATCGAGTCCGCCTGCGACCGGATCTCGAAATAGGTCGCCACGGCAAAAGCTGCCATAAGCACGCCCAGAAGGGCGAAGAGTTGATGGGCGATCTTGAGATTCTTCATAATGCCTCGCAACAGGGTAGGATGAATACCGGCGCGGTATCCTACCGCCTGTGCGATCGCCTGGGAGAAACCCCAATACGCTTGCCGCTGCTCGAAATGACATGCTGCTGTCCGGTGCAAGCAAAGTGGCGCTTTATATCTAATAAAGATTTAATCAAAACAGCGTGATCGGAAATTAAAAAACTCTCGAGGTAAACTTTGTTGCCTCGCAATAAATAATACTAGGCTCGCTTTCAAGACTATCCGGAGCGGACGGGAAAAATTCTGTAGTTTGCTATGCAAAACAAATGCGCCCCTGCTTCTCTTCAGGGGCGCATTGGTCCGCCTTGCGGCAGACCCCGTCGACCGAAACTTTGGCCGGGGCGGGGCAGGGAACGGGGTCGAACAGCTATTGTTACTGGCGAAGTTCAAAGCCGGAGAGATCGAGTGGCGGGGGTGTCTTCGCTTTGGCGGATTGGGGCAAAGCAGCGGTTTTTGCGGTGAGGTCGATGCCGTCGATCGGAACATTGGCGGCCGCCAGCGCCTCGGGCGTCGGTTTCGAAATGAAGACGACCGGTGAGCCGCCCATCCAGGCCTCGGTGCGCACCACCTTCCTCTGGCCATCGATGTCGCGCACGACGACGGACTGCGTGCCCGGCGCCAGGTCCGGCACCACATAGTCCTTCTTGACCATTGGCGGCTTGATCGCCGGGCAATCTGCGCAGACCCTGTCGATGATGCTATCGCCGCCGGTTTCCGTCTTGCTGTCGATGGGCTGGATCGACGAAGCCATGGCCGAGCCGGCGGCCAGCACACATGCCAAAGTCAGGAAAAAGGGACGCATAACAAAACCACTCCGTCTTACATGTTGGAGAGATTAGCGTCCCTTTGTTTCCATCCTGTCAGGAGATTCGATAAAAGTTTAGCGGAACCGCAGAAATCGGCACAGGCTGGCGGTTTTCGCCTCAAATATTTTCGCGTTCGATCGCGCGCCAGCCAATGTCGCTGCGGTTAAAACCATTCTCCCATTGCACCTCGCCAGCAAGGGCATAGGCGCGCTTTTGCGCGTCGCTGACGGAGTTGCCGGTCGCTGTGATGTTCAGCACCCGACCGCCGGTCGCGACCAGCGCGCCATCCTTCAGCGCTGTGCCGGCATGGAACACCTTGGCGCCTTCGCTGTCGGCGGGCAGGGCAGCTATCGGCGTATTCTTCGCGTAGGAGCCGGGATAGCCTTTCGAGGCCATGACAACGGTCAGCGCCACATCGTCGCTCCACTCGGCGCTGACCTGATCCAGCGTGCCGTTGGCGCAGGCGAGAAGCAGCGGCAGCAGATCGCTCTTCAGCCGCATCATCAGCACCTGACACTCCGGATCGCCGAAGCGAACGTTGTATTCGATCAATTCCGGCCCCTTGGCGGTAATCATCAGCCCGGCGAAGAAGACGCCGGAGAAGGGATGGCCGCTTTCCGCCATGCCGCGGATCGTCGGTTCGATGATTTCCTTCATCGTGCGCTCGACCATTTCCGATGTCATGACCGGAGCGGGGGAATAGGCGCCCATGCCGCCGGTATTCGGGCCGGTATCGCCGTCGCCGACGCGCTTGTGGTCCTGGGCGGTAGCAAGAGCCAGCGCATGCTTGCCGTCGCAAAGGCAGAAGAAGCTCGCCTCCTCGCCGTCGAGATAGGCTTCGATCACGACCTCGGCTCCGGCCGCGCCGAATGCGCCTTCGAAGCAGTCGTCAATCGCGGCGAGCGCTTCCTCGACCGTCATGGCAACGGTGACACCCTTGCCGGCGGCGAGCCCATCTGCCTTGACGACGATCGGCGCGCCCTGCGCACGAATATAGGCTTTCGCCTTTGGCGCATTGTTGAAACGCTGATAGGCGCCGGTCGGGATATCGTAGCGGGCGCAGATATCCTTGGTGAACCCCTTGGAGCCTTCCAACTGCGCGGCTGCGGCGGATGGACCGAACACGGCGATGCCTTCTGCGTGCAAGCGGTCGGCAAGCCCGGCAACCAGCGGCGCTTCCGGGCCGACGACGACGAAGTCGATGGCTTTTTCCTTACAGAAGGCGACGATCGCACCATGGGCTTCGATATCGATGGCGGCAAGTGTGGCATGGTCGGCAATGCCGGGATTGCCCGGCGCGGCGTAGAATTCCGTCATCAGCGGCGATTGCGCCAGTTTCCAGGCGAGCGCATGCTCGCGTCCGCCCGATCCGATCAACAGAACTTTCATGGCTTGCCCTTTTCTTGCGTCCATTTGCGCGGTTAAGGGCCGCTGGACCAAAGGTCAAGCGGCAAATCCTGTGGAGGCGCAGGCTACAACATTGCAACGCCTTTTTATGTCGCTAATGCGAGACGTCGGTTTTCGAATCGTCGGTCCGCTTTCGTTGCTTGGATCGGCACTATCTGATCCGAAAACCGCTTCGTACTTTTCGGGATCATGCTTATGGTCTCCTCACCCTTGTTCAGTTCAGAGAATCCTATGGCCGCCGACATCCGCTCCCTTGCCGCAACCATCGCCACTGAAATCAATTCGCGTGCGGATCAGGCCAAGGCCGCGATCGAGCTTCTCGACGAAGGCGCCACGGTGCCCTTTATTGCTCGCTATCGCAAGGAGGTGACTGGCGGTCTTGATGACGGTCAGTTGCGCACGCTGGCGGAGCGCCTCGTCTATCTGCGCGAGCTGGAAGCCCGCCGGGCGGCTATCGTCGAGTCGATTACCGGTCAGGGCAAGATGACCGACGAGCTGATGCGCAAGATCGCCGTGGTCGCCACCAAGGCTGAGTTGGAAGATCTTTATCTGCCCTATAAGCCTAAGCGCCGCACCCGTGCCGAAATCGCCAGGGAGCGCGGCCTTGGCCCACTTGCCGATACCATTGTTGCCGATCGCTCCAGGGAGCCGGCTTCCCTTGCCGAGGGTTTCATCACCGCTGACGTACCCGACGTGAAGACGGCGCTCGAAGGGGCGCGCGACATCATCGCCGAAGGCATTGCCGAAAATGCCGATCTGCTCGGCAAGCTGCGCACCTATATGAAAACGAATGCATTGCTGAAAGCGAGGGTCGTTGACGGCAAGCAGGAGGCGGGTGCGAAATTCGCCGATTATTTCGATCATCAGGAACGTTGGGCAACCGCTCCCGGCCATCGCGCGCTTGCCATGCTGCGCGGCTGGAATGAGGAGATGCTGACGCTGACCATCGAGGTCGACGTCGATGCGGTCTCGCCGAACAAGCCGGTAGAGCGGATGATCGCGACGGCTTATGAGATCGGCACGAGCAAGCCCGGCGACCGCTGGCTGATGGAGGTGGCAAGCTGGACCTGGCGGGTCAAGCTCTCCATGTCGCTGTCGCTCGACCTGATGCGAGAGCTGCGTGAACGCGCCGAAGAGGAGGCCATCCACGTCTTCGCCCGCAATCTGAAGGATCTTTTGCTCGCGGCTCCGGCCGGATCGCGTGCGACCATGGGCCTCGATCCCGGCATCCGCACCGGCGTCAAGGTTGCCGTGGTCGACGGCACGGGCAAGCTGCTGGAAACGACGACGGTCTATCCCTTCCCGCCAAAAAACGATGTGCGCGGCACGCAGGCGACGTTGGCTGCGCTCGTGCGCAAGCACCAGGTCGAGCTGATCGCAATCGGCAACGGCACTGGCAGCCGCGAGACGGAGAAACTGGTGGCTGACATGCTGGCGGATCTGCCGGCACCGAAACCGACCAAGGTGATTGTTTCGGAGGCAGGCGCTTCCGTCTATTCGGCTTCCGAAACGGCGGCGCTGGAGTTTCCCGGTCTCGACGTATCGCTGCGCGGCGCCGTCTCCATCGCCCGCCGTCTTCAGGATCCGCTGGCCGAACTCGTCAAGATCGAGCCGAAATCGATCGGCGTCGGCCAGTATCAGCACGATGTCGACCAGCAGAAGCTGTCGCGCTCGCTCGATGCCGTCGTCGAAGATGCGGTGAACGCGGTCGGTGTCGATCTCAACACGGCCTCCGCGCCACTGCTCTCCCGCGTCTCGGGTCTAGGCCCGTCCATTGCCGACGCGATCGTCAAGCATCGCGACGGGGAGGGACGTTTCGAGACCCGCCGCGACCTCCTGAAGGTCGCACGTCTCGGCCAGCGCACCTTCGAGCAATGCGCTGGCTTCCTGCGCATTCCCGATGGCAAGGAGCCGCTCGACGCCTCATCGGTGCATCCGGAAGCCTATGGCGTGGCGAAGCGGATCGTGGCGGCATGCGGCCGTGATCTGCGCAATCTGATGGGTGATGCTGCTGCGCTGAAGGCGGTCGATCCGCGCCAGTTCATCGACGAAAAATTCGGTTTGCCGACAGTGCGCGACATTATCGCGGAACTGGAAAAGCCCGGCCGCGATCCGCGCCCGAGCTTCAAAACGGCGACCTTCGCCGAGGGGGTCAACGAGATAGGCGATCTCAAGCCCGGCATGCTGCTGGAGGGCACAGTAACCAACGTCGCCGCCTTCGGCGCCTTTGTCGATATCGGTGTCCACCAGGATGGCCTTGTCCACGTCTCGCAGCTCGCCGACCGTTTCGTCAAGGACCCACATGAAGTGGTCAAGGCCGGCGACGTCGTAAAAGTGAAAGTTGTGGAGGTAGACGTCAAGCGCAAACGAATCGGCCTCTCCATGCGCAAGGATGGCAGCACTGCGGCTGCGGCGCCTCAGCATCAATTGCGCGAAAAAAGTGGGGGGCACAACGCTGGCGGTAGGCGTGATAGCGGCCCGAAGCCGGAGCAGCACGGCAGCTTCGGTGCCGCTCTGGCGGATGCACTCAAGCGAAAATAAGGGCTTAGCGAGACTCAGTGCAAGAATGTCACACTCTGGCAGAGTGTTGCCGGAGTGCCAACGAGTGCGAAAAGGTGCGCTTGCCACATTGATGTGACGCGTTAAAGTCCGTGCTAATGTCATGTCATCATAGGCGAGGCGTCCATGGCGTCGGCACTCTTCTCGATTGTTAAAAAAATCGTCCGTAAAGGCTCCCTGAGACTTACGCTCGCATCCGGCGAGACGCATATGATCGGGGATGGGTCCGGCGAGACGGTTGCCGTCCGCGTCGCCGACCAACAGGCTGAGGACGCGATTGCCCGCGATCCGACCTTGAAGCTCGGCGAAATGTACATGGAAGGCCGCTTCATTCTGGAGCAAGGGGATATCTATGAATTCCTCTCGCTGGTGAAGCAGAATACGACCAACGAAATCTTTGATCTGCGCATGGCGGCGCTCTTGATCGGTCGCATTGCCTGGCAGCAGATCAAAAGCCGCTCGCCGATCAATCGCAACAGATACAATGTTGCGCATCACTATGATCTGTCGGCCAAGCTGTTTGATCTTTTCCTCGATGAGGACTGGCAATATTCCTGCGCCTATTTCGTGCCGCCTGGCATCAGCCTGGACGAAGCCCAAGTGGCCAAGAAGCGCCATATCGCCGCCAAGCTGCTGGTCGAACCAGGGCAGCGCGTTCTGGAGATTGGCTCCGGCTGGGGCGGCATGGGTATGTATCTAGCCGAAGCCAATCCGGGCCTCGATTTCACCGGGATCACGCTCAGCGAAGAGCAGCTCAAAGTTTCGCGCGATCGTGCCGCCAAGCGCGGCCTGTCCGACCGCATGCGGTTCGAGCTTCAGGACTACCGTTATATGACCGGCAGGAAATTCGACCGCATCGTCTCGGTCGGCATGTTCGAGCATGTCGGCATCGGCGACTATGGCAAGTTCTTCCGCAAGGTCCACGAATTGCTCGACGACAACGGCGTCATGGTGCTGCACTCCATCGCCCGTCCAAAGCCGAGTTTTGGAACGAACGCCTTCATCGAGAAGTATATTTTCCCTGGCGGCTATATTCCATCCGTCGGAGAGACCGTGGCACCGCTGGAAAAGGCCGGGTTGCTGGTCAAGGATGTCGAAATCCTGCCGATGCATTATGCCCATACGCTGCGGCATTGGCGCAATCGCTTCGTGGCGCGCAAGGCCGAGGCTGTCGCGCTCTATGACGAGAAGTTCTTCCGCATGTGGGAATTCTATCTGGCCGGCTCGGAAATGGGCTTCCGCTGGGATGAACTCTTCATCATGCAGATCCAGATTGCAAAGAACCAGTTCGCTGTTCCTGATAACCGCAACTACATTGCCGAGCGGGAAGCGAAGCTCAGGCTATTTGAGGCAACCCGTGCGCCGCTGGAAAAGGTGACGTTCTAAATATCGCCGTTGAGGTTGCGCCGAGCCGTGGATTGCCATGGCTCGGCGTTTTGATTTTGGCCCATCCGGACAGGGCGGCGTGTCCCTTATTTGACCACTTGAATAGTCAGATTCTCGTCGCTGACTTTATTTGCATACAACACGGTCATGCGCAGGGCGAACTGATCCGTGCCGGTGAAGCCAGGATCGGACGTGTAATATACCGTCGTACCTTCGACCGGCTTGCCGCTGCAGACATAGGCGTCACTGTCCTTATCGTATTTAACCCGAACCGGGCCGTGTTCGAAAGTGACCTTGCCGTGGCTAGGTTGCTTGATGATCCCCGTATAGGGGTAGGCGTCGAACGTACAATCCCGCTTCACGGACGCGACCATGCCAAGCGCGGTCTTTTTGCCGGAGATCGCTCTGTGGGAATATTGGTTCTGCTTGGTGCCATCGATTGGCGTGCCGACACAGCCTGAAAGCGTCAAGCCGATACCGAGAAATGCACTGAGAGAAATCAAAGATATAGTATTCATTCCGCTCTCTTTTTGAATTGCCGATATCGGAATCCCAATAGCGGCGTAGGCAATACCAATGATTGAGTAACCTGTGCCGGAATTAAATCACCGCGACACATCGGCGCAGGCTCGGAGCCGGTGAAATTGCCTTTTTAAGTTTCGCCTTATCCCCCGAATTCAGTCGCGTTTGGTTAAGAGAGCGGTAACGCGATCGGGATAATTTGCGGCAACTCTAAGGGCGTGTATGGCCCTTTGTATTGCGTATTATGGAGTTGATTGTGTTTGTGAAATCGCGTTTGTTTTTCACCTTCGGCCTGTTCGCTGTTTCTGTGGGCGCCGCTTCGGCCGGGGACGGTCAGCACTTTTGGTCGGGCGATTGGTATCTAAGCGTCGGTGCAGCCGGTTTCACCGCGCCGAAATTCGAAGGCAGCAAACACAACAAGCTGCAATGGGCGCCGTTGATCTCCGTCGGCAAGCAAGGCCCAGGCCCGCGTTTCTCCTCGCGCAACGATAATCCCTCTTTCGCGTTCATCGACAATGACGGCATCCGCGCCGGTATCGTAGGCAAATTCGTGCCGAGCCGGGATTCCAGCGACGGTCACGAGCTGAAGGGCCTGAAGAAGGTCAAGTGGGGCGCCGAAGTGGGCGGCTTCGTCGAAGCCTATCCGACCGACTGGCTGCGCGCCCGTGTCGAAGTCCGCCAGGGCATTCGCGCGCATAGCGGCGTCGTCGCCGACGCTGCCATTGACGCCTTCACCGACATCACGCCGGAACTGCGCCTTTCCGGCGGCCCGCGCATGACGCTCGCTTCCCCAGATTATTTCGACACCTACTATGGCGTTAACGCCAAGCAGTCCGCAGCCTCCGGCCTCAGCCGCTATAATCCGGGTGGCGGCGTGAAGTCCGTCGGCGCTGGCGGTGCGCTGACCTGGAAGGCCAGCCAAAACTGGACCACGAGCGCCTTCGTCGAATATTCCCGCCTGACCGGTCCGGCTGCCGACAGCAGCCTCGTGCGCGAGCGCGGCGATCGTAACCAATTGCTGGTCGGCGTCTCCGCCAGCTACAAGTTCAATTTCACGCTGAATTGAAAAGAGCGGGGCGTCAGCCCTGCCGCTTGACCGCGCCCGCCAGATGTCACTACTAGTCGTCTATGCAAAAGACAGGCGACATTAACGGGCGCGTCGCAGACGCATCATCCGGCAACTGGGTTTATCGCATCCTGCCTGCGGCGCTTTGGCCCTATGCGCAGCTCGCGCGCTGGGACAGGCCGATCGGCTGGCAGCTCCTGATGTGGCCCTGCTTTTGGTCGGCCGCGTTGGCGGCCAATGCCGCCGTGGCGGCGGGCCAGCCTTCGCCCGGCTTTCTGCTGATCTACCACCTCATCCTCTATTTCATCGGCGCCGTCGCCATGCGCGGCGCCGGTTGCACCTATAATGATCTGGTCGATCATGAGATCGACATGGAAGTGGCCCGCACGCGCTCACGTCCGCTGCCGTCCGGCCGGGTGACGCGCTGGCAGGCCAAGATGTTCATTGCGCTGCAGGCTCTGGTCGGCCTGCTGGTGCTGCTGCAATTCAATTGGTTCGCCGTCGTTCTCGGCATCCTGTCGCTAGCCGTCGTCGCGCTTTATCCCTTTGCAAAGCGTTTTACCGATTGGCCGCAATTCTTCCTCGGCCTCGCCTTCTCCTGGGGCGCTCTCATGGGGTGGGCCGGCCTCTTCGGCAGCCTGTCCTTTGCCCCGATCATGCTCTATGCCGCCTCCATCCTCTGGACGATCGGTTATGACACGATCTACGCGCATCAGGACAAGGAGGATGACGAGCTGATCGGCGTGCGCTCCACCGCGCGGCTTTTCGGTGATCAGACCCGCCTCTGGCTGATCGGCCTTTATGGCGCGACATTGTTTCTGATGCTGGTGTCCTTCGCCTTGGCGGGAGCAGGCTGGCTTGCCTATCTCGGCCTGATCGTCGCCGGCTGCATGTTCGCCTATCAAATCGCCGTGCTTGATATCAACGATGGCGCGCAGTGCCTTGCCCTGTTCAAGTCCAACAATCGGGTCGGCCTGATCGTCTTTGCTGGTCTTTTCCTGTCGTTCTTGTTCCTCGTCCCGTGAAAACGACAAAGCCCGGCGCTGAGAGGCCGGGCTTCGATGCGAGAGGTTATCGATAGAAGATTTACTTTCGCGCGATAATCTCGCGGCCTTCGATCTTCATCTTGACGCCGAGCTTGCCGGTCGAGCGGCGCACGAGGAAGCGCGGGCGGCGATTGGCGAAATAGGAGTGGCGGCGACGGGGCTGGATGTCGCGGGTGGCGACGCCGCCCAGATGCTCTTCCAGCGGACGGGCGACGCCGTCGGCTTCGATCATCATCATCGGAATGCGGAAGGCTTCCGACCAGGAGCGCCAGTCGGCGGCGATGTCGCTCAAATCATGGGCGACGAGGAGGGGGATGCAGAGATCGGGATCCTCATGATGCAATTCCAGCGTCACCGTGACTTCGCCGTCGCCATGGTCGATGGCGCGGGCGGCAACGCCCTTGAAGGCACGCTTCGGCAATGCGACCGACAGCGGCAGGCCACTGGACGGCAAGATCTTGCGCAGCACCGCGCCGCGTTCGTCGATCGTGATGGTGACATCACCCGCGGCACCCCGCATGGCATAGCTGACCTGTTGCGGAAAGCGCGTCGGATCCAGCCGCAGTGTGGTTCCAGCCCAATCGGGCTTCAGGACGGTATTTGTCATCTAATCTCTACCCTTGCTTTACCTGAGAGCCGGTTTTCCGGTCTTCTTACGGAGAACGTCATGTCCTCTCGTTGGGTGCAGATTAGGCGGCCCCCCTTCCAGACAGCTTAAAAATCGCGGTTAAGAAAACTTTGCGTCCTCAAATGGTTAGCAAAGTCGAATGCATCAGGGTTTCCATAACGTGAATGGGAGCGCGCAACCGGTCGTGCCGATTTGGTGCACGCGGCGGCCGAAGTATTGTAAGTCTCAGGTAAGGTTTATCTGCGAGAATGCCGATAGATTCGCCGCTATATATTAGAGATTTATTGGACGCCCGCTGATGATATCCACCTATCTTGGCTATTCGATCGCGACCCGAAGCATGGCGACGACCCTCAATCAGGTGGCATCGCAGACGCAGAACAAGCGTGCGATCGACTATTACAATGCCAATATTGGCAAAGTCACCAGCGTCGACGATTTCATGAACGACTATCAGCTCTATAGCTACGCTATGGAAGCTTACGGCCTTTCGGACATGACCTATGCCAAGGCCTTTATGAAACAGGTGCTGACCAGCGACCTCAGCGACTCCACTAGTTTCGCGAACAAGCTGACGGATTCGCGCTACAAGGAATTCGCCGCCGCGTTCAATTTCGGCACGAGCAGCGATACGACGGCGCAAACCAGTGAACAGGAAGGCGATCTGGTCGGTCTTTATCAGCAGTCCTTTACGACTGAGGAAACCAACGCCGAGACTGAAACCAATTATTACAGCCAGAACATTAGCAGCGTTAAAACCGTCGACGATCTCCTTAGCAATACGCGCTTGCGCAATTACGTGCTGCAGGCCTACGGGATCGATCCGACCTACGTGTCGAATTCAACTCTGAAAAAGATGCTGACGAGTGATGTCAGCGATTCGACCAGCTTTGTGAATCAGAACGGCAGCGCTGCCGACAAGGCGCTCGTCGCGGAATTCAATTTCAATTCCGACGGAAGCGTGAAGACGTCGACGGCGGACGCCGATACGACCTACTATCAGAACCAGATCAGCTCGATCACCTCCGTCGACCAGCTTACCTCCAATCCCAAGCTGTTCGACTATGTCAAAATCGCTTTCGACATCCCAACCTACATCACCGCTGACCAATTCAATGCCTCGGCCGAGGATGCGGGTGTTGCCAAGACGAACGGGCTCACCGATGTGATGGCGCAGTTCAATTTCCAGGCCGACGGCACGGTTGCCAGCGGTTCGCAAGCGCAGTCCTCCACTCAGCTCAGCACGACGACGGCCGCCTACGCAACCAACTATCCGGGCGGTCCGCAGACGCTCGGCCAGACGGCCGAGGTCATGAGCGCCTACAATTCCACCGTTCCCTCATACACGACCGAGGTCGGCGCTACCGATAACGATCTTTATTACAAGGATCACATCGGTTCCATCACTTCGGTCGATGAACTGACCTCGGACACCCGGCTTTTCGATTACGTCAAGACAGCCTACGGGATCGATGCGAGCACCCCCGCTATCGTATTCAAAAACGCGTTCGCCGACTCCAAGACGGCCTCCATTTTTGGCCTCACCGACGTTGTTGCGGCGTTCAACTTTCAGTCGGATGGTACGCTGGCGTCCGTCGACGTGGCGCAGTCTCAGGCCGAGATCAATGCGGCATCGACCGGCTATATGAGTAATTACGCGACGTCGCAGACGTCGCTCACCACGGATGCGGTCAACAATTACAAGACCCGCATCGCCAGCGTGAAGGATATTGACGACTTCTTCGCCACCAATGCGACCGCCGACAGCGACGATTCCAATGACGATCTTCCCGAGCTCTACCAAATGGCGCTGCGCGCTTACGGCATCAGCTCGGACGAGATGTCGAAGACGCAGATGAAGAAGGTTCTTGAAAGCGATCCCTATGATTCGAAGAGCTATGTCAACTCGCTCAAGGACACGCGTTTCACCGATCTCGCCAAGGCCTTCAACTTCGGCAGCGATGGCAAGCTGAAGCAGCCGGTCCAGGCTCTGTCGGAGACGCAGATTAATAATTACATTTCCGAATATTCCAGCGACAAGCGGGCCGGACTGACGGGCGCTCAGCTCACGAAGGCCACCAGCGACGCCAAGGATGCCGCTACCTATTTCGCGACCAATATCGTTAAGATCACCAGTGTCAGTGACCTTCTCGCTGACAGCAAGCTTACCGATTTCATCCTGACTGCCAATGGCATCGACCCGAAGAAGGTCACCACCGCCACGCTGAAGAAGGCCTTCGCCTCCGATACGACTGACTCCACGAGCTTCGTCAACACGGATGATGGCGCTCAGTTCAAGAGCATTGTCGAGGCGTTCAACTTCGACACGGATGGAAACCTGACGGACGCGAAACAGGGTACGGCGCAAAACCAAGGCGCGATCTCTCAGACGAACGACCTCTTCCTGCATCAGACCCTCGAGGATCAACAGGGAGAGACCAATCCTGGTGTTCGCCTGGCGCTTTATTTCCAGCGTAAGGCGCCCGACATCCATTCCATCTACGACATCATGGGCGATAGCGCGCTCTATTCGGTCATGACGACGACCTTTAACCTGCCGAGCTCGATCTCCTCGATGGATGTCGATCAGCAGGCCAAGGTGTTGGGCAGCTATCTTGATGTCACCGACCTGCAGGACCCGGACAAGGTCAACAAGCTTCTGCAGCGGTTCTCCGCCATGTACGATATCGAGAACAACACCACTTCGTCGACATCGCCCGCCCTATCGATTCTGTCGGGTTCCTCGAGCGTCGGCATCAGTGCCGATACGCTGCTTTCGATCGCCCAGCTTTCCAATAAATAACGAACAGCGCCAAAATTGATGCCTCGCGCCGCTTCGATGTGCGGCGCGAAAGCCGTCGGCATACCTGTTGCAGCCGTGCCGGTATGGGTCGCCCTCGGGTTCTGGAGACGCGGAATAAGTGCGTTCGAGGCCGATAAGAAGGAACTTATTAACCGTCCTTGCCCTATTCGATTTGAGAAGCCATCGGCAATATCAATGACTGGGTTGCAGGTCTCATGCGTCTTTCTCGAACGAACATTTCGAATGCGGCAACCGGCTTCCAGCAGGAGGGTGAGCCGGACCCGGAGCAGGTCGCAGAAGAGGCCCGCCGGGCCGAGCAGATCGCTGCCCGCCGCGCATTCCTGGAAGAAAAGATCCGCAATGCGCGCGAAGCAAAGCGGCGCGCGGAAGAACAGCGCCGTGCCGAGGAATTGCGGCATGCCGAAGAAGCTCGCCTGCGAATCGCCGCCGCGCCAAAACCTGTCGTGGAGGCCTTGCAAGCCAGCACGGCGGCAAGCGGCCCCATCATGCCTGTCACGCCGCACGGGATCTCCGCAGAGGAGCTTGCCTCGCCCGGCTGGCAAAACGCCTTCCTGATGGGACCGAACGTCCGTTTCACCCGCACGCGCGAGACCGAGATCATCAGCCGGCGTCCGCCCGTGGAACCTGCGCCCACCTCGGCGCCCGCGGCCGTCAACCACGCCGCAATGCGCGTCATTGAGCCGCCGGTGCCCGAATCACATGGCTCTATCGATCGTCCGCAGATGGACCAGTCGGCAGAATTCCAACTGCCGCCATGGGAAGACATGCCGTTCGTGGGTGAGACCTTCAAGCCTACCGTAATTCAGAAATCTCCGGCGATGCAGCCGGACGCATTGGAGATGACCGTCATCGCTACCGCATTCCATAGAGCTCCCGCGATCGCGCTGGATGCCTCCTCGTCGCTGCCGAAAGTTGAAGAATCAGTCGCCGCGCCTGTGGTCGAATCGCGGCTTGCCCATCTCTCGGATTTCGCCTTCTGGGACGCCATGCCCTTCGATGGTGAATTCCTCTCCGCCATCAAGGGCAAGCCGGTCCAGCCGATGCTCGTTCCTGAGATCCAATCTGAGGTCGAATCGATCGTCGCGAAATTCCGCGTCGTCGAATGCCGCCGCCCGTCGCCTGCCGTAGACTCACCGCTACAGACCGAAATTTTAACGGCCGTTGCCTCCGCCGCACCTGCTCCGGCTATGGAGCCGGCCCCGGTCGGCGCATTCGTGATGGACGAGCTTGCCGCGCTCGAAGCTGCGGTACTGGCGCCCTTTGTGCCGGCCTCGATCGAGGCCGCAGCGCCGGTCGAAGCGGACGCAAAGGTGACGGAACCTGTCGCGTTCATCCCGCCCGCCTTCGTCACCGCAGTATTTGCCGGTGAGGCAGAGGCCATTGTCGAGGTTCAGCCGGCTGCGGCTCCGAGCCTGCCTTCTCCGGCTCCGGTCATGGTCGTCGCGCCGATACCGGTTCGCACGCCGGCGCCGGCTGCGGCCGCTCCCATGGTTGAAGCAAAGCCGGTCATTCCCGCCGTCGAAGCTGCCAA
Source organism: Rhizobium sp. NXC24 (assembly GCF_002944315.1). Classification (NCBI taxonomy): domain Bacteria; kingdom Pseudomonadati; phylum Pseudomonadota; class Alphaproteobacteria; order Hyphomicrobiales; family Rhizobiaceae; genus Rhizobium; species Rhizobium sp. NXC24. The sequence goes on from NZ_CP024311.1 coordinate 895,864, forward strand.
ACAGCGTCTGATCGATCCGCCGCCGCCGCAGATTACACCGCGCAGGGCTAATGCCTTGGCTCTTCCGGAATGGCGGCCGATCGCCCGCAGCGGTGAGGGTGAATATGAGCTCCCGCCCCGCGAACTGCTGCAGGAGCCTGCCGCCCGGACCGGCGTGATCATGACGCAGGAAACGCTGGAGCAGAATGCCGGCCTTCTAGAAAGCGTGCTCGAAGACTTCGGCGTCAAGGGCGAGATCATCCATGTCCGTCCAGGTCCTGTGGTAACGCTCTATGAATTCGAGCCGGCCCCCGGCGTCAAATCCTCGCGCGTCATCAATCTCGCCGACGATATCGCTCGCTCGATGTCGGCTCTGTCAGCCCGCGTCGCCGTCGTTCCCGGTCGCAATGTCATCGGCATCGAACTGCCGAACGTCACCCGGGAGACCGTCTATTTCCGCGAAATGATTGAGTCCGCGGATTTCGAGAGGAGTGGCTACAAGCTGGCGCTTGGCCTCGGCAAGACGATCGGCGGCGAGCCTGTCATTGCCGAACTCGCCAAGATGCCGCATCTGCTCGTCGCCGGCACCACCGGTTCGGGCAAGTCGGTCGCCATCAACACGATGATCCTGTCGCTGCTCTATCGTATGACGCCGGAGCAATGCCGCCTGATCATGGTCGATCCGAAGATGCTCGAACTCTCCGTCTATGACGGCATCCCGCATCTGCTGACCCCGGTCGTTACCGATCCCAAGAAGGCCGTCATGGCGCTGAAATGGGCTGTGCGCGAGATGGAGGATCGCTATCGCAAGATGTCGCGCCTCGGCGTGCGCAATATCGACGGCTATAACAGCCGCGTCGCTTCCGCCCGTGAAAAGGGCGAGACGATCCATGTCATGGTCCAGACCGGCTTCGACAAGGGCACGGGTGCCCCGATCGAAGAACAGCAGGAAATGGACCTGACGCCGATGCCCTATATCGTCGTCATCGTCGACGAAATGGCCGACCTGATGATGGTTGCCGGCAAGGAAATCGAAGGCGCGATCCAGCGTCTGGCGCAGATGGCGCGCGCCGCAGGCATCCACCTAATCATGGCGACGCAACGTCCCTCGGTCGATGTCATCACCGGTACGATCAAGGCAAACTTCCCGACCCGCATCTCCTTCCAGGTGACCTCGAAGATCGACAGCCGCACCATCCTCGGCGAGCAGGGCGCTGAGCAGCTCCTCGGCCAGGGCGACATGCTGCATATGGCCGGCGGCGGGCGCATCTCGCGCGTCCATGGTCCCTTCGTTTCGGATGAAGAGGTCGAAAAGGTCGTCGCACATCTGAAGACTCAAGGGCGGCCGGAATATCTCGATACGGTCACCGCCGACGAGGAAGAAGACGACGAGGAAGAAGACACGGCTGTCTTCGACAAGGGCGCCATCGCCTCGGAAGACGGCGACGATCTCTACGAACAGGCGATCAAGGTGGTCATGCGCGACAAGAAGTGCTCGACCTCCTACATCCAGCGCCGCCTCGGCATCGGCTATAACCGCGCTGCCTCGCTCGTCGAGCGCATGGAAAAGGACGGTCTGGTCGGCCCCGCCAACCATGTCGGCAAGCGTGAGATCATCTCGGGCAACCGCAATGGCGGCGGCAATTCGGGCCAAGACGATTTCGATTGATCAAGCAGGCTGCAAGGCTAGCGCGACATGAGAGCGGCATAACGAGGCGGCTTTCCAACGGAAGGCCGCTTCTTTTTTATCAGACGCGCTCGAGCTTGATATGCGGCAGCGGCGGCAGCTCGACGCGGATGGCGTCATCGGGTTGCACGCGGCCACCCTGCGAGACGATACCCATGATGCCAGCCTTGCGGATCAGACCTCCATCGGCATCTTTATCGAGCACCGCATGCAGCAGGCCCTTCTGGAAATCGTCGATTTGCTTGCACGGGTTGCGAAGCCCAGTCACTTCCACGATCGCTTCCTCGCCGATATGCAGGCGCGCCCCTTGAGGCAGGGAAAGTAGGTCGATCCCTCGGGTCGCTATATTCTCGCCCATGTCGCCCGGAGCAACAGAGAATCCCTTTTCTGTGAGTTCGTCGAACAGCTCCTCGTGGATAATATGCACTTGACGCAGATTGGGTTGCGTCGGATCGACCGCGACGCGCGAGCGATGCTTTACCGTCACCCCCATATGCGCGTCGCCTTCCACGCCGAGCCCCGTCAGCAGTTGAATGTGATCCTTGTTCTGCTTGCTGAAACTATGCACGCCGCTGCTGCTGACTGACGTCACATATACGCGTTTGTCGCCCATGCCGAACCCTTCCATAGCGTGTTGCTACCCGTTTAAGGCAGCCAACCGGCTCTCAGATCTTGAGGACTTTTCCCGGATTCATGATCCCTGCCGGGTCGAACGCCGTCTTAATCCGGCGCATCAGATCCATCTCGATTTCAGGGCGGATCGAAGCCAGTTCGTCGCGCTTCAATTGCCCGATGCCGTGTTCGGCGGAGATCGAGCCGCCATGTTGCAGCACCAGCCCGTGCACGATCTTGTTCATTTCGCGCCAGCGGCCGATGAACTCCGCCTTGTCCGCTCCCACGGGCTGCGAGATGTTGTAGTGGATATTGCCGTCGCCCATATGGCCGAAAGCGCAGATGCGGGCGCCGGGCATGGCGGCCATCACTGCCTTCTCCGCCTCGTGCATGAATTTCGGGATCTGCGCGACCGGCACGGAGACGTCGTGTTTGATCGAGCCGCCCTCCGGCTTCTGCGCGTCCGACATGCTCTCGCGCATGTGCCACAGCGCCTTTCGCTGCGCCTCGGAATTGGCGATGGTCGCATCCTGAATCAGGCCGGCCTCGTAACCTTGCTCCAGCAGCGTCGTCATCATCCTCTCGGCGGTCTCGGCCGAATCCGATGTGGAGATATCGATCAGCACATACCAGGGATGCACTGTTTCCAGCGGATCGCGCACGCCCGGAATATGGCGAGCGGTGAACTCGACGCCGATGCGCGGCATCAGCTCGAAGCCGGTCAGCGCCGGGCCGCAGAGGCTGGCCGCATTCTTGAACAGTGTCAGTGCGTCTTCGGTCGATTGGATACCGGCAAAAGCCACCTGATGGCCAAGCGGTTGCGGGAAAAGCTTCAGCACCGCGCCGGTGATAACGCCGAGCGTTCCCTCGGCGCCGATGAAGAGGTCGCGCAGGTCGTAACCGGTATTGTCCTTCTTCAGCCGCCGAAGACCGTTCCAGATTTCGCCGGTCGGCAGCACCACTTCAAGGCCGAGGCAGAGCTGGCGCATATTGCCGTAGGCAAGAACGGCCGTGCCGCCGGCATTGGTGGAGAGATTGCCGGCGATGCGGCAGGAGCCCTCGGAGCCGAGCGACAGCGGAAACATGCGGCCATGCTCTTCCGCCGCTTTCTGCACATCAGCCAGGATGCAACCACCATCGACGATCATGGTATTGCCGACCGGATCGATGTCGCGGATGCGGTTCATGCGCTCCAATGAGAGGATGATGTCAGAGCCGCCCTCGCGTGGTGTCTGGCCACCGACAAGGCCGGTATTACCGGTCTGCGGCACGATGGCCGTGCCGGTCTCGCTGGCGAGCTTCAGGATTGCCGAAACCTCTTCTACCGAGCCCGGCTTCAGGAGCAGGGGCGATGCGCCGCGATAGAGCCCGCGATTTTCGATAAGATGCGGTGCGATCTCCGCAGGGTCCTGCACGGCATGCTTTTCGCCGACGATCGCGGCAAAGCGATCCAGAAGGGCGGAGGAGGGGGCGGAGCTGCTCATGGCGTGTCCTTTGCCGATGTGTCTTTGACCGGATTTACTCTCTGGGCGCGGCCGCGCGGCGCAGGCGGTCGTTGATGGCTTCGCCGAGGCCTTCGTCGGGAATGCTGGAAAAGGCGATCATTGCCGCGCCGCTGCCATCGGCGCGTTTCATGAAATCGAACAGATTGGCGGCGGCTTCCGCAAGATCGCCGGATGGGCTGAGATCGAGCACCATGGCCGCGTTCTCCGCACCGGCAATGTCCGGTCGCCCAAAACGGATCAACGCCTCGCCCGGTAAAACAGCAGTCGCATCGAGCCGCACCGCAGCACCTGGCGCATAGTGCGAGGCAAGCATGCCTGGCGCTTCAATGGCCGGCGAGGCGCCGTTCTTGCGCTTGAGCGGCTGACCTGCGATCCGCTCGATCTCCTCAGCCGCGAGGCCCCCCGGCCTCAGCAGGCGCATCTCCCCGTCCTCAACCTTGACGATCGTCGATTCAACGCCGACAACCGAAGCGCCGGCATCGAGGATGAGTGTAATCCGTTCGCCGAGATCGTCATGAACATGATCGGCGCTGGTGGCGCTGATCTTGCCGGACGTATTGGCGCTGGGGGCGGCGAGCGGCCGGCCGAAGGCGCGGATCAGCTCGCCAGCAAAACCCTGCGGCACACGGATGCCGATCGTATCAAGCCCCGCGGTCGCCAGCGGATGGATATCGCTTTCCGGCCGCAGCGGCAGCACAAGGGTCAACGGACCGGGCCAGAAGGCTTCGGCCAGCTTCCGCGAGATCGGGTCGAAGATCGCATGGCGTTCCGCCATGGCGAGATCGCTCATGTGGCAGATCAGCGGATTGAAGCGGGGCCGCCCCTTGGTCTCATAGATGCGGGTGATAGCAGCGGGATTGGTGGCATCGGCGGCAAGCCCATAGACCGTCTCGGTCGGCAACCCGATCGGCAGCCCCTCGGCAAGCGTTTCCGACGCCGCAGCTATAGCCGTTTCGGGATCCTGGAGAATGTCTATGTGTCGCGCCATGGCCTGACCGTTGTAGTTCAGGCCGTTCTTATGCTTTTCAAGTTTGGGGATCAATGATCAAAGCTGGCGAATGATGTCGCGGAGCTGTTCGTTGCGCGCGCCAAGCAGCAACACGTTGCGGATGGCGATCTGCGGATCGTGTGTGTGGAAGAGTACGCCGTTGCCTCGGACCTCGCGGTTGATCGTCAGTTTCTTTTCCGGCGATTCCTGATCCGGCAAGACGGCGACGGCAAAATACATCCGCGAATATTTCAGGCTGATATTTTCGAAGAAATTGTCGTTCTGCCCGATGCGGGCAAAGAAGTTGGCGATGTAGAAGGCCCAGCTCACCTCTTCATACTGCGCAAATTGCGTTCGCGCCGCAGTGACATGGCAATAACCGAGATGCGGCGTGTCCTTCAGCGTGTGATGGAAGATCAGCTTCGGAAAACGAATCGATTGGTGAAAGCTGTTCAGCCGATCGTGGGTCTTTTCGCCAGCATTCCGCAGCTTATTCGCCGTGCGCTCGGCCACTTCCTCATAGCTGAGATAGCGCCGCTCTTCGGCCAGCCAATGCGCCCTGTCGCGGGTGATGCGGCCGGTGCGCAGGAATTCGCTATGGGAGGCCGCCGGCAATTCCGGTTCCGGTTCGGCGGGCTTCTTGGCGTCGAAATATCTGAGCTTGGCCATGGCGGCACTCTCGGTATGGGTATGGATAGCAGTTAATAGATCGCCTAGCTTGAGCCGGGCTTAAGCGCGCCACGCTGGGATGTTTGGAAGGATCAGAGCCATGCCGGGTATCACCGAACTCAAACTGCTGATTGCGAGCATGAAGCCAAATCTCATTGAAGGCGAATTCGTCTTTTGCTGCGTGCCGCCTTCAATGCTGACAGACTATATCCATTTGAAGCCGATCGGAATGTTCCACGAAAAAGAGGGAATGACGCTGATCCTTCCGATCGAGGCCGCCCGGCAGGCGGGGCTTCCGGCTGAACCCGCCATGCGAATGATTAGCCTAGACGTCCATTCCTCGCTGGAGGCCGTGGGCTTGACGGCGGCCTTTGCTATGGCACTCGGAAGCGAGGGCATCAGCGCCAATGTCGTTGCGGCCTATTATCATGACCATATCTTCGTGCCGATCGCCGATGCCGAGCGTGCCATGGCGGCATTGAAGGCGCTCTCCGCCGGACAAGATCGTCCCTAAAATTCATCGCCCATCGCTCTGTCGCAATCAAGATAAAGCGTCATGGAGCGCAGAATGGTTCACACGGACGATCGTCTTGCCGGGACCGAGCTAATAGTTTGAATTGGTTCGTATTATCGCGACAAAATTCGCGTCATTTCCAAGCTTCATCTCACCTGTCGCCAATTTCGAAGCCGATGTCGCATTGCAGCAGAGCGACGCGTGAGGCGGGAGCTATGATGACCTCAATCTCAAGGTGCCGTCTATTAGGGAGGCGGAGAATTGGGAAGCCGGTCAAAATCCGGCGCTGCCCCCGCAACGGTGGTGGAGTGAGGCATGGCAGATAAAGCCACTGGGTCGAGAACAACCTGGGAAGGCGCCATGGGGTCCTCTTGAGGACCGCTCCAGAGCCCGGAAACCAGCCTTGGGGACGACAGATTTCACTGACCGCGGCGGGCAGTCGGGGGGTAATGCGTTGGGCTGTTTAAGGCCGGCCGGTGCATGTCCTCTGCCTACTGCCTGGTATTGCACGAGGATAGGCACATGGATATCGGCACCGACGTTTTGCGACAATTGAAGAACCGCCGCCAGGGTTTCAGCCTGGAGCAGGCCTTCTACACCGACCCCGATTATTTCAAGCTCGACATGGAGATGATCTACTATCGCGACTGGCTGTTCATCGGCCATGATTGCGAAGTGCCGCGGGCCGGCAATTATTTCACGGTCCAGGTCGGCGATTATCCCGTCGTTATCGTCCGCGGCCGGGATCAGGTCATCCGCGCCTTCCACAATAGTTGTCGCCACCGCGGCTCGCGTGTCTGCGCATCCGAGCGCGGTTCTTCGGCCAAGCTTGTCTGCCCTTACCATCAGTGGACCTACGAACTCGACGGTTCGCTGCTCTTCGCCCGGCAGATGGCGGAGGATTTCGACAAGAGCCAGTTCTCCCTGAAGCCGGTTCACTGCGAGAGCGTCGGCGGCTACATCTTCATCTGTCTGGCGAAAAACGCCCCGGATTTCTCCCCGGTCCGCGCCGCGATCGAGCCTTACATGGCGCCGCATCGCATCGGCGAGACGAAGGTCGCCTTCCAGAGCACCATTATCGAAAAGGGCAATTGGAAGCTGGTATGGGAGAACAATCGCGAGTGCTATCACTGCGCCGCCAATCATCCGGAGCTCTGCCGTACCTACCCGGAAGCGCCGACCATCACGGGTGTACAAGGTGCGATGAACGATCCCCTCATCACTGAGCACTGGCAGCGCTGCGAAGCCGCCGGCTTGCCGAGCCAATTCAAGATCGCACCCGATGGTCAGTTCCGCGCCGCCCGCATGCCGCTGATCGAAGGGGCTGAAAGCTACACCATGTCCGGCAGGCGCGCCGTCAAGCGGCCGCTATCGCCTGACGTCACCATCAACAATATCGGTGCGATGATCCTGTTCCATTACCCGACAACGTGGAACCATCTTCTCGGCGACCACGCCATTTCCTTCCGCGTGCTGCCGATCAGCGCCGAGGAAACCGCGGTCACCACCAAATGGCTGGTGCATAAGGATGCGGTAGAGGGCGTCGACTATGACCTCGAGGAACTGACCCATGTCTGGACGGAAACCAACGATCAGGACCGTCGCATCGTCGAGGAAAATGCCTTCGGTATACGCTCGCCGGCCTATGAGCCCGGCCCCTATTCGGAACTCCACGAGGGCGGCGTCATGCAGTTCGTCGAGTGGTACTCGAATTTCATGATCAACCGGCTGCAGGGCGATCAGGCCAAGCTGTCGGCGGTTGCCTGAGTATGAACATGACCATCTCTCTCCGTCATCAGCACCTGGATCAGATGCAGCCATGGAGCGACAGGCAGCATCTGCTCGAATGCCTGTCGGCAACGCCGGAAGCGCCCGATGTGATGACCTTCACATTCCGCTCCGACAAGGATAATTGGTTCCGCTATCTGCCGGGCCAGTTCGTAACCCTGGAACTGCCGACGGCGCCCGAGCCGGTCATGCGCACCTACACGCTTTCCTCGACACCGTCGCGGCCCTTTTCCGTGGCCGTCACGGTGAAGGCGCAGAAGGACAGCATCGGCACGCGCTGGATGTTCGAGAACCTGAAGCCCGGTATGCGCATCAAGGCTTTCGGCCCGCTCGGCGATTTCAGCCACATCCGTCATCCCGGCGAAAAATATCTCTTCGTTTCGGCCGGCTCCGGCATCACGCCGATGATGGCGATGACGCGCTACATGGCCGACACAGGGCCCTTGTCGGACATCACCTTCGTCAATTGCTCGCGCAGCCCCGCCGACATCATCTTCCGCTCGGAGCTGGAATATCTCGCCCGCTTCATGCCGAACCTCGATCTCGGCTTCATCGTCGAAGGCTGCGGCCGCACCGATCTCTGGTCGGGGCTGAAGGGCCGCATCGACAAGGCAAAGATCGGACTGCTCGCGCCAGATTTCATGGAACGCACCATCTTCTGCTGCGGCCCTGAAGTCTTCATGGATGCCGTCCGCTCCATGCTGGAAGCCCACGGCTTCGACATGGCGCGCTACCATCAGGAAAGCTTCCAGCCGGCGCAGGCGGCAACGCCGCTGGCCGAAGTCAGCGATGACGCGTCGATGGACGCGGCGACCTCGATCCGCTTCACCATGGCCGGCAGGGATGTCGCCTGCGCCCCAGGCCAGACGATCCTGCAGGCCGCGCGCGGCGCCGGCGTACGCATCGGTGCTGCCTGCGAATCCGGTCTCTGCGGCACCTGCAGGGTGATGAAACTGTCGGGCGAGGTCGAGATGAACCATAATGGCGGCATCCTCGACGACGAAATCGACGAAGGCTACATTCTGGCCTGCTGTTCGCGGCCTAAAACGGATGTGCAGATAGAAGCCTAAGCCTTTTGAATCGAGACTACTTATCCGCTATCGGGCGGCTCCCGCCCGATAGCGGATGCGCTAGAAATCCTGATAATTCAACTCGTTGATCTCGACCGTCTTCGGCTGCGTTGCGGCGGTGACGATTGGGTCGACCATCAGCGAGACGAGCGTCTGCAACGGCGCGGTACAGCTTGGTCCCTTGGCAATGATCATGGGTGCAGGTTCCGGCTTTGCGGGCAGCAGATCGCCCTGCGGCCAGATCTTGGCGAGCTGCACCTTCGTCATCGCCACGACATTGACATCGATATCGGTAAGCGTCCCCGGCACGCGGTAAGGACAGGCCTTCTCCGAGCAATTGTCGGATGAGGAGAATTGCCAGAGCGCATAATTGTCCCAATTGCCGAGCGGGAAGGTGCCTTTTACATCCGGCTTGTAGCGCGCATACCACAGCGGCAGCCGCGACAGGATCGGATAGTCCTCGCGATGATCGGCAATATACCGGGCGGTGTTGTGATTGGTATAGAGAATGGGATAGCGGCCGGTTCTCACCTTGATGTGACCGACGAAGATCTGCGCGTCATCGAGCGACATGAACTGGGTCGCGTCCAAGCCGTCGATATCGAGCACCATCAATTCGTCCGGTTTCGGATCGGCATAATCCAGAAAGTGATTGGCCTGGTCGACCGGGTTGCCGGGCCGTCCAAGGTGGTAGGCGCCCCAGAGCAGGCCATTCATTTTGGCCAGTATGCGGCGCGTCTGATACAGCTCGCGGCTGACGGCATATTTGCGCCACATCGTCTTGCAGTGCGCAAAGGTGTCGCCGGCATGATCGCCCGTGCAGCTAAAGCTCTCTGGCAGGCCGTCGGAAGCCTTGGAGATGAAAGCGGCTATGCGCTTGTCTTGCAGAAGCTGATCCCAATCGATGGTATTCAACTCATAGGCATCGACGATAAGGGCGTTCTGGGGGTCGTTCCAGGGTGGGTTCTCAGCGGCCGCAAGCCGGGAAGCCGGTCCGAGCAGCGCCAGAACCATCAGGAAACTGCAAATCAGAGGGTGAGTCTGCCGGTATCCCTTCATGAAACAATGGTAAGGATCGGTGGTTAATCCCTGGTTAAGGATGGGATCGCTAAAAATTTACCGTTGGGTCCGCATAACCCCTTAAATTTGTACCGATTTAAGGGAAACACTATGCGCCGCTACGTCCCGCCGCGTCATATTGGACGCGCGGCGCAGCAGGTATTCGAACCCTGTTTGGGGAACCTTCCCCAATTAGGAACGTTCATTGCCTTAAGCACAATGTAAGCCAGGGAATGGAGATATAAATGCTTGGTTTCCGTGCAAGAATTGCGACTATCGCTGTTTCGGCCGCTGTGGCTCTGACGAGCTTCACCCCGTCCTTCGCAATGCAGATGCCTGCCGCGCCCGTTGCGGCGGCAGACAAGGCCGCCCCTGCCGACGTTCAGCAGGTTCAGTGGCGCCGCTATGGCGGTTATCACGGCGGGTACTATCCGTATTATCGCCGTGGTTGGTATGGCGGCTACCGCGGTTATCCGGGCTATCGTTATGGCTATCGCTATTATGATGGCTATTGGTACCCGCTGGCGGCCTTCGGCGCCGGAGCCATCATTGGCGGCGCGATTGCCAGCCAGCCGCGTTATGTTGCCCCGGCCGGAGGCATCAACCCGCGCCACGTCGAATGGTGCGAGGCGCGCTATCGCTCCTACCGGGCTTATGACAATACGTTCCAGCCCAATCGCGGTCCCCGGCAGCAGTGCTACTCGCCCTTCTATTGAGCGAGAGATTTGAACCTATCAGCCCCAGCCGCCCGGTCACTCGCCGGGCGGTTTTTCATGGTTGAACGCCCTGCCGTCAGAGAATGTTGACCCGCTTCAGCAGCCACCAGGCGAGTACCATCGAAGCGATGATGAGGGCCACGGCATATTCCGTGCCGGCACCGCCGCCTGAAAACGGCAGATTTGACGTGTTCATGCCGAAAAAGCCGGTGACCAGCGTCGGCGGCAGCAGGAAGGCCGTCATGATCGACAGAATATAGAGATGGCGGTTGATCTCGGAGGAAAGCTTCGAGTCGATTTCTTCATGCAGCAGCCTGGCGCGCTCCTGCAGCGCGTAGACATCGTGATCGACCGCCTCCAGCCGGCCCGTCAATCGGCCGGCGACATCCTCGAACCCGAGCGGCATCTCTTCGTCGTCAGACGCTGCAGCGCGCCGCATCAGTGTCAAAACGGTGCGCAGATGCCGGTGCAGGCGCACAATCGTCCGGCGCACGGGCGCCAATCGCCGGCGTTCGTCCCGCGGCGCGTTCTCGTAGACGAAATCCTCGATGAGATTGAGCTCCTCGGTCATCTCGATAACAAGCGAGATGAGGGTGCGCTGGAACTCGACGACCAGCAGCTCGAATATATCGAGCGGCCGGGTGAATTTGGCTGCGTTTTTTTCGATCAGCATGCGCGCCCGCTCAACACTGCGTAGCGGCTGCAGCCGGGTGGTGATGAGCATGCGGTCGGTCAGCACGAAATGCAGCCAGCCGATGTCGCGCGTATCCTGATCGAATTCGCGCTGGAAATCGACCAGCGTGCCGAACAGCATCTGCTCGTCGACGGTGATGGTCGCATGCGTCTCATGCGTCGTCAGCGCCACACGGGCAGGTTCGTTCAGACCTGGCGCATCCTCAAGAAAAGCGGGTACGCGGGCATCGACAAGGCTCAGATGCAGCCACAGGAAACCATCGTCCGCAAACAGCGTGGCGCGATCGGTATCATCGGACAGCCGCTCCGGCTTATTCGCGCCGGGACGCAGGCGATAGGCCCAGATGAGGCCAGGTATCGTGGTGGCTGATGTGATCGTGTTCATGGCCGAGTTGTTCGCATCGTCAAGGGAGTTGCCATACTCATTGTTCATGACGATTGTTTATGCAAGTCCCGGCTATGGCGCGACAATCGCGCAGGAAGGCGGATATGCCGCAGGTGGGGCAAGGCCGATTGGAGGATCGCCAGTTAGTTTTCGACGTAACTTAGGTCTCGGGAAACAAAATTGCTTCGAAATCCTGGGCGCCATTCAAGATATGCAGAATTTCTACGGCGTCTTCGCTGACATGATAGAAAACGAGATAGGCACCATGCGGGAAGCGGCGGACGCCTGTGTGTTCATAGCGCGGTACCAGCGGAAAGCGGTACGGCATGTCCGCTAGATGCCTACACCGCTTGACAAGCTCCATGATGAAGCTTGCCGCGCGTTGGGGATTATCCTGAGCAATGTAGTCGCCAATATGTTCAACATCGGCTTGAGCTCTGGCGGAGAAAACGACGATCACGAGCGGCGGTCTTTTGCCATATTTTCGTATTTTGCAGTCAGTCTGGCAGCAACCTCTTCAAGAGGCTCCACTCGCCCTGCTTTAACATCCGCAAGGCCTTGTGCAATCGCGGTATCGAGCGCAGCGAGGCGTTTTTCTCGCTCTTCGACCAAGCGAACGCCTTCGCGCAGGACTTCGCTGCGGGAGTTGTAACGTCCACTTGTTACGAGTTCATCCACATAGCTTTCGAGCCGCTTGCCAAGATTTGCGCTGCTAGCCATGTTCATTCCTCTTCCAGCGTATAACCAAGGTGATAATTGTTAGCACAAATCATTCAGGGAAGTGAATGCGGATTTGTCTCGATACATTGAGGTGCCTGCCCAAAATTGACGTTTACGTAAAAATCAATTAGCTATAAACATCATGCGGCCGATAGCTTGGGTGAGGTAGACTGTCGGCATCGTCATCACGGAGGAAGACACCATGTACAAGGCGCCGGTCGAGGAAATCGCGTTTACGCTGAAGCATGTCGCTGGCATGGGGCAAGCGATGGAGGAGGGGCGCCTCGGCGATCTCAGCGGCGATGTCGTCGACGCCATTCTGACCGAGGCCGGCCGTTTTGCCGGGGACGTGATGGAACCGCTGGCGGAGATCGGCGATAGGCAGGGCTCCAAACTCATCGATGGCAAGGTGGTGTTGCCCGATGGCTGGGAGAAGCTCTATCGCGACTGGATTGCCGGCGGTTGGAACGGGTTGACGGCACCGGAGGAGTTCGGCGGCCAGGGCCTGCCGCATATGCTGAACGTTGCGGCGCTGGAAATGTGGAATTCCGCTTCCATGGCCTTTGGTCTCGCGCCGACGCTGACCATGGGTGCGGTCGAGGCGCTGATCGCTCACGGCAGCGAGGACCTTAAGCGCAAATATCTGGCAAAACTCGTTTCGGGCGAATGGGCCGGCACGATGAATCTGACAGAGCCGCATGCCGGCTCCGATGTCGGGGCGCTGCGCACCCGCGCCGAACGCCGCGATGACGGCACCTATCGCCTATACGGCCAGAAGATTTTCATCACCTGGGGCGATCATGAGGCGGCGGAGAATATCGTCCATTTCGTGCTTGCGCGCCTTCCGGATGCGCCTGTAGGCACGCGCGGTATCTCCCTGTTCCTGGTGCCGAAATTCCTGGTCAACGATGACGGCTCGCTCGGTGCGCGCAACGATTATTTCGCCCATTCGCTGGAGCATAAACTCGGCATCCACGGCTCACCCACCTGCACGATGATCTATGGCGACGGCAAATACGGAACCGAGAAGGGGGCCGTTGCCTGGCTCGTCGGCGAAGAGAACAAGGGCCTCGCCTGCATGTTCACGATGATGAATAATGCGCGGCTCGCCGTCGGCATTCAGGGTGTGGCGATCGCCGAGGCCGCGACACAAAAAGCCATCGCTTACGCAAAAGAGCGCACGCAAGGGCGGGCTCCAGGTACGACAGCGACAGGCATGAGCCCGATCATCGAACATCCCGATATCGCCCGCATGCTGCTGACGATGAAGGCGCTGACGCAGGGGTCGCGCGCCATCTGCTATGCCTGCGCCGAGGCGATCGACATGTCGCATCGCGATCCCAGCAGAGCACGGCACTGGCAGGAGCGCGCCGCCCTGCTGACGCCGATCGCCAAATCCTTTTCCACCGATGCCGGCGTCGATGTCGCTTCGCTCGGCATCCAGGTGCATGGCGGTATGGGCTTTATCGAAGAGACGGGTGCGGCCCGCCTGCTGCGCGACGCCCGTATCGCGCCGATCTATGAAGGCACGAACGGCATCCAGGCGATCGATCTCGTAACACGTAAGCTGACAATTACCAATGGTGATCATATGCGTGGCTTCACCCACGAACTACGCGAGGTTGCCGATACCGTTGCCAAATCCAATCTGGACGGTTTCGGCGACACGGCGACACGGCTCTATGCCGCCATCACCGATCTCGAGGCGGCAAGCGAATGGCTTCTCGCGCGCCAGGCGGAGGGCCGTATCGCGGAGGCACTGGCGGGGGCCACACCCTATCAGCGGCTCTTCGGCCTTGTGCTGACAGGCTCCTATCTGGCCAAAGGTGCTCTGGCGGAAGCTACGGATGGCGAGGGGGAAAAGCGCATTGCTCTCTGCCGCTTCGCTGCGGAAAACATGCTGGCCGAAACCACCGCACTCACCGATCGCATCGTCGCCGGCGCTTCCAGCCTCGAAGCTGCGCGCATCGCTCTTGCTTAAGGACATACACTTGACCGACCACATCCTGATCGAACGCCCTGAGACTGCCCCCCATGTGCAGGTGATCCGCTTCAACCGGCCGGAAAAGAAAAATGCCTTCACCCGCGCCATGTATCAGACGATGACCGACGCTTTGCGGGCAGCGGATGAGGCCTCGGATATCCGCGTCACCGCCTTCCTTGGCAGCGAAGGCTGCTTTTCCGCCGGCAATGATCTTGCCGATTTCCTCGCCTTCGCCATGAGCGGCAGCATGGGCCGCGAGGTGCTGGACTTCCTGGGCGTGCTGGCCACGGCGAAGAAGCCCGTCATCTCTGGTGTCGACGGCCTGGCGATCGGCATCGGCGCGACGATCCATCTCCATTGCGACCTGACGATCGCCTCCGACCGCAGCCTGTTCAAGACGCCTTTCGTCGATCTCGCCCTTGTCCCCGAAGCCGCCTCCAGCCTGATTGCGCCGCGGGTCATGGGCCATCAGCGCGCCTTCGCTCTGCTCGCCCTCGGCGAGGGCTTTTCCGCCCCGGAAGCAAAGGATGCCGGTCTGATCTGGAAGGTCACCACGCCGGAGGCATTGGAAGCCGAAACCCTGGCACTCGCCGCCAAACTTGCGGCCAAGCCACCCGAAGCACTGCGGATCGCGCGTGACCTGATACGCGGCTCGGCCGAAGACGTTCTCGCCCGCATCGACGAAGAGGCAAGGCACTTTGCGGCGCAGTTGAAGAGCGCGGAGGCTCGGGCGGCGTTTGAGGCGTTCATGAAGCGGTGAGAGATATTCTTTCTCTCACCCGCCCTCGCCCTTCGAGGGTCGCTGCGCTCCCGCCTCAGGGTGAGGGCTGATCTGCTCGCTTAACCACGAGGCTGCTCCGATCGCATCTGTTTCTCATAGCGTCCCCCGAAAACCTTACCTGCTTTCGGCCGAGAACTGTGGATTTGACTATGACCTGCCTCTGTGTTGCAGAGGAACTCGCCGATCCAGAAGAGAAGCCATTTTCTGGCTTTGCCGCGACCATAGCACTCTCTCCGCCTCACCCTGAGGCGGGAGCGCAGCGACCCTCGAAGGGCGAGGTGGCCCGGAGAGTTGACGTTATCGCTATTTCGTTGCGGGTCCCCGTCGCGACAAGGCAGGTAAGGCTTCGTAATTCAAGGCAATCAAGGCTTCCTTCTTCCGGCGCGACCAACCCTTGATCTGTCGTTCTCGCGCAATCGCATCGATGATCCGATCATAGACTTCATGAAACACCAATTCGACCGGCCGGCGTTTGGCGGTATAGCCATCGTAGATGCCCGCATTGTGCTCCCATACCCGCGCTTCGATCTCCTGTTTGGTGAGACCGGTATAATAGGAGCCATCACTGCAGCGAAGGATGTAGACGGTAGCTTCCATGACGAGCTTTCAAGCAGGGATGAATTTCTCTACCATTAAGTGTACTGAATGATCAATTCTTTTCCCTCATCCGCCCTCGTGGTTCGAGGGTCGCTTCGCTCCCGCCTCACCATGAGGGCTAATCTTTCCTGGCCTTCCAAAACTCGGCACAGAATCCCAAACTCGTTCCGATTTTGTCGAAGAAAGAGAAGGTTGAGATGAAGACTATGCGATCTCACTCCGCCCTCATGGTGAGGAGGCCCGCAGGGCGGTCTCGAACCACGAGGGTCGGCCCCAAGCTCGTGTCGTCACTTCTCCAGCGCCGCCACCACTTCAACGTGTGAGCTCCACAGGAATTGGTCGATCGGCGTGACCCTTGTGATGCGGTAGCCGCTTTCGACCAGCAGGGCCAGATCGCGCGCGAGCGTCAGCGGGTTGCAGGAGACGGCGACGATTTTTTTGACGGCGGAGCGAGCCAGTTCCTTGCTCTGGAACTCCGCACCGGCGCGCGGCGGATCGAAGACGACGGCGTCGTAGGCTTTCAGTTCCTGCGCCATCAGCGGCCGGCGGAAAAGGTCGCGGCGTTCGATGGTTACGGGTTTCAGCCCCTGCGTGTTGCGCGCTGCGTAGTCGAGGGCAGCCAAAGGCTTGTCTTCGCCTTCGACGGCATGCACGCGGCCGATGCGCGCCAGACGCAGCGAGAATGTGCCGCTGCCGGCGAAGAGATCGGCGATGCGCTTCGCCTTGCCGACATGGGCAGCAACCAGCTCGGCCATAGCCTCTTCGGCCGGCTTTGTCGCCTGGGTGAAGGCGCCCGGCGGCGGCGAAACCTGCACGCCACCGAAATCGACCATCGGCTTCATCGGCTCAACCAGGATCTCGCCGTTCAGGGAGACGCGGGCGATACCGCGAAGGGCAAGCACGGTTTCGATGGCGCTGCGCCGCTGTTTGTCGGAGAGTTTCTTGACCTCATCGACAGCGATATCGAGGCCGGAGAGCGTCTCCAGGACGGAGATGCGAAATGCTTCCGCGCTGACAGCGAGAGCCGCGCCGACAGCCCTGATCGCCGGCAGTCGCGACATGATCCCGGCCGAGGCGATCGGACACTCCTGAACGGCGACGATATGGTGGCTTTCGGCCTGATTGAAGCCGATCAGCATGTCCTTCTCGGTCTTGCGTGCGGCAAAGACCACGCGCCGGCGCTCGCCCGGATGGGCGGCGATGAGCTCGTCCACCTCTGGCGTCAGCCCTTTGGAGCGCAATGCATCGATCACGAGCTGGCGCTTGAAGGCGCGATAGGGCGCATCGGCATAGTGCTGCAGCGTACAGCCGCCGCAGGTGCCATTGACGCCGTCGGGGCCGAAATGCCGACAGTGTGGCTCCTGCCGTTCGGGCGAGGCCGCCGCGATCGACATCAACGTTCCATGGCTCTTCACCCGCGCGATGGCAACGGTCTCGCCGGGCAGCGTGAAGGGTACGTAGATCGGCCCGTCGGCGCCTTGCGCAATGCCGTCGCCCTGGGCGCCGAGCTTCTGGATGGTCACGGTTTCGGTGCTCATGGCTTGATCCCTGCGAGAAGAAATTCCTGATTGCCGTCGCCACCCGCGATCGGCGAGGGGATGAGGCCGAGGCTACGCCAGCCCATGTCCTCGATGAGCCAGCGTTCCAGCTCCGCCGCAACCGTTGGCGCGGAGGAGGGGTCCTTCAACAGACCGGCCTTGCCGATCGCCTCGCGTCCGGCCTCGAATTGCGGCTTCACCAGCAACGCGCAACGCGAGCCCGGCTCGGCAAGCCCGAGGGCCGGTGCCAGCGCCAGCTTCAGCGAGATGAAGGAAACGTCGGAGGCGATGAAGGTTACGGGCTCGCCAATGTCTTCGGCCGTCAGATAGCGGGCGTTCAGTCCCTCGATATTGGTCACGCGCGGATCGGCTGATATGCGCGGATGCACCTGCCCATGGCCGACATCGATAGCGGTGACATGCGCCGCACCCCGCTGCAGCAGCACTTCGGTGAAACCGCCGGTCGAGGCGCCGACGTCGAGACAGTGCTGCCCCTTCGGATCGAGTTGGAAATGATCCAGCGCGGCCACCAGCTTCAGCGCGGCCCGCGAAACGTAATCCTGAGCGGGATCGTCGATCGCGATCTCCGCATCTTCGGTAAACAATGCGCCCGGCTTGCTCACTACTTTGCCGTCAACCGTCACCGTGCCGCGCTGAATGGCGTCGCGCGCCCGCGAGCGGCTGGCGAAAAGCGAGAGGGAGACGAGAAGCTGGTCGAGGCGTTGCGGTTCGGACATGGGCTGTCCATGCCGGGCAATGGTCTGCGTTGCAAGCGTTTTGTGTTGATGGCGGCCAATGTCGGCGTTGACGCTATGCGGTATCTCGCCATAATCGCCGCAAACCGGCAGTAGATGGGGGCTCGGATGCGCGGGATTTGCGGCTATGCGACGGCTCTGGCGATGCTTGCCACGCCGGCCCTGGCGAACGATAGCATGGCGGAGCTGAAGACCGGCGGCCTCGCTTATGTCCGCACCGGCGATATCAGCATGGATGACGAAAAGCTCTTCATTTCTCCGACGGAGGTGAAGGTCGATTACCTCTTTGAGAACACATCGGATAAGGATGTCGAAAGCGTCGTCGCCTTCCCCATGCCGGATATCGAGGGCGTCCTCGACAGCACGGTCGCCATCGAGGACGCCGATGCCGACAATTTCCTCGATTTCACCGTCACGCAGGACGGCAAACCGATCACGCCGACTTTGCAGCAGAGCGTGACAGTCTCCGGTATCGATCTGACGGCCGAGCTGAAGGCGCACAATATTCCGCTGCGACCGCTCGGCGCAGCCGCGTTCAACGCGGTTGCGAAGCTGCCGCCTGATGTGCTCCAGGACTGGAAGGCGCGCGGTCTCATTGCCGATGACGAATACGACAGTGACGGCCAGGGCATGAAGCATCACCCGACGCCGATGTGGATCCTGCACACGACCTATTGGTGGCGCACCAAATTTCCGGCCCGCGCCAAAATCAGTGTGCAGCACCGCTATAAGCCGAGTGTCGGCGGCACGGTCGCCATCACCTTTGCTGGCAACGAGGACTACGAGAAGGAGCAGCTCAAGATCTATCAGACCAAATATTGCGTGGACGACGCTTTCCTTAAAACCGCTACCAAACTATCCGCAGCCTCCGACAAGGGCGGCCGCGCCTATACCGAAAGCTGGATTTCCTACGTTTTGAGCACGGGCGCCAACTGGTCCGGTCCGATCAAGCATTTCCAGCTAACGGTCGATAAGGGCAGCCCGGATAACTACGTCAGCTTCTGCGGCAGCGGTGTCAAGAAGATCGGCCCCACGAGTTTTCAGATGACCGCAGAGGATTTTTCTCCTGAGCACGATCTCGATATTCTGATCCTCAATGCCGGATCTCAGAATTAGAGTATTGTTGCGCCTCTTGCACTGAGCAGAGTTAAATAATTTTAAAGCTGTAGCATCTAGTTATGCATGCGATTGCGATTGTCCTTTTCGGGGATAATCGCCTGCCATGACGGCTCCGCGCCTCTCGCGCCCAATCATGCCTCTTCCCAGAATTTTGGAGCATCCGGCTGCGCTCTCCCAGCGGGTTCGTCGATGTTCGCCAGGACCGGCGCTCAGGAGGCGCTTGCCCATGTTTGCGAAGAACCTTTCCTTGAATGGCAAACTCGCCATCACCTTTGCCGCACTTATCGCTATCTTCGCCTGCGTTTCCGCATTCGTTTACGCCAAGGAAGAAATATCGACCGCGGCCGCCGCCGAACAGGTCAAGTCACAGCAGCTCGTCAATCTGATCGACGATTCCCTGCAGGCCATGCTGGAACAGGCGGTCAACTTGCGCGGCTTCCTGCTGCTGCGCAGCAATAGCACCTATGGCGACGTTGGCACCAATCGCGATCGCATGCTGAAGAGCATGGCGGCCGCCAAGACGGTTGCCGCCGACGAGCCGGACCTGCTTGCCGCGATCGACGGCATGCAGAAGGCCGCGGATCTCTATTTCCATCAGCTCGCCGAGCCGCAGATGAAGGCGCGCAAGGAAACCGAGATGCCGCTCGACCAGATCGTCAAGATCGGCCAGAACGAGACGAAGGGTCAGCTCGACGGTTTCCGTGAGGCTGCAGCCAAGATCAAACAGGCTGCCCGCGCCAAGGCAGATGCCCAGTCGGCCATCCAGGATGATGCCAACAGCGAACTGCGTCTGACATTGATTGCCGGCGGTATCATTGCCTCGCTGGCCGCAGCCGTGCTTGCCTGGCTGCTCGCACGCACCATCGTTCGCCCGATCGTCGGCATGACTGCCGCCATGGCCCGCCTTGCCGGCGGTGAGCATAATATCGACGTGCCGGCCATCGGCCGGGGCGATGAAGTCGGCCGCATGGCTGACGCCGTCGTCGTCTTCAAGGAAGCGGCGATCGAGAAACTGCGTCTTGCCGGCGAGACCGACCGCATGCGCGGCGATGCCGAGCGTCAACGTCAGATGAACGACGAGCAGAAGGCGCGGGAAGAGGGCGAGATCCGCTTCGCGATGGAGGCGTTGGCCGGCGGGCTTGCCGCCCTGGCCTCCGGCAATGTCGCCGCGCGCCTCGAGCGTACCTTCGCACCGCAGCTCGACGGCGTCCGCGTCGACTTCAACAATGCCGTCGAAAAGCTGGAAGCCGCCCTGCAGTCGGTCGGCCACAATGCTTCGGCGATCAATGCCGGTGCCGGCGAAATTCGTTCGGCCGCCGACGATCTTGCCCGCCGCACCGAGCAGCAGGCGGCCGCCGTCGAAGAGACCGCAGCAGCCCTCGAAGAGGTGACGACGACGGTTCGCGATTCCGCCAAGCGCGCTGAAGATGTCGGCCATCTCGTCGAACGTGCCCGTCAGGGCGCTGAGAAGTCCGGCGATGTCGTGCGCAAGGCGGTCTCCGCCATGCAGCAGATCGAAAAGTCCTCGGGTGAGATCAGCAACATCATCAGCGTCATCGATGATATCGCCTTCCAGACCAACCTCCTGGCTCTGAATGCCGGTGTCGAAGCTGCCCGCGCCGGTGATGCCGGCAAGGGTTTCGCGGTCGTCGCCCAGGAAGTCCGCGAGCTGGCCCAGCGTTCCGCCAGCGCCGCCAAGGAGATCAAGGCACTGATCACCACCTCGAGCGATCAGGTCAACACCGGCGTGTCGCTGGTCGGCGAAACCGGCAAGGCGCTGGAACTGATCGTTTCCGAAGTGCAGGAGATCAACCGCCACGTCGGCGCCATCGTCATCGCCACCCGCGAACAGTCGACCGGCTTGCAGGAAATCAACACTGCCGTCAACAATATGGACCAGGGCACGCAGCAGAATGCCGCCATGGTCGAGGAACAGACGGCGGCGAGCCATGCACTCGCCCGCGAGGCAGCCTCCCTCAATGAGCTCCTGCACCAGTTCCGTCTGAGTGACATGCCCCGCGAATCCAAACGTCCTGCGGCCGTTACCGCCCAGTCACGACCGGCTGCTTCGCCTGCGAGGGCATTGGGCCGCACGGTTGCCAAGGCGTTTGGCGGCAAGGCCACCGCGGCGGCTGTTGCCCAGGATGAGTGGGAGGAGTTCTGAGGCTGGCGTCTTGATGACGCCGAACCTCTGATGCTCTTTCTGACGGGCATCGGAGGTCGGGGAGATCTGTCTCGCCTGTTTCGAGGCGAGACAGATATCAGTTAGCGGTAGCTGCCGAGGGTGGCTATGACCCTTGGCCAGTGCTACCGCGAAAGCGTTCCCTAGTACTTGGACGGAACGTAAAGCTCCGGCGGCAGCACCTTGCGCTCATAGTTGGGGTTGAAGACGCGCTCCGGCAGGGTGATGTCCTCGTGAGGCACGTCCTCATAGGGAATCTGCCTGAGCAGATGGTCGATGCAGTTCAGGCGGGCGCGCTTCTTGTCATTGCCTTCGACGATGTGCCAGGGCGCTTCCGGAATGTTCGTGCGCGCGAAGGTTTCTTCTTTCGCCTTCGTATAGGCTTCCCACCGCACGCGGGACTGCAGATCCATCGGCGAGAGCTTCCACTGCTTCAAGGGATCGTGGATGCGCACGAGGAAGCGAAGCTGCTGCTCCTCGTCGGTGATCGAAAACCAGTATTTGACAAGCCGAATCCCGGAGCGAACCAGCATGCGTTCGAACTCGGGTACGTCGTGAAAGAACTGTTCGACCTGATCTTCCGTCGCAAAGCCCATCACACGCTCGACACCGGAGCGATTGTACCAGGACCGGTCGAAGAGAACGATCTCGCCGCCCGCCGGCAGATGGGGCACATAGCGCTGGAAATACCATTGGGACTTTTCGCGGTCGGATGGCGCTGGCAGCGCCACGACCCTGGCAACGCGCGGGTTGAGCCTTTGGGTGATCCTCTTGATTGCCCCGCCTTTGCCCGCCGAGTCTCGGCCCTCGAAGATCACGACGACCTTCTCCTTGTGATAGGTCACCCAATCCTGGAGCTTGATCAGTTCGGCCTGTAGCGACAGCAGGGTGCGGAAGTAGTCGATACGCGGCATCGCAGCCGGATGTGCCTTCTGGTAAATCTTTCGGATCTCTTCGGAAAGAGCCGGTTCCGAGAGTTCCAACTCATAGTCTTCGTCTAGCGTATCGGCCAGTTCCGCTTCAAGCCAGTCGGAATACTGGTGCTCTTTGTCTGAATTGTTCAAGGTTCTCTCCGCTTCTCGATGGCAGCTAACGACAGCAGTCGATGCATGATCGCTCTTAAAAACGCGAACATGCCCGTTCCTGCATTGCTGCAAGTTCCGCTTTGTTCATGACAGTTAGATGACTGATTGCCGCAGGGCGAAGAGACGAAGCACGCCGCACTCAATTCTAATCAGCAAAAGCGGACTAGATGCCGTGGAGGCAAAGCCAGCGACCTTTCCACATTCAAATCAACGCGCTTCGCCCACAGGGCGACCACGCCTCAGGGCGCGCCTGTTAAAGTGCCGGAAGATCGACATCCGAACAAACGGTAGATCGATGGCGGGCCAAGCCGGATTTACCCGACGACCTCGATAATCCGGCTGCGGCCCAGCGCCTTGAACACCGTCTGCACGATGCCGGCCCGGTCGAGACCGGCTTTGGCATTCATGACTTCGGGCTTGGCTTGCTCCATCCAGATGTCGGGCATGACCAGCGTGCGGATCTTCAAACCATTGTCGAGCAGGCCTTCCGTGGCGAGGAATTGCATGACCTGGCTGCCGAAGCCGCCGACCGAGCCTTCCTCGATGGTGATCAGCACCTCATGATGGCTGGCAAGCTGGCGGATCAGATCGTGGTCGAGCGGTTTGGCGAAACGAGCATCGGCAACCGTTGTCGGCAGTCCGGCCGCATCGAGATCTTCGGCGGCGGCAAGGCTGTCGGCGAGCCGGGTGCCAAAGGATAGCAGCGCCACTTTCGAACCCTGCTTGACGATGCGGCCCTTGCCGATCTGAAGAATTTCGCCGCGTTCCGGCAAATCGACGCCAACGCCTTCGCCGCGCGGATAGCGGAAGGAGATCGGGCCAAGATCGTAGGCAGCAGCCGTGCGCACCATATGCTTCAGCTCCGCCTCGTCGGCGGCGGCCATGACCACGAAGCCGGGCAGGCTGGCGAGAAAGGCCGTGTCGAAGGAGCCGGCATGCGTCGGCCCGTCGGCGCCGACGAAGCCGGCGCGGTCGATCGGGAAGCGCACTGGTAGCCCCTGGATCGCGACATCGTGCACCACTTGGTCATAGGCGCGCTGCAGGAAGGTCGAATAGAGCGCCGCGAAGGGCTTAAAACCCTCGGCGGCCAGGCCGGCCGCAAACGTGACGGCATGCTGCTCGGCAATACCGACGTCGAAACAGCGGGCCGGGAAAAATTCCTGCAGCTTGTCGAGACCGGTGCCGTTCGGCATGGCGGCGGTGATGCCGACGATCTTTTCGTCCAGCATCGCTTCCTGCACGAGCGCATCGGCGAAGACGCTGGTATAGCTCGGTGCATTCGGCTTCACCTTGGCTTGCGCGCCGGTGATGACGTCGAACTTGTTGACGCCGTGATATTTGTCCGCCGCCGCTTCGGCAGGGGGATAGCCCTTGCCCTTTTGCGTCACGACATGGATCAGCACCGGGCCCTGAGCATGGTCCCGCACATTGCGCAGGACCGGAAGAAGATGGTCGAAGGAGTGACCGTCGATCGGGCCGATGTGGTAGAAACCCATCTCCTCGAACATCGTCCCGCCGGTGACATAGCCCCGCGCATGTTCGACGGCGCGGGTAATGGCGCGGTCGACATTCTTGCCCAGATAGGCGGTGAGCTTCTTGCCGAAATCACGAAAGCCCATATAGGTGCGGCCGGAGGCGAGGCGCGCGAGATAGGCGCTCATGGCTCCGGTCGGCGGGGCAATCGACATGTCGTTGTCGTTGAGAATGACGATCAGCCGCGCGTCGAGCGCGCCGGCATTGTTCAGTGCCTCATAGGCCATGCCGGCCGACATCGCGCCGTCGCCAATGACGGCAATGACGCGGCGGTCGGTATTGTCGAGTTCGGCGGCGACCGCCATGCCGAGACCGGCGGAAATCGATGTGGAGGAATGCGCTGCGCCGAAGGGATCATATTCGCTCTCTGCGCGGCGGGTGAAGCCGGAAAGTCCGTCCTCCTGGCGCAGCGTGCGGATGCGGTCGCGCCGGCCGGTCAGGATCTTGTGCGGATAACATTGATGACCAACGTCGAAAATCAGACGGTCGTTCGGCGTGTCGAAGACATTGTGGATGGCGATGGTGAGTTCCACGACGCCGAGGCCGGCGCCAAGATGTCCACCCGTGCGCGATACCGCATCGATCATCTCGTCGCGGAGCTCGCGGGCGAGTTGCGGCAAATCCCGGTCCTCCAGCTTTCGCAGGTCGGAAGGATAGTGGACCTGGTCCAGCAGGGGCGTCTCTGGCATATGTGTCAAGGCTGAAGCCTCTTTCTTACTATTCTTGGGCAGCGGCCCGCCTTTATCTCAAAAAAGATTGCGACAAAAGGCGACGAATTCAAGGAGTGCCTGAACAAGAAACATTTGGCATTGTTATGAACTCGTTAGCTTTCCGGCAAAGGAATAAACTCTTCCTCGTCTCCCGGCACGATATCGAAACGGCCGGTGCGCCATTCTTCCTTGGCTTTTTCGATGCGTTCCTTAGAAGAAGACACGAAATTCCACCAGATATAGCGCTTTGAATTGAGTGCCGCACCACCAAAAAGCATCAAATGACAGCCTTTTTCAGCCGCCTCCAGGGCAATCGCATCGCCGGGGCGGAAGACAAGGAGTTGATCCTGTTCGAAACGGTCGCCCGCAACAATGAGCGAGCCGGAGAGAATATAGACCGCACGTTCCTCATGCCCGGCGCCGAACGGAAACTTTGCGCCGGGCTGAAGCTGAAGATCGACATAGAGCGTGTCGGAAAAGACTTTGACCGGCGAGGTCACGCCCTCGAAGCTGCCGATGACCACGCGGCCCGTCGCTCCGCCGTCGTCGATCAGCGGCATGTCGCTCTTTTCGGTATGGGTAAAGGCCGGATCGATCTCTTCCTTGTCGTCCGGCAGGGCTAGCCACGTCTGCAGGCCGGACATCGCCAGCGGATGGCCGCGCAGATTGTCTGGCGTGCGCTCGGAATGCACGATACCGCGCCCGGCTGTCATCAGGTTGATATCGCCGGGGCGAATGACCTTTTCCGTCCCGAGGCTGTCCCTATGACGGATTTCGCCGTCGAAAAGATAGGTGACGGTCGAGAGGCCGATATGCGGATGCGGCCTGACATCCAGTGCTTCGCCCGGCCGCAGCACTGCGGGACCCATGCGGTCGAAAAAGATGAACGGTCCCACTAGCCGCCGCCGGCTGCTCGGAAGCGCACGACGGACGAAGAAGCCGCCGAGATCGCTGGTGCGGGGAATGATGAGATGCTCGATCGCGTCGCAGGCGAAGGCATCGCCGGGCAGCGGATCTTTTCCAGGGAAGAAGGACATGACGAGCGCTCCATTCGGTTGAAAGCCAACCTAACGGCAATAGGTCGGAAACTCAAATCTTGCGCGCGCGGGCCTCACTGTCCGTCCAGCGGCTCCGTGCCTTGGGGCTTGCCGGCGCGGTCGAGCCTGATCTTCTCGATGCGGTTCTCCGCTGCCGAGAGCAGAGCCTCGCAATGCTTCTTCAGCGCTTCGCCGCGCTCATAGATGGCGATGGATTCGTCGAGCGCGACGTCGCCGCGTTCCAGCCGCGCGACGATGCTTTCGAGCTCCGCCACAGCCTTTTCAAAGGAATAGCCGGACACATCCACTTTGGCGCTTTCGCTCATCATCAACCCTTCATCATGCGCAGAATATGCAGGCCTGCCGATTCGGCGAGGCCTTCCAGATCATAGCCGCCTTCGAGCAGGCTGACGACCCGGTTCTTGGCGCTGCGGTCGGCGGCTTCCAGAATGCGCCCGGTCGCCCAGTCGAAATCCTCGCCGGTGAGATTCAATTGTGCCAGGGGATCGCGATGATGGGCATCGAAGCCGGCCGAGATGAGGATGAGGTCGGGGCGAAAATCGTCGAGTGCCGGCAGCACGCGCGATTTGAAGGCCTCGCGGAAATGGTCGCCGCCGGTATTGGGCGAAAGCGGCGCGTTGACGATGGTATTATGCGTGCCGCGCTCGTCCTTCTTGCCGGTGCCGGGGTAAAGCGGCATTTGATGCGTGGAGCAGAAGAGCACCGAGGGATCGTCCCAGAAGATGTCCTGCGTGCCGTTGCCGTGATGCACGTCCCAGTCAACGATGGCGACGCGCTCGGCTCCATGGGCCTTCTGCGCATGGCGGGCGGCGATTGCCACGTTGTTGAAGAAGCAGAAGCCCATGGCCTTGGACTTCTCTGCGTGGTGGCCAGGGGGGCGGGCCGCGACAAAGACGTTGTCGGCCGCGCCGGAGAATACGTCGTCGACTGCCGCCATTGCGCCGCCGACGCCACGCAGGATCGCCTGCAGCGTCTTCGGGCTGGCATAGGTGTCGGCTTCGAGCTGGTTGATCTCGTCCTCGTCACCCCCGTCGGGGATCGAGCGCATCACAAAGGTGAGGTGCTCTTCCGGATGGGCAAGCAACACGGCGTCTTCATTGGCGATTGGCGCCTGGCGCCGGTCCAGTCGCTCGAAGTTCGGATGCTCCAGCGCGATATTCAAAGACCGCAACCGGTCAGGCCTCTCCGGATGACCCGGGGGGGTAAGATGTTCCAGAAAAATCGGGTGCTCGTAAAGACGTGTGCTCATGAAACCAATCTACAGACGGGATATGACATCTGCTACCGGACATGGGCAGTATCACCATAATGTCAACAATCCATCTTAACCACGTTGGGCTACCAACCGTTTACTTCTTGAGGCGCGATGTTAAGCTTTCATTAAGGTGCGAGCCGTCGGCCAGGGTTTTGCGTTATGATGAGTCTAGAACGATCCGATGTCATCGAAATGCGGGTACCGCCTCGCGATGTCGACAGGCAAGGGCAGATGTTCATCGCCTCCTACATCTCCCAGGCGGAAACGGCGCTGTCGAATTTTTGGCGCGCCCGGCCGCTGGTGAGCGACGAGCCGGTCTACATCGCCACTAAGGCTTCGTGCGCGCTGCACCGGGCGCTGCGTTATGACGATCTCGCCCGCTTTTCGGTCAGCGTCAACAAGATCGGCGGCAAGTCGATCGGCTTCATGGTCCTGGTCGAAACCGGCAATGAGGTGGCGGCGGAGGTGGAAATTCTCTGGCTCGCCGTGCGCGGCGAGGAACACGATCCTGTGCCGCTTCCGGAAGATACCCGCGACTGGCTCTACAAATACCTCGATTGACTTTTGGCTCAGCTTCGCTGCGGCAGCAGGGGGTAGCCAACCATGACGGCGCGGCCGACGAGGGCGGCGACGACAGCTTTGACGAGGTCACCCGGAACGAAGCCCATCGACCCCTTGAACGCGTTGGTGAAGCCGAGATTGGCCCCGATCGCGAGCCAGGCAATGCCGAAGGCGTAGAGAACCACGACGCCGCCGATCACTGAAGCGATGAAGAAGCCGATGCCCTGGGCAAGGGCCGTTTGCTCGGCCTTCACCAGCCGCTCGGAGAGATAGCCGGTGACATAGGCGGCGAAGATCCAGCCGATGAAGAAACCGGCCGTCGGACCGGCGAAGACGGCAAGGCCGCCGCGGCCGCCCGACAGCACCGGCAGGCCGATCGCCACCAGCACGACGACGATCAACACCGCGACGGCGCCGCGCTTTGCGCCGAGCACCACGCCCGCAAGCATCACGCCGAGCGACTGTGCCGTGATCGGCACCGGAATGATGCCGATCGAGATCGGCGGCAGCAGGCCGAGCGCTACGATGATGGCGGCAAAAAGCGCGGAGAGAACGAGGTCGCGGGTGGTCATGACGGCTCCAGTCGAAAACAGTGTCTTTTCAATGCCGCCGAATGCCCCTGGCGTCAATCGCGGCTGCGATATTATCGGCATCGCGCAGCGTCAGGATGATCAGCGGCACCAGCGCTGTTGTCATGCGGATTTTGATCCCGCGAGCTTCATGCGCCTCGCGGATGGCACGGTAACGGTCGAGAATTTCCGGAACGAAGCGCACGACGAGGCCGACCGAAAGACCGATATCGGCCGCCTTCAGGAGGCCGACCTTTTCCAATGGCACGGCAAGCGCCGTGATCTCGTCAATGAAAGCAGCGATCGACGTCGTCGCCGTCACCACGGCCGCGAAAAGCGTGAGCGCGGTCAGCCGCAACACGGTGACAGCAGCGACATGGACGGGATTGAAGATCAGGCTGAACAGCGCCACGACGATAATGGTGAGAACGACCGGCCGCAGCCGTTTCAACGCTTCGCTCACGGGCAAGCCAGTGCTGAAATAGAGGAGGGCGCCGATGGCAACGGCGAGGCCAAGCAGTGCGAGGTTGTCCGTCAGGAACAACAGGATGCCGAGGGCCGCCAGCGCGCCAAGCTTCAGACGCGGCGTCAGCCGGTGCATCCAGGTACTGGCGTCGACGTGCAGCGTCTGCATCAGGCAGCCAACTCCCTGTAGCGGGCGATTGCCTCCGTCGGTGGCGCATCCGCGATTAATCGACCTTGATCGAACAGCAGCACCCGATCGAAATCCTCTATCAGTGGCAGGTCATGGCTGATGACGATGACATGTTCCGGCAGCCCGGCAATGGTTTCCTGAACCAGCGCCCTGTTCCGGAGGTCGAGCTGATTGGTCGGTTCGTCGAGAATGAGGATGTCGGGTCCGGTGACGAGCACGGAGCAGAGAGCGGCCATCTGCAGCTCGCCGCCGGAAAGTTCATGTGCGCGCCGCTCCGCCAGATGGCGGACGCTGAACCGGTCGAGAATGCCGTCCACCGCCGCCTCGATCTCGCTCTTGCCGAGGCCGCGCGCCTTGAGGCCGAAGGCGATATCGTCGCGGATGATCGGCAGGATGATCTGATTCTGCGGCGACTGGAAGATATAGCCGACCTTGCCGAGCACGGACTTGGCGTCGGTCACGGTGTCGAGCCCATTGACGGTGACCCGGCCGGTCGTAGGCTTGGCAAGCCCGTTGATCAGCCGCGCAAATGTCGTCTTGCCGGAACCGTTGAGCCCGATCACACCGACGCGCCGCTCGCTCAGCGTCAAGCTGAGCGGCGAAAGCGCAAGCCGCGGGCCGAAATTGACGCCGGCATTGTCGAAACGGATATCCAAGCTGCTGGCCCTGTTCCATCGTGATATCGCGGTCCTATAGCCCATCATAACGAATTATCAAATCAACGCCGTTTGAAAGCATGGGAATTAATGCCTATGATCTGAGCATGACGAATCTGCTTTCAAACCGAGATGCCCGCCGCGTCTTCCTCGCCAAGCAGGGGCTTTCCAATCCGCCGAACCGTGCCCTGACCAAGGCCGGGCTGCTGCAGTTGATCCACGATATCGGCTTCGTGCAGGTCGATAGCATCTCGACGGTCGAGCGGGCGCATCACCAGATTCTGTTTTCCCGCAACCAGACCTATCGGCGCGAACATCTGACGGAACTGCTCGAAAAGGACGGCGCGCTGTTCGAAAACTGGACGCATGATGCCTCCATCCTGCCCAGCGCCTTCTTCGTCTATTGGAAGCACCGGTTTCGCCGCGAGGAGCTGGCGATCGTCGAGCGCTGGCGCAAATGGCGGGGCGAGGGGTTCGAAGCCGCCTTCGAGGAGACCTACGAGCGCGTCCTGAAAAACGGCGCCATTACCGCCCGTGAGATCAAGGACGAGAACCATACCTCCGGCGGCTGGTGGAACTGGCATCCGAACAAGACCGCGCTCGAATATTTCTGGCGTACCGGCAAATTCGCCATCGCCGGCCGCACCAATTTCCAAAAGGTCTACGATCTCGTCGAGCGCGTACTGCCGGAAAATTTCCACACGCCCGAAGTCGGCCACGACGAATTCGTCGACTGGGCTTGCCGCAGCGCTTTGCAACGCCTTGGGTTTGCCACGTCAGGCGAAATCGCCGCCTTCTGGGACTTGGTGACGCCGCAGGAAGCGAAGACCTGGGTCGACACGCATCGCGCGGAACTCGCCGAAATATTGATCGAGCCCGCCATGGACGGCAAACCGCGCCCTTCCTTCGGCTTTGCCGATTTCCCAGCTACGCTCGACAGCTTCCCCGAAGCTCCCGCCCGGATGCGCGTCCTCAGCCCCTTCGATCCGACGATAC
This sequence comes from Rhizobium sp. NXC24, assembly GCF_002944315.1. Classification (NCBI taxonomy): domain Bacteria; kingdom Pseudomonadati; phylum Pseudomonadota; class Alphaproteobacteria; order Hyphomicrobiales; family Rhizobiaceae; genus Rhizobium; species Rhizobium sp. NXC24. Next base: position 926,283 of record NZ_CP024311.1, read on the forward strand.
GCGACCGCAACCGCACCGAACGCCTGTTCGGCTTCTTCTACCGGATCGAGGTCTTCGTGCCGGAGCCGAAGCGTGAATATGGCTATTACGTTTTCCCGCTCCTGGAAGGAGACCGGCTGATCGGCCGGATCGATATGAAAGCCGACCGCAAGGCGGGCACGCTGGACGTCAAACGCCTGTGGCTGGAACCAAGTGTCCGGGCATCCGCCGGACGGCTGGAAAAGTTGGAAGCGGAATTGGAGCGGGTGGCGCGTTTTGCCGGGGTGGAGAAGGTGGTGTTTCTGGAGGGGTGGCGGGGATAAATTGCCTGTTCTTCCGTCCTGATTTCCCGCTGGTTTCCGAGAGGACTGCGTAGGCCAAACTGCACTTGAACCTTGGGGCAGAGATCACATGAGCAGCATTTATGTATTCGATGGGCATAATGATGCGGTTCAGTTCATGGTGGATTATAAATCTACCGGCCGGGATTTTATGGTCCGATCGGAGATGGGGCATCTTGATCTTCCGCGAGCGCGTGAAGGCCGCTTGGCTGGCGGATTGTTTGCAATGCATGCCTCTCCAGAACACGAGCCGGTGGATGACCTTACTATCACTCGTGATGGATACGAAGTTCGTTATGCCGATGCCGTCCATCCGGACTATGCCCGTGGACAAATCGATGGCCAGCTTTCCGCGATGAGGGGTTTGATCGAACGCTCCAACGGCCAGATCCGCCTCGCCACAAGCGTGAATGATATTCGGACTGCCCAGATGGACGCCGCCTTTGCCGTCGTGCTTCATATAGAGGGGGCAGAGGCCATCGGCCCTGATTTCGGATATCTGGATGCCCTATATGACGCGGGCCTCCGATCTCTCGGCATCGTTTGGAGCCGTCCGAATATTTTTGGCTATGGCGTCCCGTTCGCTTATCCGAGGTCTCCCGATACTGGGCCGGGGCTTACGGATTTAGGCAAGAGCCTGGTCAAAAGATGCAATGCTCTCGGAATAATGATCGATGTTTCCCATCTGAACGAGCGTGGGTTTTGGGACGTGGCCGCCCTGAGCACCGCTCCGCTTGTCGCCACGCATGCCTGCGCTCACGCCCTATGCCCATCGACCCGAAACCTAACCGATCGGCAGTTAGATGCCATTCGCGATACTGACGGGGTCATCGGATTGAACCTGGCCGTCAACGACATTCGCCCCGATGGCCACCTTGAAGACGACACGCCTCTCGACCTTGTTGTTCGTCATTTCGACTATCTCATAGGTCGCGTCGGAGCGGATAGGGTCGCTCTCGGATCAGATTTTGATGGCGCGGTCATGCCCCGCCAAATCAAGGATGCAAGCGGCCTGCCACATCTCATAGACGCCATGCGCAAAAATGAATTCGATGAGTTGACCCTGCGAAAATTCGCCTATGACAATTGGCTTCGCGTGTTCGGCCTGACTTGGAGATAGCTGACTACGGTTATTCAAGAATGCTGACCCATTAACAAGATCAGCAAATCTCCGTCCGGGCGATCTCGATGCCGAACCCTTCCAGGCCGACATAGTGCCGTTCGCGGCTGGTGAGCAGTTTGATCGAGCTGACGCCGAGATCTTTCAGAATCTGCGCGCCGAGGCCGATTTCCAGCCATTCGCTGTCGCGGGCCTGGGCCTCGGCATGGGTCTCGTGGCCGGCCTGGCGGGATTTGCGACCATTGTCGATATGGCCGACGCCAACGGAACCTTCGCGGAGATAAACGATGATGCCGCGGCCTTCATCAGCGATCTTCTTCATGTAGAAATCGACCGGACGGCGCTTTCCGAACAGGTCTTCGGCCACATTTTCCGGATGCAGGCGCACCGGAATGTCGATGCCGTCGCGGATGTCGCCAAAGACGACTGCGAGATGCTGCATCGGGTCCCAGGGTAGCGAATAGGTGTGAGCGCGCGCCTTGCCGAACGGCGTTTCGATATCGAAGCTGGCGCCGAGTTCGATCAGCGTTTCCTTGCGCTGGCGATAGGCGATGAGGTCGGCGACGGAGATGAGCTTCAGCTCGTTCCGCTCGGCAAATTCCACCACCTGCTGGCCGCGCGTCACCGTGCCGTCGTCATTGACGAGCTCGCTGATGACGCCGATCGGCGGCAGGCCGGCGAGCTTGCAGAGGTCTACGGCGGCTTCCGTATGGCCAGAGCGCATCAGCACCCCACCTTCCCGCGAGACCAGCGGGAAGATATGGCCGGGTCGGAGGAAATCGGTCGGGCCGACATTCGGATTGGCGAGATTGCGCACCGTCAGCGTGCGGTCGTCGGCGGAAATGCCCGTCGTCGTGCCGTGCTTGAAGTCGACGGAAACGGTAAATGCGGTTGTATGCGCGGAATCGTTTTCCGCCACCATGGCATTGAGGTTCAGGCGCTTGGCCTCCTCGCGCGGCATCGGCGTGCAGACGATCCCCGACGTATGGCGGACGATGAAGGCCATCTTCTCGGGCGTGCAATGGACGGCGGCAACGATCAGGTCGCCTTCATTCTCGCGGTCGTTATCGTCCATGACGACGACGATCTCGCCGGCCTCGAAGGCTCGGAGGGCTTCCACCACGCGCTTCTGATCATAGGGCATGAAAACGTCCTTATTTCAGCCGGCCGGTCTGGCCGCGATCCCTAAGGTAATGATCGGCTATGGCGCAGGCAACCATCGCCTCGCCGATCGGCACGGCGCGAATGCCGACGCAAGGGTCATGGCGGCCCTTGGTGCGGACATCGACATTGTTGCCGTCGGCATCGATCGATCGGCGCTCGGTCAGGATCGACGAGGTCGGCTTGATGGCGAAGCGGGCGATGACCGGCTCGCCGGTGGAAATGCCGCCCAATATGCCGCCGGCATGGTTGGATAGGAAGATGCGGTTGCCGTCATTGCCCATGCGCATTTCGTCGGCGTTTTCCTCGCCGCTCATTTCGGCAGCAGCAAAGCCATTGCCGATCTCGACGCCCTTGACGGCGTTGATCGACATCAGCAGCGAGGCGATATCCTGATCGAGCTTGCTGTAGATCGGTGCGCCAAGACCGGCGGGCACGCCTTCGGCAATGACTTCGACAACGGCGCCGATCGAGGAGCCGGCCTTGCGGATGCCGTCGAGATATTCCTCCCAGACCGGCACGATTTCCGGATCCGGCGAGAAGAACGGGTTCTGATCGACCTGTGCCCAGTCCCAATTGGCGCGATTTATCTTGTGCTTTCCGATTTGTACCAGCGCGCCGCGCACGGTAACGCCGGGCACGACGAGGCGGGCAATACCGCCGGCGGCGACACGCGCCGCGGTCTCGCGGGCCGACGAACGGCCGCCACCGCGATAGTCGCGAATGCCGTATTTGACGTCATAGGTATAGTCGGCATGGCCGGGGCGATAACGCCGCGCGATCTCGCCGTAATCCTTGGAACGCTGGTCGGTGTTTTCGATCAGCATCGAGATCGGCGTGCCCGTCGAAATCATCGTCTCGCCGTCTTCATCCAGCATCACGCCGGACAGTACCTTGACGAGATCATCTTCGCGGCGCTGCGTCACGAAGCGCGACTGTCCCGGCTTGCGCTTGTCGAGCCAGACCTGAATGTCCTCAAGCTTGAAACGGAGCCCCGGGGGGCAGCCGTCGACGACGCAGCCAAGCGCCGGCCCGTGGCTTTCGCCCCAGGTGGTGACGCGGAAGAGATGACCGAATGTATTGTGCGACATGGGAAACGACCGGATTACTGTGGCCCGGCGGCGGCCGCGCCTTTGTCTCTTGGAATTGCGGCACACTCATAGGCCAAAAAGCTGCCGAGGCAAATCTTTCTTTCCGTGATGGATCCCGCACGGCGAGAACCCGCAAACGCTCGATATGGTAAACGAAGATTAATCCATGCTGTGGATCGTGAAAACACATTCATCAATTAGGCGACGAAAGCCATTGTTGCGGGCAACTTCCGCCATATTCAAAGCGTTACCTTGGAACAATCAAATTTAGCACTGATAATGAATCAAAAGGGTACTCCCGATGCGCTTCTTTGTTGCGACGCTCCTGGCCACGGCAAGTCTCCTCGCCCCCGTCGCCGGCTTTGCCGAAAGCGCTGATGTCGAGGCCACGATCAAGAAGGTCGATGAGAAGAATTTCAGCATTACGCTGGACGACGGCAAGAATTATCAGGCGCCGCAGGATTTCGATTTCACGGGTCTAAAGGCCGGCGTCAAAGTGGTCGTCTTTTATACCGAGGTCGACGGCAAGCGCGTCATCAACGATCTCGATATCGTGCAGTAGGGAACGGGGATTATTCCTTTAGCAGGCGGCTTTAGATCCAGCCGATGATGTTCATCTGCGTATCGACCTTCAAGATACGATCCTGCGGGATTTCCGCTTCAGCGGCATCTTCTTTCGAGACATCGGCGATCAACCGGAACAGCGAGCGGATGACGCCGCCATGGGTGACGCAGACGGTCGGCCGATCGACCGAAGTCAGCCAGGAGCCGACGCGCCAGGAGAGGATTTCGTAGCTCTCTGCATCATCGCCGGGCGGGATGAAGTCCCACTTGCCGGCGTTGCGCTCGGCAAGACGTTCGGCCTCGGTCGCCTTCAGCTCCTTGAGGGTGAAACCTTCCCAGGCACCGAAAGAGACTTCGACCAGCCGTTCGTCCGTGCGATAGTCCTTGGGTGGCAGGCCCATGGCTTCGCGCGCGATTTCCATGGTTTCGCGGGTGCGCCTGAGCGGACTTGCGACAAAGTCGAAAGGCTGGTTTTCAAAGGTGAGGATTTCGCCGAGCTCAACACCATTCTGCCGCGCCTGCGCGCGACCGATGGCGTTGAGATCGATATCCTTCTGTCCCTGCAACCGGCGCTCGGCATTCCAGTCCGTCTGACCGTGGCGTATCACATAAAGAGGCGGCACGGTCAGGTTTCCTGTTGATCAATCCTTGATGACGGCGATGTCAGGCGCATCGACGGCCTTCATGCCGATGGCGTGATAGCCCGAATCGACATGGTGCACTTCGCCGGTGACGGCGGTGGAAAGATCGGAGAGCAGATAAAGCGCGGAGTTGCCGACTTCGTCGATCGAAACCGTGCGCTTTAGCGGCGCGTTATATTCGTTCCATTTCAGAATATAGCGGAAGTCGCCGATGCCGGCGGCGGCCAGCGTCTTGATCGGGCCGGCCGAAATGGCGTTGACGCGAATGCCGCGACCGCCGAGGTCGACGGCAAGGTAGCGCACGCTTGCTTCGAGCGCAGCCTTGGCGACGCCCATGACGTTGTAATTCGGCATGACCTTTTCCGCGCCGTAATAGGTCAGCGTGATGATCGAGCCGCCATCGTTCATGATGCGCTCGGCGCGCTGGGCGACGGCGAGCAGCGAATAGACGGAGATGTCCATGGTGCGCGCGAAATTATCGCGGCTGGTGTCGACATAGCGGCCGGTCAGCTCATCCTTGTCGGAGAAGGCAATGGCATGCACGACGAAATCGATCTTGCCCCATTTGGCTTCCAGCGAGTCGATGACGGCGTCGATCGTCGCGGGTTCCGTAACGTCGCAATGGCCTGCCATGAAGGCGCCGAGTTCCTGGGCGAGCGGCTCGACGCGCTTCTTCAGAGCGTCGCCCTGCCACGTCAACGCGATTTCGGCACCGGCTTCGGAACAGGCCTTGGCAATACCCCACGCTATGGAACGGTTGTTTGCAACGCCGAGGATGACGCCGCGCTTGCCTGCCATGAGGCCAGTGGCTTGAGCCATATTCTGCTCCCTTGAACTTTCGAATGATCCTGCCTATGGCATAGGCCGATCCCCTGTTCAAGCATCGGAAAGATCATCAACTGTTAGGGATCGTAACAAAGGGTGCGGTTGTCACTGAAATTTCACAAAAAAAGCCCCTCGCGCATGCTGCGCATCAAATCGGTAACTTTGTCGTCCGGTTTTTCCCACAGCATCAGGCGCAATTCCACCACGAGATTGCCTTTTCCGCCATGCCCGTCCGGTAGTCCCTGGTCAGAGATTCGGATGACCTGATCCGAACCGGACCAGGGGGGGACTGTCAGCCTGACCGGCCCGCTCAATCCCTCGACCGTTGTCTCATAACCGAGCACCGCATTTTCGATGGTCACGGGAAGGGTCGTGTGGACGTCGAGGCCATTAAGCGTGAAGCGGCTGTCGGTGGAGAGATGGATGGTGATCGCGACATCGCCGCGCAGCATCCCCTGCAATTTCATCCCCTGGCCCTTCAGATGCACCACCTGGCCGTTGCTGATATCCGTCGTCGCCTGAAAGCGCGCCTCCCGTCCGTCGGACAGCGGTACGGCAATCCAGTTTCCCTTCAACATGTCATCGAGGGTGACGGTCGCTTCGGCAGCGATCTCCGGTGTTTTCTCCGGCACTTTGTCCTGAACGCTGCCGCCCGTAAAGCGGCGCACGAGCGAGCCAAGAATGCCGAAGCGCGAGCGGAAGACGGTTGAGCCGGTGCCCGTCGCAAGCTGCTCCTCTTCGGCAAAGTTTTCTTCCGTCTCGCCGCTCTCCGGTTCGCGTGGCTTTTCCGTCTCCGCGGCACTGGCGGCGGTCTCTGCCTGGTTGGGTGCGGCACGGGCGGCCTTGGCGCCGAAAATGCGCTCGACCATATCCTCGGGTGACTCGGCGCCGGCCGCCTGCGGGTTGGCGGCCGACGCAGCCTTCTGCGCCTTCTGGGCATTGGCGCGGGCGAGTTCTTCCATGATCTTTTCGGCGTTGGCGCGTGCGGCCTTGGCACGCTCCGCTGCTTCGCGGGCAGCCTGACGCTGCTGCATGATGGTCTGCTCTGTGCTTTGGCCCTTCGCCTCGGCCATGCGCGCCACTTGATCGTAACGGCTGCGCTTCTGCGGGTCCTTCAGCGTTTCATAGGCGCGGCCGATCTCGGCAAAGCGCTCCGTTGCCGTGGGATCGCCGATGTTGTGATCGGGATGTACGGCCTTGGCCAGGTTGCGCCATGCCGCCTTGATTTCGTCCGCCCCGGCATCCCGCTTTACGCCAAGCACCTTGTAAGGATCGCGCATCATTATAACCACCGTTTTGAAGGGTGTGCCCGGCCTCGTTGCGGCACCCCAAAAGGAAGAAAACATATGGATCGCGCCGTATCCTCACTCCCCCGGAAGCAAGAAGGTTGACGCGCATATGGTGTGATCCTGCGCGAGCAGTTGCTAATCAGTTGTTACGCCCGGCTGGCGGCAACGGTTCGATCTGCCGCAATGGTTAGCCGTTCGCTAAGGAAGCCAAGCCCTGCTTAAGACTGAAGGCACGGCTTTCGCACCGGATTTGCCTTGACAATAAGTATAGACAACTCATTTCATGATGAGGCGAGCATAGCGACAAGCGGAAGGGTCAGGGCATCCCATGCAGGAAATTTGGATCGACTATCTGAACGCCATCGATACCAAGGCGCTGGCGCTGACCAACGACGAAATCCTCGATGCCGTCAGCAAAGCTTTGGATGCGCAGGGACGTGGCGAAACGGTGATCGAACCGCGCGTGCATCTCGTGCCCGAAAGTTCCGACAAGGGCCATTTCAATGTGCTGCGCGGCTATGTGAAGCCTCTCGACTATGCTGGTGTCAAAGTGGTCGGCGATTTCGTCGATAACTACAAACAGGGTCTTCCTTCTGAAATGGCTGTGCTCAACCTTTTCGATCCGCGCACCGGCATGCCGAAGGCGATCATCGACGCCACCGCGATCACCGATATGCGCACGGGCGCGGTCACCGCGATCGGTGCCCGCCATCTCGCCCGCAAGGATAGCAAGGTGCTCGGCCATATCGGCGCGCGCGGCACTTCCTATTGGAATGTCCGCCTGCTCGACCATCTGTTCGATTTCGAGGAAATCCGCGTCCATTCCCGCCGGCCGGAAAGCCGCGATGCCTTCGCCGCCCGATTGGAAAAGGATCTCGGCAAGAAGATCATCGTCACCGACAATTGGGAAGACTGCCTGAAGGACGCCGACATCATGGTCGAGGCCAGCCGCCTGCCTGAGCCGACGCCGCTCTTCAAGACCGCCTGGGTCAAGAAGGGAGCTTTCGTCGTTCCTTATGGCACGATGAGCGCGCTGGAATTCGATCTGACCGACATCATGGACAAAGTCGTCGTCGACGATTGGGGTCAATGCGGCCCCGGTCGTCCCTTTGGCGCATTGCGCCGGCATGTCGATGAGGGCAAGGTGACGGCGGAGACACTGCATGCCGAAATCGGCCAGATCGTCTGCGGTGCGCGGCCTGGCCGCGAAAGCGACGACGAGACCATTCTCTTCTGGCATCGCGGTCTCAGTACCACGGACGTTGCGCTGGGGGCTGCCATGGTCGACAAGGCGAAGCGGATGAATATCGGCCAGCGCCTGCGCTTTGCTTGAAACGGACGGTTTGAGAAACGGACAGACGGATGGGTGCTGACGCCAAAAGCGTGATCTTCGATGCGTCCGGCGCGGATATCGACGCGATCTGCGCCGTGGCTCGCAATGGCGCCGAGGTCGCGATCGGCGCCGATGCGATCGCCGGCATCGAAGCCGCCTATGCCTGTCTCCTCCGCCATGCGGGCGCGGGCAAGGCGATCTATGGAGTCAGCACCGGTTTGGGTGCCGCTGTCGATACGCGCCTCGATCCCGCGAAGGATTCCGGGCAACATCGCATTCCGCGCCCCCGCGCCGTTGGTGTTGGGCGTTTTGCCGAAGCGGATGAGGTCCGCGCCATGATGGCGGCGCGCCTAGCCCGCTTTTGCCTCGGCTATTCGGGTGTATCGCCAGAGGTGGCGCAAGCGCTTGCCGGTATGCTCAATTGTTCCGTCCATCCGAAGGTGCCGATGACCGGCTCGATCGGCGAGGCGGATCTCCCGCCGCTTGCGCATATCGCCTTGGTATTGGTGGGCGAGGGGAGGGCCATTCTTCCGGATGGGCGTGAGGTCTCCGGCGCCGATGCCTTGGCGGCGGCCAGCCTTGTGCAGCCGTCCTTCGGCATAAAGGATGGACTGTCGCTGATCTCGTCCAACGCCGCATCCGTCGGCCTTGCCTGCCTGATGCTGCAGGATATCAGGCGTATTTTCGATGCGCATATCGGTGCGGCAGCGCTGTCCTATGAAGGATTTCGCGCCAGCCTTGATCCGCTCGATCCGCTGGCAAGTCGCTTGCGGCCCGGCCCCGGCCAGGGCGAAGTCGCGGCAGCGGTCCGTTCGCTGCTCGAAGGCGGCGATCTGATGAAACCGGGGGCAGCCCGGCGCCTTCAAGACCCGCTCAGCCTTCGCTGCGTGCCATCGGTCTCAGGCGCCGCATTGCATGCGCTGAGAGCGGCGTGGACTGCTACCGAACTGGAACTGCGCTCCAGTGACGACAACCCATCGGTTCTTGCCGATGAGGATGTCGTGCTGCCGACCGGCAATTTCGATCCCACCCATATGGTGCTGGCCTTCGACACGCTGGGGCTGGCGCTCGCCCGCCTTGCGGCTATGGCGGCCGAGCGAATCATGAAGCTGCTGTCGCCGGGCTTCTCCGATCTGCCGCGTTTTCTGGCGCCGGAAGGTGTCGGCGCCAACGGCTTTGGCGCCCTGCAAAAGACCGTCGCCGCGCTGACGGCGGAGATCGGCCACCTGGCGATACCCATGCCCTTTGCCGTGACGCCCGTCGCCGATCGCGTCGAGGATTATGCATCGCTTGCCATGTCGGTGATCGACAAGACCGGACGGCTGGCGGTGAAGCTGCGATATCTGACGGCGATCGAACTGATCGTAGCCGCGCGGGCCATCGATCTGCGAGGCGCAATCAAGTTGGGTGAGGGAACCGGGATGCTGTTTACCGTTGTCCGCTCGATGGTCCCACCGCTGGAGATGGACCGTTCGCCCAGCAACGATATCTACGCGCTTGCGGATTGCATTGCGGCGGGCACGCCGATCGGCCCGCTTCTGAGTATGAAATAAGAAAGAGAGGAGGCGATCAGCCGTCCTGCTGGAAACTCAGCAATTGCCATTCGCCTTGGCCGATAAGGCAGGTCTTGCCGAAGAAATTGGCGATGCCGTCATAGGAGTGGCGGGTGGTGCGGAACTGGCGGCAGACCTGTCCCGAGGCGTTGTTTTCGACGATGGTGTCGATGACGCCGGCGCTTCCCGTCGACGCATTCGCCCAGGGGACGGGCTGTCCGTTCAGCTTGTTGAGATCTGCCGAAGTCACCGCGTTACGCACGGTTGTCTCGTCGGAAACGCTGTCGGTCGTCACAGGAGCAGTCGGGATGGTACCGGTTGAAACGCTCCGATCCACCTTCGTCGAACTCAGCATGTCCATGCCGCCGCCGACGCAGCCGCCAAGGGAGAAAAGGGAGAAAATGGCAATCGCCATCGTCGCGCCTTTTGCAAGCTTGCGCTTTGTATGAACCGTCGACTTTGCTATGACTTCCACCCGAGTATCTTGGCCAGTGTTGGGGCTGGCGATTTTAGGAAATGCGGAGAATTTGAGCTAATATGTCGGAAAACGAGTTAACAAGCGGTGACTTCACCGAGCAGAACGAGCCCTTCGCGCTTTTCGCTTCCTGGCTGCGCGACGCTGAAGCCAATGAGCCGAATGATCCGAATGCGGTTGCCTTGGCAACGGTTGATAAGGATGGATTGCCAAATGTCCGCATGGTTCTTCTGAAAGGTTTCGATAGTCAGGGATTCGTATTCTATACAAATTTCGAAAGCCAGAAAGGCCAAGAAATTCTTTCCCAAAAGAAAGCGGCCATGTGCTTCCACTGGAAGTCGCTCCGGCGTCAGGTAAGGCTGCGCGGCCTGGTTGAAGTGGTCAGCGACAACGAAGCTGATGAATATTTCAAGACGCGTGCCCGCGGCAGCCGCATCGGCGCCTGGGCGTCGAAGCAGTCGCGTCCGCTCGAGGGCCGCTTCGCCCTGGAAAAGGCGGTCGCCGAATATACGGCCCGCTACGCCATTGGCGAAATTCCACGCCCTGCCTATTGGTCCGGCTTCCGCATCCGGCCGCTGTCGATCGAGTTCTGGCACGATCGCCAGTTCCGCTTGCACGACCGCGTCGAATTCCGCCGCGACGTGCCGGAGGGCGCCTGGGAAAAGGTGCGGATGTATCCGTAACGGAACTATGGTGAGGCCCGGCGCCCCATCAGCCTCATGGGGATGCCGGAGGCAAGTGCCGATGCATATCGAGCCTTCTGGTAGTGACCGTTCAACGACAGCCGCGGCAAATGGGTGATCGTGGCGGCACTTGCCTTTCCGATCGTCCCAGGCCGGGTCGTAACGCCGACGGAAAAGCCGAGTTCCGCTGCAAGCCGAGCTTCGCGAGGAGAGACCGCATTGGCCGTGCCGTAGGGATAAGCGATCGCCGCCGGCCGCCTTCCGATGATGTCAGCGACATAATCCGCCGACAACGCCATTTCCGCCGCCGCTTCCGCTTCCGGCAGACGGGCGAGCGCCCGGTGGCTGACCGTGTGGGCGCCGAGCGAGGCAAGCGGATGACGGACAAGCTGCCTCAATTCCCCGCGGTCCATGATTGTCGCGCGCACGAGATCCAGTGGCTCCATGCCGTTCCTTCGGGCGAGCTCGTCGATCCGGGCAACGGCCTCCATCTCGTCATGGGCATGAACATAGGCGGCAAAGCGGGCAAACACGGCTTGCCGTTGGCCGGCCCTGTTGAGATCGAAACTCTCTGTGCCCATGCCAAAGTCGAACGTTAGGCGATCCCATTGGGCAAGCAGGTCGGCCAGCGTTTCCCACCATATGCTGTGCGTCCTCTCCGACAGGCCTTGGGTGACGAAGATCGTGAAGGGCGTGCCGTGGCGGGCAAAGACCGGCAGCGCATAATCGAAATTGTCGCGATTACCGTCGTCGAGTGTGAAAGCAGCAAAGGGTGGCTTGTTGCGATCACTTGCGATACGGTCCGGCAACGCATCAAGAGAAATGAATTCATAACCATCCCGTTTCAGTCGCGTGATCGCGCTGTCGAGGAATTCGGGCGAAATTTCTAGATGCGCATTCGGGGCAAAGGTTCGGGGCAAGGGAGGGCGGACATGATGCAGGGTGAAGATGGCACCGAGGCCGGCGACGTCGCGCATCAGGCCGAGGTTTTTCAGAATTGCGGCGGTTTCCAGACCGCCGGAGATCGCCGCGCGCTTGAGACGAATTCTGATGCCCTGTTCCATAGGGATTGACCCGGTTGAAGAATGCCCATGATCTAGCCTATCCGCCGTTAAGTCTTGCTGAATCTGCACCATCTTTTCAATGTGTTAACCGTTATTTTACCAGCAAAGGCAAAATTGGAATTCTGTCGAGGGTGTTGCCTCAATATCGCACCGAAATCAGGCTCTTGTCGCAAATGCGCACAACAGGTTGATGCGGTGTATTGGCATTTGTTTCAGTTGGGGACGAATATGAAAAAACTTTTGATGGCCCTTTCTGCGGCCGTCTTGCTGTTGAGCGCACCGGTAGCGAGCTTTGCGGGCAGCGCCTATTTCATCATGGACGCGAAATCCGGCAGGGTGCTGGCTTCGGATAATGCCGATGATCTCAACCACCCTGCTTCGCTGACCAAGATGATGACGCTGTACCTGACGTTTGAGGCTATTCATCGTGGTAAGCTGGGTTGGAACACGGCGATTCCGGTCTCGAGCAACGCCTCCGGCAAGAGCCCGACCAAGCTCGGCCTGAAGCCGGGCAGCACCATCACCGTCCGCGATGCCGTCAATGGCATGATCATCAAGTCCGCCAACGATGCCGCCACTGCCATGGGCGAAGCGCTGGGCGGTAGCGAAAGCGGCTTTGCCCGCATCATGACGCAGAAGGCGCGCGAACTCGGCATGCGCCGCACCGTCTTCACCAATCCATCGGGCTTGCCGAGCATGGAGCAGGTGACGACCGCGCGCGACATGTCGACGCTCGCCGTTGCGCTCATCAACAATTATCCTCAGGAATATCGGCTGTTTTCGCAGTCGAGCTTCACCTATCGCGGCAGCCGCGTCCGTGGCCATAACAATCTGATGTATCGCTACGAAGGCATGGACGGCATCAAGACCGGCTACACCAATGCCTCCGGCTTCAACATAGTCAGCGCCGTGCGCCAGGGCAACCGCCGCGTTATCGGCGTCGTCATGGGCGGCGCGACTGCCCGTGGCCGCGATGCCTTCATGGCTTCCCTTCTCAATCGCTATGTGCCGAAAGCGACCTCCGCCACTTCATCGCGCCTCATGGCAAGTGTTGGCGGTGCAAAGCAGGTCGAAGTTGCTTCGGCGACGGATGATGTTGCTGCCGATGTCGATGCGCAAACCACGGCCACGACGACGCGCAAGCGCGCCGAGTTCACGCCGGCTCAGGCCCCGCTCGCTTATGCCGCCACGACAAATGTGACCGTGCCGATGGATCGCCCGATGGCGATGGATGAAATCCAAAATGCCGGCAAACCGGCGACCGGCGGTTGGCAGGTGCAGATCGCAGCTACTCCGACGGCGCAGGCCGCCAAGGACCTGCTGTCCGAGGCTCAATCCAAGGCGGGCGGCGCTCTTGCCAACGCTTCGCCCTATACCGAAGCCGTCGGCAAGGGCAGCAACACGGTCTATCGCGCCCGTTTCGTTGGCTTCGGCAGCCGCGATGATGCGAATTCCGCCTGCGCCGCGCTGAAACGCAAGGATTTCAACTGCATGCTGTTGCCGACCAAGGGCTGAGCGGAAATCAAGTTTTGAAACTATCAAGACGGCGGGGCACAAGCTCCGCCGTCTTGCTATTTCCGGCAGAATCGTTCACTTCTGTTGAGAACATACGGGGAACAATATTGATGTTATCCGATCTGATCCAGCAGTTCGAAAAGGCTTCCGCCACCTATGCCGCCGCCAACGGATTGGAGCGCGATGCCGACTGGTTTGTTTTGAAATTGCAGGAGGAGATGGGCGAACTCACCCAGATCTGGAACAAAACGACCGGCCGCGGAAGACGCAAGGGCATGTCGGACGAGGATCTGGCTACTGCGTTGGCCGACGAAACCGCCGATGTGCTTGGCCATATCCTTCTCTTCGCCCACCGCAACAGCCTCGATCTCGCCGCTGCCGTCGAGCGGAAATGGCGGTTCCGGCCGGAGGAGGGGTGAGAGCGGCCACTGGGTTGCCACGTTCAAGAATGAGAGAAGTCGACCTGTGCTTCCGGGCGTGCAAGCCGAAAGGCTTCGAGTTCGTTGCAGCGTTCTTCGACTGCCAGGAGTGTGGAATAACGGGATAGATCTACGCCAAGACGGCGGGAGGCGCTTAGTTGCGGCACAAGATGCAGGTCCGCCCATCCCGCTTCTGCGCTGAAGCAATACGGCCATTGGACCGGTCGGCGCCGTAGGGTTTCCTCCAGGGCGTCAAGGCCTAGAGCCAGCCAGTGGCTGACCCAGGCCGAAACTTGATGATCGTCGGCACCTATGTCCGATTTCAAAAAGCGTCTGACACGCAGAACGGTCAGAGAATGCATTTCCGATGTGATGAGGCCGGCAAACGCTTTTGCCTCCGCGCGGACGACGGGATCGGAAGGTAGCAGACATGGCGCTGGATACGCTTCCTCAAGATAATCCAGGATAGCAGACGATTGCGCGATGATACGTCCACCGATGTCGAGAGCAGGTAGAAGACCTTGAGGGTTCAATCGCTCATATTCGCCGGGCGCCAATGAGCTTACCGGTGTATAAGTGAACGGAATACCTTTGAGGTAAAGTGCTATACGCACCCTTTCGCCTGCGGAATTCTGCCAGCGTGACAGCAAGCGCATGGAGGTCCTCTTCGGTCAAAAGCTATCAACAGCATCAGCCTCCGTCGAAGGCTGATGGCCACTGCTATGGGCATAGCTTTAGGCAGACTTCAAGCCTTCGTCCCGCCGACCGTCACCTGATCCATCCGCAGATGCGGCTGGCCGACGCCGACGGGGACCCATTGGCCGCCTTTGCCGCAATTGCCGATGCCGGTGTCGAGTTTCATGTCGTTGCCGATCATGGAGACGCGCTTCATCGCTTCTGGGCCGTTGCCGATGAGCATGGCGCCCTTGATCGGTGCGCCGACCTTGCCGTCTTCGATCAGATAGGCTTCGGTGCAGCCGAAGACGAATTTGCCGGAAGTGATGTCGACCTGGCCACCGCCGAAGGAAACGGCATAGATGCCCTTCTTCACCGAGGCGATGATCTCTTCCGGTGTCTTGTCGCCGCCAAGCATATAAGTGTTGGTCATACGCGGCATTGGCGTGTGGGCATAGCCTTGGCGGCGGCCGTTGCCGGTTGCCTTCATGCCCATCAGGCGGGCATTCTGCCGGTCCTGCATGTAGCCGACCAGCTTGCCGTTCTCGATCAGCACATTGTAGGCCGAAGGCGTGCCCTCATCGTCGACGGTGATCGAGCCGCGGCGGTTTTCGATCGTGCCGTCATCGACGACGGTCACGCCGGGAGCGGCGACCATCTGGCCGAGCAGCCCTGCGAAAGCCGAGGTCTTCTTGCGGTTGAAATCGCCTTCCAGCCCGTGGCCGACGGCTTCGTGCAGCATGACGCCCGGCCAGCCGGAGCCGAGAACGACGTCCATCGTGCCGGCCGGCGCATCGATCGCCTCGAGATTGACCAATGCCTGGCGCAAAGCTTCGTCAGCGCCGCGGCGCCAGTTCTCTTCCGTGACGAAATCGCCGAAGCCGACGCGGCCACCGGTTCCGAAGGAACCTGATTCCTGCCGGTCGCCTTCGCCGACCATCACCGAGATATTGACGCGCGTCATCGGCCTGACGTCGCGAACGCGATGGCCGTCGGCGCGCAGGATATCGACCACCTGCCAGCTCGCGGCAATGGAGGCCGTGACCTGACGCACCTTGCCATCCTTGTCGCGCAGATAGCTGTCGATCTCCTGCAGCAGCCTCGCCTTGTCCTCGAAGCTTGGGCTCCCAATCGGGTTTTCGTCGCTATAGAGTACTTTATTGGTGCGCTGAGGCGCGGCGGCGTAGGAACCCGCATAGCCGCTCGTGACCGCGCGCACCGCATCGGCGGCGCGCTTCAGCGCGGCTTCGGAGAGATCGCCCGCATGCGCATAACCCACCGCTTCGCCGGCGACGGCGCGCAGGCCGAAACCCTGTTCGGTGTTGAAGCTGCCGCCCTTCATGCGTCCGTTGTCGAAGGTCAGCGATTCCGCCTGGACATGCTCGACGAAAAGCTCGCCATCGTCAGCGCCGGCCAGTGCTTCGGCAACGATGCCGCGCAGCTTGGTTTCGTCGGTATCGAACAAGGTAAGAAGATCGGTATTCATGGATCAAGTGCTCCGTTCAGAGCCGATGTAGGTTTCGGACGGCGAGAGAGCAAGCCCTGTCGATTTACGGAAGCGCGTCGTAGCCTTCGGCAAAGCCCTTGAGGTCGACAGGAATGCCGATGCCTTCTTCCGGCGACTGGAAGACGATGAAGGTGGCCGTCGCGCCGCTGCGCAGCGTTTTCAGCAACTCGTCCTCAAGCACCACTTCGGCATAGCAGCCGTCCGAGAAGCAGCGCACGAAATAGGCGCGGCCGATATCCTTGCCGTCGACATTAAGGCCGAGCCCGTTCGGCAGCAGCACGCCGAGCGGCGCCAGCACGCGAAGAATCTTCGACTTGCGATCGGCGGTCTTCAGCACGACGACCGAAAGACCGACTTCCGGCCGGTCCTCGGCAATGACGTTCTGCATCAGCGCGCATTGTTCGGTCGATGCGCCGGCCGGCTTGTCGCAGACCACGGACCATGCACCATGGCTGGAGCGCACCGTACCCGGTGGTTGTGGAACCTGGTTGGTCGGAAGCTGCTGGGTATGGGCTGGCGGCTGTTGGCCTGACTGCGGCGGTTGCTGGGTTTGCAGTTGCTGAGCCTGCGGCGCCGGCTGTGTTTGCTGTGCCTGCTGCGCCAGAACGGGTGCTGCAGCCGCAGCAGCGATGCTGGCGGTGACAAGCCAAAGCCGGGCGAGGGAACGAAAACCCATGAAAACCTCTAGATTCGAATCAGTGCTGCTATTGTTGAAGCCCATGCCGGCAAATGAAAAGCCCCGCATGCTGAATTCCAACCGACTGCGGCGGAAATACGACCTCTATCTCATTTTGCCCCGGCAATGCGATGGACCACGATGCAATTTTTCGTATGATGATGAAATGCTTGCCATGTTTCGGCGGGCCGGGGGAATATACTTCGCGCAAAAATGCCGCACGGACAACGCTTGTGAGTTGTTGCGGAGTGCTCCAAACTGTGGTTTGAAGCGCAATGGAATGTAGGGATACTGCGTTTGAGTGATCTGGGATCAAACGCTGGAGGGAGAGACATCGTGATTAAGAGGGCTTACGCAGCTCTGGCGGCTATCGCCTGTCTGCTTTTTGCGACCGGCAGCTATGCCGATCAGCCAAAACCATGGGAAACCGGCCTGCAAGAGGCAGCAACCGGCAACATGCATCAAATACGCTGGTTCGAAGCATACACGCTTTGGTTTATCGTTCCCATTACGCTGCTGGTGCTCGTCCTTTTGATCGTCGTCATGGTCAAGTTCCGGGCATCGCGAAATCCGGTGCCCTCCAGAACGAGCCATAACACGCTGATCGAGGTCATCTGGACCGTGGGACCGGTCCTCATTCTTCTGTTCCTGGCTGTTCCGTCCTTCGATCTTCTGACCGCGCAGCTAACGTTCCCGCAGAATCCTGACGTGACCGTCAAGGCGACGGCGACGCAGTGGCAGTGGAACTATGAATATGAAAACAGCGGCAACACGCCTCTGGCTTTTGATTCCTTCCTGCTGAAGGATCAGGACCGCGCTGCGGCCGGCAAGGAAGACAAATCGAAATATCCGCGGCTTCTCGCCGTCGACAACGAGCTGGTGCTGCCCGTGGGCAAGGTCGTGCGCGTCCTTGTTACCGCCGCACCGACGGATGTCATCCATTCCTTCGCGATGCCGTCCTTCGGCGTCAAGATTGACGCCGTTCCGGGCCGTTTGAACGAAACCTGGTTCAAGGCCGACAATGAGGGCCTGTACTACGGTCAGTGTTCCGAGCTCTGCGGCAAGGACCATGCATTCATGCCGATCGCCATCCGCATCGTCTCTCAGGATCAATACCAGCAGTGGCTGACCACTGCTGCCGGCGACCTGAGCAAGGCCAACAAGGCCCTGATGGCCGCCGTCGATCAGCCGGCTACTGTCAACGTTGCTGCGAACACGGCTGAGTAAGAGGGATAGGGATAATGGCTGGATCTACGGCACACGACGATCATTCGCACGCTCTTCATGACGCTCACGCGCATGACGACCATCACGCTCACAAGCCCAGTTTCGCGAACCGCTGGCTCTTCTCGACGAATCACAAGGACATCGGCACCCTCTATCTGATCTTTGCGATCTTTGCCGGTATCATTGGCTTCCTGCTGTCCGTTGCGATCCGCATGGAATTGCAGGAGCCGGGCATCCAGATCTTCAGCGGTCTGGCTTCCATGGTCTACGGCTATTCGGGCGACGCCTCCATCGATGGCGGCAAGCAGATGTACAACGTCTTCGTCACCGCCCATGCGCTGATCATGATCTTCTTCATGGTCATGCCTGCGATGATCGGCGGTTTCGCCAACTGGATGGTGCCGATCATGATCGGCGCGCCGGACATGGCTTTCCCGCGCCTGAACAACATTTCCTTCTGGCTGATCGTTCCCGCCTTCCTGCTGCTGATCCTGTCGATGTTCGTCGAAGGTCCGGCCGGTGCCTACGGCGCGGGTGGCGGCTGGACGCTGTATCCGCCGCTGTCAGGCCTCGTCGGTCATCCCGGCCCGGCGGTCGACCTGGTGATCTTCGCACTGCATATTGCCGGCGCCTCGTCGATCCTCGGTGCGATCAACTTCATCACCACCATCCTCAACATGCGCGCCCCGGGCATGACGCTGCACAAGATGCCGCTGTTTGCCTGGTCGGTGCTGATCACGGCCTTCCTGCTGCTTCTGTCGCTGCCGGTTCTCGCCGGTGCCATCACCATGGTGCTGACCGACCGCAACTTCGGCACGACCTTCTTCGCGCCGGAAGGTGGCGGTGACCCGATCCTTTACCAGCATCTGTTCTGGTTCTTCGGTCACCCCGAAGTCTACATCCTGATCCTGCCGGGCTTCGGCATGATCAGCCACATCATCTCGACCTTCTCGCGCAAGCCGATCTTCGGCTATCTCGGCATGGCCTACGCCATGGTCGCGATCGGCGCCGTTGGCTTCGTCGTCTGGGCTCACCACATGTATACGGTCGGCCTGTCGCTCGATACGCAGCGTTATTTCGTCTTCGCGACGATGGTCATCGCCGTTCCGACTGGCGTGAAGATCTTCTCCTGGATCGCGACGATGTGGGGCGGCTCGATCGAGTTCCGCACGCCGATGATCTGGGCGATCGGCTTCATATTCCTGTTCACGGTGGGCGGCGTCACCGGCGTGCAGCTCGCCAATGCCGGTCTCGACCGCGTATGGCAGGATACCTATTACGTCGTCGCGCACTTCCACTACGTTTTGTCGCTCGGCGCCGTCTTCGCCATCTTCGCTGCCTGGTACTACTGGTTCCCGAAGATGACCGGCTACATGTACAACGAGAAGATCGGCAACTGGCATTTCTGGATCACCTTCATCGGTGTCAACATGATATTCTTCCCGCAGCACTTCCTCGGTCGTGCTGGCATGCCACGCCGTTACATCGACTATCCGGACGCCTTCGCCGGCTGGAACTTCGTTTCCTCGATCGGCTCCTATGTTGCAGCCGTCGGCCTCTGCTTCTTCTTCTGGGGTGTCATCGATGCGTTCGTGAAGAAGCGCGTCGCCGGCAACAATCCCTGGGGCGAGGGTGCGACCACTCTGGAATGGCAGCTTCCTTCGCCGCCGCCTTACCACCAGTGGGAAGAGCTGCCGCGCATCAAGTAGCTTATTTCCGGACGCCGTGATAAACGGCGTCCGGCTTAACGGACATTGGATGAAAGAATGACGGTGATCGACAATCACGAAGTACTCGCGAAGAAAGGCGAAACCGGCCTGTCTGAAGCGAGTGCGCGCGATTATTTCGAGCTTTTGAAGCCGCGGGTCATGTCGCTAGTCGTCTTCACCGCTTTTGCCGGCCTGGTGCTGGCGCCGGGCCACATCAACCCCATTCTCGGCTTGATCGCCATTCTCTGCATCGCAGTCGGCGCCGGCGCTTCCGGCGCGCTGAACATGTGGTACGACGCCGATATCGACGCGGTCATGAGCCGTACGGCACGCCGTCCGATTCCCGCCGGCCGCGTCAAGGCTTCCGAGGCGCTTGCCTTCGGCTTGGTGCTGTCGGGCTTTTCGGTGACGATCCTTGGCCTCGCCGTCAACTGGCTTTCGGCCGCGATCCTCGCCTTCACCATTTTCTTCTACGTCGTCATCTATACGATGTGGCTGAAGCGCTCGACGCCGCAGAACATCGTCATTGGCGGCGCTGCCGGCGCTTTCCCGCCGGTCATCGGCTGGGCCTGTGTCACCGGAAACGTGACGATCGAGAGCATCGTGCTCTTCCTGATCATCTTCCTGTGGACGCCGGCCCATTTCTGGGCGCTGGCGCTGTTCAAGATGCGTGACTACGAAGCCGTCGGCGTCCCCATGCTGCCGAATGTCGCCGGCGTGCCGGCCACCAAGAATCAGATCGTCGCCTATGCGGTGCTGACGGCCATCATCGGTGTTGTGCCGGCATTCATGGGCTTTGCGAGCTTCGGCTATGGTGCCGTCGCCGCCGCGCTCGGCGCAATCTTCATATACTGTTCCATCGCCGTCCGGCGCATGCCGGATGGCGATGTTAAGATGATCCCGGCGAAGAAACTTTTCGCCTTCTCGATCTTCTATCTCTTCGCAATCTTTTCCGCACTGCTGATCGACCGGCTCGTGATAGTGCTGATATCAGGCGGTGCGGGAGGCTGGCTGTGATCGAACTCGTCAAGCTCACGGAAGCCCAAAAGAAATCACGGCGAGGGCGCAACATCGCGCTCGGTTTGGTGCTCGCCGGCCTGGTGATCCTGTTCTACGCGATCACCATCATCAAGGTCGGCACCGGACACGTTTGAGGAGGCGTGATGGAGGAGGGGACAACAAACAAGGCAAGAAACGCCGGCCGCAATAACGGCCTGGTGGTTGCCATGTGCCTGAGCTTCGTGGTCGGCATGAGCGCCATGTGCGCCGCCGCCGTGCCGCTCTACCGCATCTTCTGCGAGGTAACCGGCTTCAACGGCACGACGCAGCGCGTCGATCAGGCCTCCAGCATCATTCTTGACAAGCCGATCAAGGTCTCCTTCGACGCCAATGTTGCCCCGGGGATACCCTGGGACTTCAAGCCGATGCAGAAGGAAGTCTCCCCAAAGATCGGCAAAACGGTCGAGATCAAGTTCCTGGTCGAGAACAAGTCCGACCAGCCGACGCGTGGACAGGCTATTTTCAACGTCTCGCCGGTGGAAGCGGGCGCCTATTTCAACAAGGTGCAATGCTTCTGCTTTAACGAGACCGATCTGGCACCGGGGGAAAAGCGCGAGATGCCGGTGGTTTTCTACGTCGATCCTGAGATCACCAAGGCGGAAGAAACCAAGACGATCACGGCGCTGACACTATCCTACACCTTCTATCCGCGCGACGGCGCGAAACCTGTGGCTTCCAACGAGGGCGCAGCGAAGGTGGTGGAAAAGAAACTTTGATGGAGAGTGCTTTCGGCTCAGCCGGAGGCGATATGGGAAAAGTCATTCGGGGATTGCTGACATGGCAGAGGCGCATACCAAGAAACACGATTACCACATTATCGATCCCAGCCCGTGGCCGATCATCGCGGCCTTCGGGGCCTTTGTCATTACCTTTGGCGGCGTCTGCTTCATGCGCTACCTGAACGGCGGCGCGGTGCATCTGTTCGGGATCAACTTCGCACAGCCCTGGCTGTTCTTCATCGGCCTGGCCGTGATCCTCTACGTCATGTACGGCTGGTGGTCGGATACGGTGAAGGAAGCGCATGAGGGCGCGCATACCCGCGTCGTCTCGCTGCATCTGCGCTATGGCATGATCATGTTCATTGCCTCCGAGGTGATGTTCTTCGTCGCTTGGTTCTGGGCCTATTTTGACGTCAGCCTCTTCCCGAACGAAGCCATACAGGCTTCGCGGACGGCCTTCCTCGGCGGCCAGTTCCCGCCCAAGGGCATCGAAGTCCTCAATCCTTGGCATTTGCCGATCTACAACACCATCATCCTGCTGCTCTCGGGCACGACGGTTACCTGGGCGCACCACGCGCTGCTGCACAATGACCGCAAGGGCCTGATCCAGGGCTTGGTTTTGACCGTGCTGCTCGGTGCGCTGTTCTCCTGCGTGCAGGCCTATGAATATGCGCATGCGCCCTTCGAGTTCAAAAACTCGATCTATGGCGCTACCTTCTTCATGGCGACCGGTTTCCATGGTTTCCACGTGCTGATCGGCACGATCTTCCTGCTGGTCTGCCTCATCCGCTCGATCGGCGGCGATTTCACGCCAAAGCAGCATTTCGGCTTCGAAGCGGCCGCCTGGTATTGGCACTTCGTCGACGTCGTCTGGCTGTTCCTGTTCTTCTGCATCTATATCTGGGGAAGCTGGGGCGCGCCGGTCGCGGCTGGCTAAGCCAAGGCAGAATTGAGATAGAAGGCGGGTGCTTCGGCGCCCGCCTTTTTCATTGCGGGGCCTCTCAGGCGCCGACGGCAAGCCGCTCGAAGGCTGTTGGGCGCGGAACCCCTCGATCCAACAATTGCCGCATCTGTTCGGCGCAGGCCTGTGGACTTTGCACGGATGTATCCACTTCCAGATCGTAGATGCCCGGTTGATGCACTTGCGCCTGCCACGCAAGGATCGGCGCGGGAACCGGGGCATCGGCAGAGACGCTGACGTAGTCATTGCGCCTTTCAGGGCCTTCCGCCAAACGTCGCTGCATGATGGTCTCGATCGGACAGTGCACCCCGACGAAAAGGACGGGTAGGCCGGCAAGTTGGCGGGCGCAATCCGAAAGGATTCCGAGCGGCTTTGAATAGGCGTCATGATGGCCGAATTCGGCAATGACATTGAGCCCAAGGCGGCTATGGGCGGCAATCGAGGCATAGAGCGCCGAATAGAATATCGGAACCAGCGGTTCCAGGTCAGGCCGTTCGCCGCCCGGCCGTACACCGATCCCCGGCCGGTAACGCGGTGGCGTGATATGCCGCACATAGGCGTCGACGCCCAGATTCATCCATGGGTCGTCGAAACCTGCCTGGATGGCCTCGACAATGCTCGATTTTCCGGATCGCGGCGCGCCGTTCAGAATGATGATCTGGCCGGCCTTCGTGTCTTGCTTATTGTCCATACCCTCTTTCTATGGCCGCAATGGTGTTTTTCAAGCGGCCAGGAAAAGGCGGCCGCGACATCATGATGCGGGATTGGGGCCTTGTTTGGCTGCTGCGCAGACGTCACCATGCTTTTGAATTGGACGGATGGCCGCGTCGCGGTTACTGATGATGACAGGACGAGACCCGGATGCTCGTCGTGAATGGCAATCGATCGAGATCAAACCTTGAGCCCAGAGCAAGACACAGCCCCAGGTCACGGGACAGACCCAAATCAAGGGGCAAATGGTGACAGCGCCCTCTTTCCACCCGTCGATCCGTTCCGGGTCGGCATTCAAGGATGCTGTCCGCGTTGCGGTCATGGCAAGCTCTTCGACGGTCTGCTCTCGCTGAAGCCGCGTTGCGCAGCTTGTGGGCTCGACTATGCCTTTGCCGATGCGGGCGATGGCCCGGCGGTCTTCGTCATCCTCATCGTCGGCTTCATCGTCATCGGCTCGGTGCTATGGCTGCAGGTCAACTATGCGCCGCCGATCTGGGTGCATATCCTGCTGTTCGGCCCCTTGACCATCATCCTGTCGCTTCTGTCGCTACGCTGGTGCAAGGGCATCCTGATCGCGCTGCAATATCGCAACAATGCCAGCGAAGGGCGCATTCATCGTGACTGAGGCCGCCATGCCCGCTCGCCGCGCCAACCCTTTCTGGCAGTTTGGCAAGGTGCTGATCCTGCTCGTGGCGCTTGGCATCCTGCTGGCTCTCGGCACCTGGCAGGTCGAGCGGCTGCACTGGAAGGAAGGCCTGCTCGCCGACATTGCCGAGCGCCAGGCCGCGGCCCCTGTGCCGCTATCGACGATCGAGGCCATGGCCGCATCCGGCGGCGATATCGAATATCGCGTCGTCACAGCGACCGGCCGTTACCTCAACAACAAGGAACGGCATTTCTTCGCAACCTTCGGCGGCGCTTCCGGCTTTGATATTTATACGCCGCTGCAGCTTGCGGACGGGCGCTACCTCTTCGTCAACAGAGGTTTCGTGCCCTACGACGCCAAGGAGCCGGAAATGCGCATGCAGGGGCAGTTGACGGACGAACAGACCGTCACCGGCCTCGCCCGCGCCAAGCTCGCCGGCCAGCCCTCGGGCATGCCGGACAATGATCTGGCGAAGAACATATTCTATTGGAAAGACCTGGATGCCATGGCCGATAGCGATGGGCTTCCGCGGGATAAAGTACTGCCCTTCTTCGTCGATGCCGACAAGACCCCCAATCCTCAGGGCCTGCCGATCGGCGGCGTCACCATCGTCGATTTGCCGAACAATCACCTGCAATATGCCGTGACCTGGTATGGCCTGGCGGCGGCGCTGGTCGCCATCGTCGCCATCTCCTGGTGGCGCAAACGCCATCCGGGCACCCCCACGCAATAGTTTCGCGCAATAGAATAGCTTCATTTCGATGGAATATTCGGCTAGAGCATGATCCCAAAAAGTGCGCAGTGGTTTTTGGATAAGATCATGCGGACTACATGAGTAAGCGGCAAGGCGAACCTATCTATAGCCTTGCCATCGTCCCGGATTTCGGAAGAGACATGAATATAGCGGTTTCCAAACCTGACCTGACCATCCGGCTCTGCGGTCCGCGTGGCTTCTGTGCCGGTGTCGATCGTGCCATCCAGATCGTCGTGCTGGCGCTGAAGGCCTATGGCGCGCCGGTCTATGTCCGTCATGAGATCGTGCATAATCGCTATGTCGTCGAAGGGCTGGAGGCCAAGGGCGCCGTCTTCGTGGAGGAGCTGGACGAAATCCCCACCGAGCATCGCGCCCAGCCCGTCGTCTTTTCCGCCCATGGCGTTCCGAAGTCCGTGCCGGCGGATGCGGACGCGCGCAATCTCTTTTATCTCGATGCCACTTGCCCGCTGGTGTCGAAGGTGCACAAGCAGGCCATGCGGCATAACCGCCTCGGCCGCCATGTCATCCTCATCGGTCATGCCGGCCACCCGGAAGTGATCGGCACCATGGGCCAGCTTCCCGAGGGTTCCGTGTCGCTGATCGAGACGGTGGAGGATGCCGACGCCTATCAGCCTGCCGACCCCGACAATCTCGGTTTCGTCACGCAGACGACGCTCTCGGTCGACGACACCGCCGGCGTCATCGCACGGCTGCAGCAGCGTTTTCCGAATCTCACCGCGCCGGCCGCCGATTCGATCTGCTATGCTACGACCAACCGCCAGGAAGTGGTGAAGGAAGCCGCTCCAGGCTGCGATCTCTTCATCGTCGTCGGTGCACCGAATTCGTCCAATTCCAAGCGTCTCGTGGAAGTCGCGCTCCGGGCAGGGGCTAAGAAATCCGTGCTTGTCCAGCGCGCCTCCGAAATCGATTGGGACGATATCGGCGATATCAAAACCGTCGGCCTCTCCGCCGGCGCATCGGCACCAGAGGTCATCGTCAACGAGATTATCGAGGCGTTTCGCACCCGCTTTAATGCCGTGGTGGAGCTTGCCGAAACGGTCAAGGAGACCGAGAATTTCCTCGTCAATCGCGAGCTGCGCAATATCGAACTGACGGTGGCCGACATGGCCTTTGTCAATGGGGACTGAAGAACGGCCACCTCGTCCTTCGAGGACCTGCCGCTTGCGCTGACGCTGCATCGGCAAGGCATTTTAGGATGAGGTGAAGAGAGTTTCGCCGCCAGACGCCGAATCAGCCCTCATGGTGAGGAGGTCCGCAGGGGAGTCTCGAACCACGAGGGCGGGCGGCTAGGTGGCTAGCATGTATCAAAGGGAATAATTCGTGGCCGTTTATACCGATATTACTGAAGACGATCTGAAGTGGTTTCTGACGGAATATGATGTCGGCACGTTGCTCTCCTACAAGGGCATTGCCGAGGGCGTCGAAAACTCCAACTTCCTGCTGCATACGTCGCGCGAGCCGCTGATCCTGACGCTCTATGAGAAGCGCGTGGAGAAGAGCGACCTGCCGTTTTTCCTCGGTTTGATGCAGCATCTGGCAAGCCGCGGCCTGTCTTGCCCGTTGCCCTTGCCGCGCAAGGATGGCGCGTTGCTCGGCCATCTCTCGGGCCGCCCGGCCGCGCTGATCTCCTTTCTCGAAGGAATGTGGCTGCGCAAGCCCGAGGCAAAACATTGCCGCGAAGTCGGTAAGGCGTTGGCTGCGATGCATGTCGCCGGCGAAGGCTTCGCCATCAAGCGGCCGAATGCACTGTCGCTCGAAGGCTGGCAGGGGCTCTGGGAAAAATCCGAAGCCCGCGCCGATGAGGTCGAACCCGGCCTGCAAGACGAAATCCGCGGCGAACTCGATTTCCTGGCGGCGCATTGGCCGAAGGACCTGCCGGATGGCGTCATCCATGCGGATCTGTTTCCCGACAACGTCTTCTTCCTCGGCGACGAGCTTTCCGGCCTGATCGACTTCTATTTCGCCTGTAACGACCTGCTCGCCTACGACGTCTCGATCTGCCTCAACGCATGGTGCTTCGAGAAGAACGGCGCTTACAATATCACCAAGGGCATGGCGCTTTTGGAAGGCTACCAGAGCGTCCGGCCGCTGGATGATGCCGAAATCGCCGCCCTGCCGACGCTGTCGCGTGGCTCGGCGCTGCGCTTCTTCCTGACCCGCCTCTATGATTGGCTGACGACGCCGGCCGGCGCCTTGGTCACCAAGAAGGACCCGATCGAATATCTGCGCAAGCTGCGCTTCCATCGCCAGATCGCCTCCAGCGCCGAATATGGGCTGAAGGCATGAAACATGTCGATATCTTCACCGACGGCGCTTGCTCCGGCAATCCCGGTCCAGGCGGCTGGGGCGCGGTGCTGCGTTATGGCGATGTCGAAAAGGAGCTTTTCGGCGGCGAACAGGAGACGACCAACAACCGCATGGAGCTGATGGCGGCGATCTCCGCGCTTGGCGCGCTGAAAACGCCATGCGAGGTCGATCTCTACACGGACAGCGTCTATGTCAAAGACGGCATCTCCAAATGGATTTTCGGCTGGAAGAAAAACGGCTGGAAAACCGCCGACAAGAAGCCGGTGAAAAACGCCGAACTCTGGCAAGCGCTGGAGGAAGCCCGCAACCGGCATCAGGTGACATTGCATTGGGTCAAAGGCCATGCCGGGCATCCGGAAAACGAGCGCGCCGACGAACTGGCGCGCAAGGGCATGGAGCCGTTTAAGAAGAAGTAGGGTGGGCGGTGAGCCAATGCTTGGATGGTGGCTTTGCGGCATTAGCAGACTTTGGCTTGGCTTTCATGGACGACCGTTTTGGTGCCGGAAGCGGCATTTTCAGCTTTCGGGCTCGGTAGCGGGCGAAGCTGACTTCGCCCCTTACTTCCTGGTAGCGCCTCGGCGTCGTTCCAGAACATTATTCGGCGATGGCATCGATGATCGACCGTATTTCGCGGCTCTTGCTGGAAGTATCGTCTGCCAGAAATAACAGAAGACCATTTTGGCAGAATTCGATCACATGACTAAGATCTTTCCCAATATCAAGGTACGTTTCGAGGTCGCCTTCGCGAAGGACGAACATGCCGTCTGAAGCCGAGGTGTCTATATGACCTCCCCAATCTAAGTGTGACTGTTTGAATGCGGCGATTTGTTCAGCCGTTCGGAGGAGAACACCATTGTCGGCGGGATAATGCAAATTCACGACGTAATCGAAATCCGCGATTGCGTAAACGCGGAGGCCGAAGCTTGAAAACAGACTGTTCCACTTCGGCAGTTCTCTCTTTCCGCCGACATGGAGAACCGCAATTTCTTGTTCGAGCAGACGGTGGCGCTCCTGGAGCAGCGCCCTGAAGAAATAGCGGTCGGTGTCGCCCTCCACCAGAACCACTTTTTTCGAGAAAAAGGCATAAGTGGACCGGGAGTTGTCGAGAATGCGTATGAGGCTTTTTTCATCTGCGGAAAGTGTTGGCGAGAAGATTGACGTGTGACCGTTCGCATTAAGCGCAAACCGGCGTACAGAACTTATGGTGCTCGAATTGATGAGCGATTCCGAATGGGTAACGAGAATATATTGGCAGTTCTGCGTCCGGTTCAGCTCTCGAAGTACCTGCAGATACTCGTGCTGAAATTGATAATGCAAGTGGATTTCAGGTTCATCAATGATGACGACGCCACCCTTCAGCTCACCCCTCCCATACGCCTCGAGCACTAGGTGGATAATCGCTTTTTGACCCGCGCTCAGGCTGTTAATGTCGCCGATTGGCTTGTTGCGACGGGTGTCGTAGAATTCAAAGCTGTACTGCCATGTCCGCTGGTCCAGAAGCTTTATTTGACAGCGCAGATTTACCACGCGCAGTCGCTCATTGACCTTCCTCACAAAGCGAAGATCGTTCGCTTCTTGCTCACACTGCGCAAGATCTTTTGCTTCTGAAATGAGGTTGAAATGGCGCTCAGCAACCTGCAGCCGCACGAGCGCGAACACAGGCGGTTCATTGCTGTCGGTGGCATTTAGGCTACGATTGAAATCTTGATTCCGTATGTCCTGAATCTGCTGCGACGCCGACGCGCTGCTGAGGGAAATTGAGGGCTGAAACGCGTGGTAGTTGCGATAGCTACCGATAAGCGTGAAGCTCTCATAGAGCGGTGGGATCGGCTCACCGCGCGTAAGGGCATTGTGAAGTGAAATGGCTTCTCTGAAAAGGTGATAGTCGGTTAGATATGTGAAGCCAAAGTCATGTTCTCCATCCTGTAGCTGAATTGAGAAACTATTCGCGGCACGGTTCAATATCACGTCAATAACGTAGGTGTCGCGCTCTTCGCCATTAGCGTTAACATTATAATTAGAGTATGATCCCAGCGTTTGGGTAAGCTCAACAAAGTAAGTCCTGATATTAGCAATGTTCTGCCGGTCGATGTCGTCGAGTCGCACTGCTATACGAATGCGCTGTTCTTCATCTTCGCTATCCCAATTTGCGTCTAGCCGAAAACCGTTGATGTTGGTGTGATTGGCTGGCTGCAGAACCTGCCGCCTATCATTTGTTGCAAGGGTTGAGCGGCGTCCGAACAGCTCACGATTGAAGCTGAACTGACGATATATGACCCTTCGGAAAAGGAAGTTGACAACTTCGAGGGCTGTCGATTTTCCGGAGCCATTCTCGCCGATAATAATATTTAGACCATCGTCAAATTCTATTTTATCGGCCTGGCGCACATCTGCGCGATAGGGAAAGCTGAGGACATTTGATATTTGAAGGTATTCGATTCGCATGCCTTAACCCTACACCCTTTACCGGAGTAGCATACCGAGGGCCGACCTTTTGCTCAAGCTACGGTTGAGGTTGGTTTGTGTTGTATGCCGCTGACCACCCCGCCCCGTGATCTTGGTTTGGCTGTAGAACCTCACCGTATGGCGGCTTTCAGGACCGGCGTTAGTACCTGCGAACAGCGACTATGAAGGCGCGAAGCCGTCCTTCTGTGACCGGACCATCTATGTCTGCTTCGAGCCAAAAGCGGTCATAGTCGGCACTCACCAAAAAGCCCAAACATCGCAACCCCGCATCTTGCCCCTCAGCCCTTTCCCTCTATGCTGCGCCAAAACAGCTAGGGAGATAAATATGATCCTGCATTGCGTTTTCCTGCGGCTCAAATCCGCCATGACACAGGATGAGAAAAAGGAGCTTTTCGAATCCGTCGCCGCCTTGCAGCAGGTCATTCCCGGCATTCTCGATGTCAAATATGGGCCGAATGTCTCGCCGGAGGGGCTGCATGGCGGCTTCGTTGATGGCTTTGTGGTGACGTTCGAGAGCCCTGAAGCGCGCGACGCCTATCTCGTGCATCCCGAACACGTTGCTGTCGGTGAGCGTCTCGTCTCCTCGACTGACGGCGGCCTCGCCGGCCTGTTGGTCTTTGATCTCAATATTTAACTAGAGCGACCGGCCCTGATCACGCTTACCGGCGGGGCGTGACGATGGTGAGATTCATCTCGGAACGCAGGCGAAAACCCATCGCCTTGTAAAGCGAGATGGCCGGCGCGTTCGTTGCATATGCATGCAGATAAGCGGTTTCGTTCCTCGCGGAGATCTCGCCGGCAACGAAGCGGAAGAGCAGGGTGCCGAGGCCGCGTCCCCGAAAATCGGGATGGGTGCAAAGGCCGCTGAGTTCGGCAAAACCGGGCTGGCGCATGCGCTGGCCGGCCATGGCGATGAGCCGGCCCTCAATCTTGATGCCCCAAAAGGTGCCGAGGCTTTGGGCGCGCAGGGTAAAGGGACCGGGCTTGGTCAGCGTGGCCAAGGCGAGCATCTCAGGTGCATCGGCTTCCGTTAGCGACTCGATCCTGCTGTCCGAGATCCGCTGATAAGGCCGTTCGGGGATCATCTGCACCAGCTTGCCTTCAGAGACGACCGTCAGTCTCGGCGGGATTGCGATGGGATTGGCTTCGACGAGCGCCATGGCCTCGTCAGCGGCCGGCAGATTTTCCAGAGCCTCGAGGCTTTCCGCCGTATCATCGGCGGGGGCTGCGAAGGGCACGATGGAGGGCGGATAGCGGCGGGCGCGCTCGTTGCCTTCCGCCAGTGTCGCATGGGCAGTTCGAAGGGCGTTCCAGGCCGGGCGGTCGAGAATATGGCTCATGGTTTCTGCTCCTTGTCGAGTTTGCCTCGACGGGCAAGCGGCGCTTCGGCAAGCCCGTTCTCGATTGCAGTAAGCTGTTCCAGGATCGGCCCGGAACTCTCGCCGCAGAGCTCGATGACAGCCTGTTCGATGCGCGGCCAGACTGATCGTTTCGAGTAATCGACGAGTTCCTGTCCTTCCGGTGTTAGGGAAACCAGTCTTCGGCGCTGATCCTCGGGTGAGGCCTGCATGTCGACGTAACCCAGTTCCAGAAGCTGCGAGACGGTCCGCGTGGCCCCTGGCTGGGTGATGCCGACAGCCTGGGCAAGCTCACCGATGGTAAGCGGGCCGGCGCGGTCGATCGCCGCGAGGAAAGGATATTGGGCGGATTGGAGGGAGACGCCGAGCTCTCCCATAATCTGCTGGGTATCGGCCTGAAGGCGCTCGCCGATGCGGCGAAAGCGGCTGCCGAGGCAGAGGAAACCCAGCGATTTCACGATATCTTCAGCCACGCCGCATTCCTGCTTCAATTTACATAACTGGTTATATAACTTCTTATGAAACAATGGTCAAGCGGCGCGTCCCCGACCTGCTGGTCTTCGCTCTCGATCTTTGAATGAAAAGGCCGCAGGCAAATGCCTGCAGCCATGCTCGTCCTGCTGTCTCAGCTCGATTTCGCCATCGCCGCGGCGAGTTGATCAACGTTATAACGGAACATTTTTTCATATGTCGGAGCCGGCCCATTGGCCTTGGAGAGGGCCTCGACGTAGAGTTCGCCGCCGGGCTGCGCGCCGGTGGCCTTGGCGACCTGCTTGACCAGGCGCGGATCATTCGAATTCTCGAAGAAATAGGTCATCACATGTTCGGTCCTGATCTGCTCGATCAGCTTGGCGACGCCGGCGGCCGAGGCTTCGGTCTCGGTCGAGACGCCGAGCGGCGACAGGAAGGTGACGTTGTATTCACGCCCGAAATAGCCGAACGCGTCGTGGCTGGTCAGGATCTTACGGCGATCCTCTGCAATCTTGTCGAACTTGCTGTGCGCATAGGCGTCGAGATCCGTCAGTGTCTTGGTATAGCGCTCAGCATTGGCCTTGAAATCGGCGGCGTCGGCCGGATCGGCGGCGGATAGCGCCTTTTCGATATTGGCGACCCAGATCTTCACATTGACCGGGCTGTTCCAGACATGCGGATCGGTGACGGTCTTGCCGTCGTCGACCATGGTGCGGGTATTGATGCCGTCAGAGGCGACGATCGGCGTGCCCTTGTAGCCGGAAGCCTTGATCAACCGATCCATCCAACCTTCCAGACCTTCGCCGCTGACGAAGGTGACCTTGGCGGCATTGAGCCTCTTGGCGTCGGTTGGTGAAGGCTCGAATTCATGGGGATCGCCGTTCGGGCCGACAAGGCTCGACACCTTCACATGCTCGCCGCCAACCTGCTTGACGACATCGGCAAGCACGGTGAAGGAGGCGACGACATCCAAGGTTTCCGCCGAAGCGGGCGCCGCTATGCCGAAGGCGATGAAGGCCGGCAGCGCAGCGGAGAGAAGCAGTCTGTGTCTGGTCACGATAATCTCCTTGATCGAAATTAGCCCCTGAGATGGGGACGGGGAATAAACCGGCGGGCGAGGCCCGAGGGTGCGAAGAGAATGGAAAAGCCGTAGATCAGGCTCGCCGTGATGATGATGGTCGGGCCGGAAGCGAATTCGAGGTGATAGGAGGCGATGAGCCCGATATAGCCCGACGCGGTCGCGGTTGCCGCTGCGATCGCCATCATCGCCGGCAGGCTGCGCGACCAAAGCTGCGCGATCGCCGCCGGCAGCATCATCAGCCCGACCGCCATCAGCGTGCCGAGTGCCTGGAAGCTGGCGACGAGATTGAGCACCACCAGCAGCAGAAAGAGGAAATGATAGACCGCTCCCCGGCCACCGACGGCGCGGAGAAAGCCGGGATCGAAGCATTCCACCACCAATGGCCGATAGATGACGGCGAGCGCCAGGAGCGTCACCGTGGTGATCGCGCCGATTTGGTAGAGGGCAGGGGCGTCGATCGCGAGGATGGTGCCGAAGAGCACATGCAGAAGATCGATATTGGAGCCGCGCAGCGATACGATGAGCACACCGAGCGCGAGCGACGTCAGATAGAAGCTGGCGAAACTCGCATCCTCCTGCAGCACCGTCATGCGGCTGACGAGCCCCGAGAGCAGCGCCACCGACAGGCCGGCAACAAGCCCCCCGAGACCCATGGCCGTCAGCGACAGCGAGCCGGCAATCAGATAGCCGATGGCCGCCCCCGGTAGTACGGCATGGCTCATGGCGTCGCCCATCAGGCTCATCCGCCGGAGCATCAGGAAGACGCCGATCGGTCCGGAGCCGAGCCCGAGGCAAAGGCAGGCGACGAGCGCGCGCCGCATGAAACCGTAATCGGCAAAGGGCGCGAGGAAGATGTCATAGGCCGTCATTCGGCCGGCTCCCGCTTCGCTAACCCCCGATGGGTAGGCGCCCGTTCCGGCAAGCAGTCTCCGGCGTCCTCGTCCCAACGCTCCGCCATGGCCCGCGCCTTGATGAGATTATCGGAGCTCATCACATCCTCTGTCCGGCCCCAACCGACGAGTTCACGGGCGATCAGCAGCGTCTCCGGAAAATGCGCGCGCACCTGATCGAAATCATGCAGCACCGCAATCACCGTGCGCCCGTCACTGTGCCAACGTAAGACAATATCGAGCAGGTCGCGTGTCGTGCGCTGGTCTATGGCGGTAAAGGGCTCGTCGAGAAGGATGACGCGGGCATCTTGCAGCAGCAGCCGCGCAAAAAGTACGCGCTGGAATTGCCCGGCCGAGAGTGAGCCGATGTGCCGACGCTCGAAGCCCGCCAGGCCCACGACCGCCAGCGCATCACGGGCACGCTCGGCATCCGCGTGTGAGAAACGCCTGAAGGCGCCGGAATTTTTCCAGGCGCCGAGCATGATGGTATCGGCCACCGAGATCGGAAAACGTCTGACGATATCGGCCGCCTGCGGCAGATAGCCGAAATCATTGCGCGTCAGCGCGCCGCGATCGATCGAGCCTTCCGCCGGTCTCAATTCGCCGATGATCGCCTTCAGGAGCGTCGACTTGCCCGCCCCGTTCGGTCCGGCAATCGCCGTCAGGCTGCCGGCCTGGAAGGCACCAGAAACGTGATGCACGGCTGGATGGCGTTCATAGGTGACGGTGAGGTTGTCGAGACGGATCTGAGCACTCATGCCAACGCCACCGCCCAGCCGATCGTGGCCCAGAGAATTGCGATGCCGATTGCAACGAAGGCGAGGCGCATCAAGGCCGACCGCCCGATCAGGGATGCGGCGAAGGGATTGTTGTTAAAGGGCATGGGTGGTTTCCATAATGTAATAACATTACGCTTGTAAAGGGCAGAATGCGGCGAAAAAGAGGCGGGTGGTGAGCATATGTCATTCATCGCTGGCAAACGTGTTGCGATTTGCACCGATGCAGCCGAATGCTATATACTGCGCATTATGTGTTATCTGGCTAAGGACCGAAACTGCAAGAAGGATGATCCCTATGAACGTCTCGATTGGTGATCGTTGGGAAAAGTTCATCGAAAAAACAGTCGAAGAAGGGCGCTACAGCTCTGCCAGCGAGGTCGTCCGTGAAGGTCTCCGTCTTGTAGAGGAGCGTGAGGCGAAAATCGCATCGTTGCGGCTCACCCTGGAGGCATCAATTGCGAGCGGGGGCGACATATCTGATGAGGAGCTGGATGCATCGCTG
Organism: Rhizobium sp. NXC24; assembly: GCF_002944315.1. NCBI lineage: Bacteria > Pseudomonadati > Pseudomonadota > Alphaproteobacteria > Hyphomicrobiales > Rhizobiaceae > Rhizobium > Rhizobium sp. NXC24. The sequence continues at coordinate 960,855 of NZ_CP024311.1, forward strand.
GATGCGGTGGAAGCCCAGCTAAAACAAGAAGGCTATTGATGTGCCGCGCATTCGGTATCTAGCGAGCGCCAGAGCCGATTTCGATAGTATCTATCGATATATCAGACAAGAAGGCGGGAGCGCAGAAAGCGCTCGAAATTTTATCGGCAGACTTCGTGGCAAATGTCGTAATTTGGCAGAGCTACCTGGTCAAATGGGTCGTGCAAGACCGGAATTGCTTACCGATGTTCGCAGTTTTGCATTTCGCGGCTATGTGATCTTCTTCCGCTACGTGGATGATGTTTTTGAAGTTGTGAACATCATCGAAGGTCATCGAGACCTTGAAAGTCATTTCGACGGGGATCGCTAGTGCGAACAAAGGGCGCCCGCATGGCGCCCTTTGTTTTTTCGTTTAAAGCTGCCCGATCATCGCTGCGGCACCCGACACGGTTGCCTGGCCGGGGCTTTCCTCGATGTTGAGCGTCTTCACCACGCCGTCTTCCACCAGCATAGAATAGCGCTTCGAGCGGACGCCGAGGCCGCCGGCGGAAAGGTCGATATCGAGGCCGAGCGCCTTGGCGAAAGAGGCGTTCCAGTCGGCGAGGAAGTGGATTTTCCCCATGCCGCCGGAGGATTGCGCCCACGCGCCCATGACATGCCAATCGTTAACGGCAACGACAGCGATGTCGTCGACGCCCTTTGCGAGGATAGCATCACGGTTTTCCAGATAGCCCGGCAGATGGTTCAGCGAGCAGGTCGGCGTAAAGGCACCGGGGACGGCGAAAAGCACGACACGCTTGCCGGCAAAAAGCTGTTCGGTGGTCAGTTCCACCGGGCCGTCGGCGGTCTTTTCCTTGAAGGTGGCGGCAGGCAGTTTATCGCCGATAGCGATGGTCATGGCACTCTCCTTGGGGTCGCAATTTAGGGCGGCTGAACCGCCGCCCTTTGAGTGAAAATGGTCGGGCGAAACTATAGATCCGCGCTATTCGAACGCAAGCGTGGTTTCCATGGCGCGTTCACCGTCGATGACGAGGATGCCCCAGCTTTTGCCTTTAATATCGTAATTCTTCGGAAGCTTGCCGATCGCGATGTCGGTCGCAAAAGTCCTGCCGTCGCGTGTGCCGTTGGCCTGTTTGAAAAAGACATACCCGGACGGGCCGGTGACATAGATCAATGGAGTGCTTCCTGTTGCCTCCGGCAGCGTCAGGCGCAGTGAAAGAGTTTTTGCATCGGGCGAAAGTTGGTGATTTTCGACGGCAAAATCCGAGGAAGGAGCCTGCGGCAGCGACGCATCGGCGGCATCCAACAGGGCTTGTTCGTGCGGCGTCGATTGGCCGGCAGCCGATAACGGCAGAGAGAATTGGGTCTGGAAGGGAATACAGATGTCCTTGCAGAGTCCGATGAAGGCGGTGAGGTTGAGTGTCACCGGCTGTTTGCCGTTGACACGGAAATCGAGCGGCAATGTCACCGGCTCATCATAGCCGATTTCCTGGATCTTGCCGACGACGATCGGTTTGGGCGTTGGGTAGCTGGTTTTTTCCAGCGTAATGCCGCCATCGGGCGCCGGGTTTACCTGCGGCGCAATTCCGCTTTCGCCGGGTTCGCGCCAATAGGTGATCCAGCCGGGTGCAGGCTCGATCTGCAGAGCAGCACGGATATGGCCCTGAGCATCCGGCGCCAGCGCCACCAACCGCATGCGCCCGCCCTCGTTGTTTGCCCAGTCGCTCATGGCGGCATGGGCGGTGCCGTCGGTCAGCGTTGCGGCGGTCAGCATTGTCAACAATGGGATAAAAGAGAGTTTTCCGGTCATGGAACAAGGATTTACCGGATGGCGCAGGCCTGTGCCAGAACGGCGCGAAAAAGAAATGATCATTTTCAGTTGATTGATTTATGACATTGCCCCATCTTCTTTTCGAGGGGCGCAGTTACAGACTGCAGTCAGGAGGTACGATGTCCCTATCGACGCTGAAGAATAGAAGCGAAAGAGGTTTTCTCGACGGCCAGTTCCTGATTGCCATGCCTGGTATGGAAGACCGGAATTTCAATCGCACAGTGATCTATATCTGTGCTCATTCCGCCGCCGGCGCCATGGGCTTCGTCATCAATCGTGCGCAGAACCTGACCTTTACCGACGTGCTGCTGCATCTCGAAATGATCAAGGATGACGACGCTATTCTTCTGCCGCCGGTCGCCCGTGATTTCCCGATCCAGACCGGGGGCCCGGTCGAAAGCGGCCGCGGCTTCGTCCTGCATTCTGATGACTATATCAGCGACAGCAGCATTCCGGTGAGCGACGATATCAGCCTGACGGCGACCTTGGACATCGTGCGCGCCATCTCCAAGGGTGGCGGGCCGCGGCGCGCTACCATGCTGCTCGGCTATGCCGGTTGGGGCGCGGGTCAGTTGGAAGCGGAAATCAGCAATAATGGCTGGCTCAACTGCCCGGCCAATGAGGAGCTGATCTTCGATCGCAGCCTTGACGATAAGTATGAACGCGCCCTGGCCTTGATGGGCATCAATGCCGCCATGTTGTCGCCGCATGCGGGGCATGCCTGAGCCGTCCACGCCCTTGTGGAACGAAATATTGTTAATGACGTTTCCTTGTCACCGCACCGACAACTCCGCCGGTGCTGAATGAGGAGGCGTTCGCTATGGGCAGCATGAGTGACAAGGTATCCGGCAAAGCCAACGAGGCGGCTGGTAAGGCCAAACAGGTTGCCGGCAAGGCTACGAAGAGCAAGAGCATGCGCGCCGAAGGCACGGCCCAGAAGGCCAAAGGTAAGGCCCAGGTAGCTGTTGGCAAGGCCAAGGATAAAGCCAAGGGCGCAGTAGACCGCATGTAATCCAGCGGTTCGGTATGCGACAAGTCAAGTGCTGCGCCCTTTCGCGTGCCGTCAAACGCGCGGCGCAGTAAAAGAGCCTGTCACGAATTCGCGACAGGCTCTTTTTATGCTCGTCTTTTATACCCGTCGTGGCCAAGTTTTGGAGAGCTTTCCATGAGGCTTTTCGCCTGCGACCATTGTGGCCAGCCAGTGCATTTCGATAACCGGCAATGCGTGCGCTGCGGCTATCAGCTCGGCTTTGTTCCCGAGCGTCTTGCGATGTATGCACTGGAGGCTGATGAGGTGCCGAATTGGCGTCTTGTTGCCGAGCCGACGCGTATTGTCCGCTTCTGCGCCAATGCCACGCTCGATATCTGCAACTGGATGGTCGAAGCCCAAGACCCCGACCCCTTTTGCATTGCCTGTCGTCATAACCGGCTGGTGCCGAATACGGATAGCCAGCAGGGTATAGACCGTTGGCGGCGCATCGGCCAGGCCGAGCGGCATCTGTTCTATTCACTGTTGCGCTGGAACCTGCCGCATCCCAATCGCCAACAGGATCCCGAGGGTGGGCTGGTCTTCGACTTCCTCGAGGACGAGGTGCAGGGCGGCACCGTTGTGCCGGCGACGACCGGCCACGAGGAGGGGCTCATCACCATCCGCGCCGCTGAGGCCGACGATGTGACACGCGAACAGGCACGCACGTCGATGAACGAGCCTTACCGCACGCTGCTCGGCCATTTTCGCCACGAGACCGGCCATTTCATCTGGAACAAATTGATCCGCGACCGCAATCGGTTCGACGCCTTCCGCGCCGTCTTCGGCGATGAGCGCGTAGATTACGGCGCGGCCCTGCAGCAACACTACGACCAAGGCCCGCCGCCGAATTGGCAGGAAAGTTTTATCAGCGCTTATGCCAGCGCCCACCCCTGGGAAGATTTTGCCGAATGTTTCGCGCATTATCTTCATATCGTCGACACGCTGGAGACCGCTCGCTCCTTCGGCTTGGTGGTCGATCCCCGTGGCTATCACGAAATGGCGGTGGAGGTGGATTTCAATCCTTACAAGGCTGAGAGTGCCGAACAGCTCGTCAGCGCCTGGATACCGCTGAGCGTCGCGATCAATTCCATCCAGCGCAGCATGGGGCAGCCGGATTCCTATCCCTTCATCCTGTCGCCCCCGGTCGTGACGAAGCTGGAATATATACGGCAAGTGATTGGCGAAGCATGATTTTGCCCTCTCTCCAAAGGAGGAGGGCGTCTGAAGCGCGAGCGCTGTACAAACCTTTCCCAGGCGTGGGAGGTTATCGGCTACGCGCGCTTCGTCAGCGGAAAGCGTTCCTTCAGCAGCCGCAGCACCGAGTCCGAGCCCATGGGCGGGCCGAAGATGAAGCTCTGGCCGTAGGCGCAGCCCATCTTGGCGAGTTCCAGCGCATCCTCTTCCGACTCGATGCCTTCGGCGACGACGCGCATGTTGAGCTCGCGGGCCATGGAGATCACCGAACGCAAAAGTACGGCTTTCTTGTCGCTTTCATCACGCACCATCGCCTTGTCGAGCTTGATCGTGTCGAACGGGAAGCGGGTGAGATAGGAGAGCGAGGAATAACCGGTGCCGAAATCGTCAAGCGCCAGGCCGATGCCGGCTTCGCGCAGCTTGCCGAGCACGAGGCGGGCCTGTTCCGGATTCTCCATCACCTGCGATTCCGTCAATTCGAGCTTGATGCGGTTCGGCTCGCAATGGGTTTTGGCGAGCAAGGCGCGGACATCATCGTAGAGCTCGTTGTTGAGGAGCTGCACGCTGGACAGATTGATGGAAACGAAGAGAGGCAGGTCGCCGGTCTGGCGCTGCCAGGCCATCAGGTCGTTGGTCGCCTGCTCCATCGCAAACATGCCGAGCGGGCCGATAATGTCGGAAGCCTCGGCGATCGGGATGAATTCCGACGGTGGAATATTGCCGCGTTTCGGATGCTCCCAGCGCATCAGCGCCTCGAAACCGGCGACTTCGGCATCTTCCAGCCGAACGATCGGCTGATAAACCAGCGACAGTTCCTTGCGTTCGACGGCGCGGCGAAGATCCGTTTCAAGCTGCAGACGGTCGGTGCCAAAGCTGCGGAATGCAGGCTGAAAAGGCTCGACGCGATTGCCGCCGGCGCGCTTGGCGCGGTACATAGCGAGTTCGGCATCGCTCAAGAGACCCATAGCGCTTTCCTGCTGGTCGACCCAGGACGTCAGTCCGATCGACGCCGTCAGGATGATTTCGCGGTTGGCGAAATTGATCGGCACCATGATCGCCTTGCTGATGGCGTCGGCGAAATCGGCGACCTTGGCCGGGTCGCGCTCGGAAACGAGGATCAGGCCGAACTGATCGCCGGAGAGCCGCGCCAGCGTGTCCTGCGGCTTCATCAGGCGGCGCAGGCGCCGCGTCAGCGCGATCAGGATATTGTCGCCGGCAGCAACGCCAAGCGTATCGTTGACCAGTTTGTAGCGGTCGATGTCGATCACCATCACCGTCGGACGCACCTGATTGCCTTCCGGCGCCAAGGTGAGAACGGCCTGCAGGCGGTCGATGAAGACCTGGCGGTTCGGTAGGCCGGTCAGATTATCGTGCAGCGCGTCATGCAACAGCCGCTCGATCGAGTTTTTCTGCTCGGTGACATCGACGACGGTACCGACGCAGCGGATGATTTCGCCGTTCGAGCCAAGCACCGGCCGGGCGCGGATCGACAGCCAGTGGAAATGCCCGTCTTCGGCGCGAATGCGGAATTCATGATTCAGCCGGCCGCGGCGGTGTTCGAGGAGCACGTCGAGCGTCGCGCGAAAACGATCACGGTCGTCGGGGTGCAAGCGCGGCAGCCAGTTGCGCGCCGCGCCATGCATGGTGCCGGGCGACAGGCCAAGTTTCATCGAGATATCCGGCGTCGTCACCACGCGGTCGCGTGCCACGTCCCAATCCCAAACGGTATCGCCGGAGCCGGTGAGCGCCAGGGATTGCCGCTCGAGATCGGAAAACAGACCCTGCTGAAATGCGCCGCCGGCAAAGGCATGCTGCATCACCGTGAAACCAATCAGGAGCACGATCAGAACGAGGCCGCCGCCAAGCGCCGGCTGGATGATGTCGTTGTCGAGCTTGCCCGTGATCGTCATCCAGGCGCCGAACAGCCAGACCAGGATCAGCGCCCAGGCGGGCACCAGCAGAATGGCGCGGTCATAGCGGCTGAAGCCGAGATAGATGATCAGCAGCAGGCCCGCCGTTGCCGTCAGTGCCAGCGATAGCCGCGCGACGCCGGCCGCGATCGACGGATCATAGATCGCGACGCCGAAGAGAAGCGCGAGACCGAGCACCCAGGCAAGGGTCACATAGCCCAGATGCGCATGCCAGCGATTGAGGTTCAGATAGGTGAACAGGAAGATCACCAGGCTCGATGCGAGCGCCACCTCCGCACAGGCGCGCCATATTCGCTGATCGCTGGAGGTGATGCTGATGAGTTTGCCGAGAAAACCAAAATCGACGCAAATATAGCCGAGCACCGCCCAGGCAAGCGCCGCTGTCGCTGGCAGCATCGAAGTGCCTTTGACAACAAAGAGAATGGTCAGGAACACCGCCAGCAGACCGGCAATGCCAAGCACGATGCCGCGATAGAGCGTGAAGGCGTTGACCGTGTCCTTGTAGGCGTTCGGCTCCCACAGATAGAGCTGCGGCAGGTTCGGCGAGGAGAGTTCGGCGACAAAGGTGACGACCGCGCCGGGGTTCAGTGTGATGCGGAAGACATCCGCCTCGTCGCTCGGCTGCCGGTCGAGAGCAAAGCCTTCGCTCGGAGTGATCGCGATGATGCGTTGCGAGCCGAGATCCGGCCAGAACAATTTCGAATTCACCAGACGGAAGTGGGGTGCGACGATGACGCGCTCGAGCTGCTCTTCCGAGACATTGGCGAGCGCAAAGACGGCCCAGTCGCCCTGATGGTTCGGCGACGAGGATCGTACCTCAATACGGCGGCGAATACCGTCGGCGCCAGCGGCGGTGGAGACCTGGAAGGCCTCGCCTTGATTGGTGTAGATCTCGGTCGTCGCCGTCAGGTCAAGCGCGGTATCGTCGCGCGAAATCTTCACGGGTTCGGCTGCATGCGCCATGCCTGCAAGAAGGAACAGCATAGCAGCCGCGAGCGTCGCGACGATCGCGGACAACCATTTCGTCAACGGCGGGGCAGGCGGGAGATCGGCCGTCATCGCTTGTCGGATTTTCTAATCGGGTCGGCGTCGGACGCCAACCGGGAAAACATCACGTGATCACGCCACTGACCGTTAATTTTTAGATAACCGCGCAAATGACCTTCTCGCTGGAAACCGGCCTTTTCCAAAAGCCGCATGCTACGCTCATTATCCGGAATACAGGCTGCTTCAATACGGTGCAACTCAAGTCCGGAAAAGATATAGGGTATAACCAACTGAAGTGCGGCGAACATATGGCCCTGGCCTGAATGCCGCTCACCCATCCAATAGCCAATCATGCAGCTTTGTGCAGCGCCACGACGGATGTAACCGATCGTAATGCCGCCGAGCAAGGTCATATTCTCTTTAAGGAAAATAAAAAGTGGAATCGCCTGACCGGAACTGTATTCCTGTTTTCCCCTGATAACACGGGCGCGGTAGGCGCCCTCGGTCAGTTCGTCATGTCGCCAGGTCGGCTCCCAGGGTTCCAGGAAGCGCCGGCTTTCGGCTCGCAACCGGTGCCATTGATTGAAATCGGAATAGCGTGGCAGACGCAGCAGATAGGTCGCGTTTTCGAGTTCAACCGCGTCCGGATGACGTGACAGAAACCGAAAGACCGATTTTTGCATTCCGCCCAGTACTCCCCGGAAGATTGAACCCATCGGCGCGCGATGCGGTTTTAGCCGCTCGCGCTTATGGAGGCTGGGGTCGACGATGATAAGGATGTCACGATATCTTCCATCGGCGCCAACTGCTCCAAAGGCCCGATCGCCGACAGCGTCGGCACCGTGTCGAAGAACAGGCGGCCGGCAAGATCCGTCAGCCGATCGATGGTAATGCCCTGCAACCGTTCCAGCATTTCCTGGTTCGGGATCGGTCGGCCGTAGAGCATCATCTGTCGCGCGATCTGGCCGGCGCGCGCCGCCGGGCTTTCCTGACCCATCAGCAACTGCGCGCGGATCTGGGCGCGGGCACGCTCGATTTCCTGCTGTTCGATCTTGTGGGAGGATTTGTGCAGCTCGTCGACGATGACCGGCAGCAGCTCCGGCAGGTTTTCGCCGCCGGTCGCGGCATGGATGCCGAAAATGCCGGTGTCGGAAAAGCCCCAATGGAAGGCATAGACGGAGTAACAGAGCCCGCGGAATTCGCGCACTTCTTGGAACAGCCGTGAGGACATGCCGCCGCCGAGGATGTTGGCAAGGATCTGCGAACAATAGAAATCGCGCGTGTGATAGGCGCGTCCCTCGAAGCCGAGCAGGATCTGCGCATCCATCAGGTCGCGCGTCTCGCGGATATTGCCGCCGATATAACGCGCAGGCTCGATGACGGGCGGCGCCGACGGCTGTGTCGGCAGGGTGGAGAAGCGCTCTTCGACCTGGCGCACGAAGCTTTCGTGATCGACAGCGCCCGCGGCCACCACGAACATGCGGTCGGTCGTGTAGTTGCGGCTGAGATAACCGCGGATTTGTCCCGGCGTGAAGGAGACGACGGTTTCCGGCGTGCCGAGAATCGCCCGGCCAAGCGTCTGGCCGCGATAGGCGACTTCGGAAAATTTGTCGAAGACCACATCGTCGGGCGTGTCGTTTGCAGCGTTGATTTCCTGCAGGATGACCTGCTTTTCGCGCTGCAATTCATCCTCGTCGAAAGCGGATTCGGTCAGGATATCGGCGAGGATATCGACGGCGAGCGGCACATGATCCTTCAGCACGCGGGCATAATAGGAGGTTGTCTCGGTCGACGTGGCGGCATTGACCTCGCCGCCGACATTCTCGATTTCCTCGGCGATCTCACGCGCCGTGCGACGGGCCGTGCCCTTGAACGCCATGTGTTCCAGCAGATGCGCGATGCCGTGTTCCGCTTCGGTTTCATTGCGCGAACCCGATTTGATCCAGACGCCGAGTGCCACGCTTTCGAGGTGTGGCATCGTCTGGGTCGCTACTGTCAGCCCGGACGCAAGCCGGGTGCACTCCACTGTCATCGTCTGTCTTTCTGCGTTTATCATTCCCCCGCCCGGGCATGTTTGCCGATGAAAGTTTCAACGGCTTTCAGCTCGGGATCGAGGACGTCGAAACGCTCCTCCCTGTTCATCAGTCCAGCAAGCCACGTCGGAAGCGCCGGGTCAATACCACACGCCGATTTTACTGCGGCGGGGAATTTTGCCGGATGTGCGGTCGCGAGCGTCACCATCGGGCTCGCCGGCTTCTCGTTTTTCTCCGCCACAAAGACGCCGATGGCGGTGTGCGGGTCGATCAGATAGCCGGTGTTGTCGAGTGTTTTGCGGATCGTCGCGGCGACCTGTTTTTCGCTGGCGCGGCCGGCGCGGAAGTCCTTCTTGATGGTCTTCAGAGCGCTTTCGCTGATCGAAAAGCCCTTCGATTGTTTCAGGCTTTCCATCGCGGCGCGCACCTTCGACGCGTCGCGGTCATGGGCTTCGAACAGCAGCCGTTCGAAGTTGGAGGAGATCTGGATGTCCATCGACGGCGCGGTGGTGGCCTTGACCTCGCGCATCTCGTAGCGCCCGGTTTTCAGCGTGCGAGCCAGGATGTCGTTCTCGTTGGTGGCGATCACCAGCCGGTCGATCGGCAGGCCCATGCGCTTTGCGACGTAGCCGGCGAAAATATCGCCGAAATTGCCGGTCGGAACGGTGAAGGAAATCTTCCGGTCGGGGCCGCCGAGCGCGACGGCAGTAGTGAAGTAGTAGACCACCTGCGCCATGATGCGCGCCCAATTGATCGAGTTGACGCCCGAAAGCTTGACGCAGTCGCGGAAGGCGGTGTCGTTGAACATGGCTTTGACCAGATTCTGGCAATCATCGAAATTGCCGTTGATCGCCAGCGCATGCACATTGGCCGCCGTCGAGGTGGTCATCTGCCGTTGCTGCACCGGCGAGACCTTGCCATGCGGGAAGAGGATGAAGATGTCGGTGCGTTCGCGTCCGGCAAAGGCATCGATCGCCGCTCCGCCGGTGTCGCCCGAGGTGGCGCCGACGATGGTTGCCCTTTGCCCGCGCTTTTCCAGGGCATAATCCATCAGCCGTGCGAGCAACTGCATGGCGACATCCTTGAAGGCAAGCGTCGTGCCGTGGAAAAGCTCCATCACGAAGCTGTTCGGACCTGTCTGCACCAGCGGCGTCACGGCGGGATGGCGGAAGGTGGCATAGGCTTCATCGATCATGCCGCGGAAGACGTCATCCGGAATTTCGCCGTTGGTGAAAGGCGACAGCACGGCGAAGGCGACGTCCTGATAGCTCTTGCCACGGAAAGCGCGAATCTCTTTTTTCTTAAGCGTCGGCCATTCACGGGGCACATAGAGCCCGCCATCACGAGCAAGGCCGGCCAGAAGGGCGTCGCAGAAGCCAAGGGCAGGGGCTTCTCCCCGCGTTGAGATATAGTCCACGGTCTAGAATTCCTTTGGTCGCAAAATTGCCGGAGTGGTGAGGTGAGAGAGTAAAAGAACGAAGCGATGGCAGCCCGTCTTTTTGCGTCGGATCAGCCGCGTGGTTTTCGCGTTTGCGCAATGCCCGCACGGCTCCGTCCGGTGGGCGGCGGCTTGCGCCAATCTGTCGAGGTCGAAAAGTGAGCCAAAACGGTGCCTACCCAATCGATTTTTCGCTGCGCCGCTGGTATAGACCATCGCCAAGTGTCATAAAAGGCCCGTCGAACAGGCTGCAGGCCGATAATGTAAATTATTGCAGAGGGTGGAATATATAGTGTTTGGCAGGGTTTCGCGTCGTCTTTTTTCCGCTTCGCTTCTGGCATTGTTGGCTGGTTGTAGTTCTCTTGGTTTCGGCGGTAGCGACAAGCAGACCGGAACGGATGTGACGGTGGCGCCGCAGGCAGTGGCGGGCAATCCATCCGCCGCCAGCCCCGCGCCGCAGGTGACCGGCGGCCAATCCTATGTCGCCGGCAAATGCCCACAAGTCGTCATCCGCGATGAGGCGTCCAGCTACCGCACCTACGCCAAGGGCGCCAAGGACGATCCGAACCAGTTGACCTATCAGGCATCGCTCGCCCAGGCGACGCGCCAGTGCACGACCGACGGCACCAGCCTCAGCATCAATATCGTTGCGCAGGGCCGTCTTGTCGCCGGCCCGGTGGGCGGCCCCGGCAAGGTGACCATGCCGATCCATGTCGCCGTCATGGACAACAACACCGCGCTCTATAGCAAGACCGTCAATTTCACCGCCGAAATCCCGCCGGGCGAAACCACGACGCAGTTCCTCTTCACCGACAACGACATCAACGTCGCCGGCGGCTCCGGTGGCTTCACGGTTGTTCAGATCAGCTTCGATCAGGGGCCGCAGAAAGCCGAAAAGGGCCAGAAGCCCGTTCGCAAGAAGCATCAGTAGGGTTGGGATCAGGCAGTAGGCAGTAGGCAGTAGGCAATAGGCAGTAGGCAGTAGGCAGTAGGCAGTAGTAAAAGGTCACCTTGTCCTTGCTACTGCCGGCAATATAGCTGCAACATCTATTGCCTATTGCCTATTGCCTATTGCCTATTGCCTATTGCCTATTGCCTATTGCCTCACAAAACCCCTTCCCACTCCGCCAGCGCCATGACCACGCCGGGCAGATCCATCATCCGGGCGATGACCGTTTCCGCACCCGCATCCGTCAGCCGGTCGGCATGCGAAGGGTAGGTGTGCGAAGCGCCGGTGAAGCCGATGACACGCATGCCGGCGGCACGCGCTGCTTGGACGCCATGGACCGAGTCTTCGACGACGATGACGTTGGCCGGCGGAACGTTCATCTGCTTGGCACCATGCAGGAAAATATCCGGCTTCGGCTTGACGCGATCGGCACCGAGATCCTTGGCGGAATAGATGTGCGGCGCAAACAGTTCCTTGTAGCCGACCTTGGAAAGCATCATGTCAATCCGCGCGGAGCTGGAATTCGAGCAGATGCAACGCGGCATTGGCAGGCGCGACAGGGCAAAAGGAACGCCCGGGATAGCCTTGACGTCATTGGCGAGCCGCAAGTCGAGTAGCTTCTCGGACTTGTCGAGCAGCGAAGCCGAGAGCGGAATGCTCGCCTCACGCTCGACTTCGAACAGAATGTTCTGCCAGGTCATGCCGGAAAAACGCTCGCCCATTTCTTCGGCGCTGATCGGGTAACCCGCTTCCGTCAGGAGCTTGGATTCAACATCCGCTGCGATGATTTCCGAATCGACCAGAACGCCGTCGCAGTCGAAGATGATGAGATCGAAGCCATTGCTCATGAGAATACACTGCCTTTGAAGGGGCTCTGGATTGGCATGGCCTTGTGCAAAACCGCTTCGCACTTTTTGGGGCCTGCTCTGAAATGGATCGTGCGGCTTTACACGATGCTCCGGCAAAGCTCAACCAATGAGCAGACATGGCAGTAATGCATTGGCGGAAAGGATGGCCGGGGTTCGGGCGTGATTTGAAGGGTCAGCCGTGGTGGGTCATGTTGAAAAAGTCGCTGCGCAGGCTTTTTGCGTGCAGTTGGCCAACCTGCGACTCATATTCCTCTTGAGCCGCCCGCCAGCAGGGCTCCGCCTCTGCAATCTTGCTTTCCCCGGCCGGCGATAGCTCCAACAGCAGCCGACGGCTCCCTTCCGTTTCGGGCGCGCTGATGATCAGCCCCTGTTGTTGCAGCGGCTTTACGGCCCGCAGCAGGGTCGTGCGGTCCATTAGCATTGCTGCCGCCAGTTCGTTCATGGTCATCCGCTCATTCTGGCGGAGGAAATTCAGGAGTGAAAACTGAGTGCTGGTTATGCCGGTTGGCGCCATATGGCGCTCGTAGAGTTTCGAGACGTGCCTCGCCAGTTGCCGAGTCGCCAGGCAATGGCACGCAAGGGGACCAAGATCGTCTTCGGTTTGCATGAACTTACTATGCTTGTGCATATGCACCAAGTCAAGTTGTCACCGCGCTTGATCAGGATGGCTCGACAAGGCCGATCGTCATCTTTAAGGATCGGCCATGGCCAAAGAGCGCGACGACACGATTGCCAGCCGTATCAGCCGGGTGCTTGCCGACCGCATCATCCGCGGCGAGATCGCACCCGATGCGCGGTTGCGGCAGGATCATATTGCCGAGGAGTTCGGTGCCAGCCATGTGCCGGTGCGCGAGGCATTCCGGCGGCTGGAGGCTCAAGGCCTGGCGATCAACGTGCCCCGCCGTGGTGTCCGCGTCGCCTCCTTCGATCTCAAGGAAGTTCGCGAAGTCGCGGAAATGCGGGCTGCCCTCGAGGGGCTGGCGCTGAAGCATGCCGCGCAGCACCTGACGCCGGCAATTCTCGATGCCGCCGAAGAGGCGACGCGGGAAGGGGATGCGGCTGCCGATGTCCGCGCCTGGGAGGAGGCGAACCGCCGCTTCCACCGCCTGATCCTCGCGCCCTGCGGCATGCCGCGGCTGCTCGCATCGATCGACGATCTGCATGCCGCCAGCGCTCGCTTCCTCTTCTCCGCCTGGCAATCGGGCTGGGAAAAACGCACAGACCACGACCATCGCGCCATCCTTGCGGCCCTGCGCCAGGGGCGGACGGAGGAGGCTGCGTCTATCCTGCAGAAACATGTGCAGTGGATCGGCCGATCCCCCGTACGGACGCCCTCGGGTTCGACGCGCGAAGCTTTTGCGATCGTTGGGTAAATCATAGTTTGGATGTTCTGGCGCCGATGATGTTGCGCCCTTCATTGGAGCGACGTCTCAACACTCAGGCGTCGACACCGTCGCGTTCTTGGTTCGTCGCATCCGCGTCGATGGGAAAAAGCGCCAGAAACCGGCGTTCGCCTTCTGATGTAAACAGGATCGAGCGGCTGTTTTCCGATCGCCGCGCCCAGCCCTTGTCGAAGAAGTTGGAAAGCAGCGCCTTGCCGAGGCTGCCGGCGAGGTGCGCCCGGCGTTCGCTCCAATCGAGGCAGGAGCGGCAGAGCGGGCGCCGCGTCGAGCGCAGCCCATTCACATCAATGCCGATCGAGGTGAGATGCTTTTCGCCGCGCTCCGTCAGGCTCAAGCCGTCATCGAGAGCCGAGATCGCACCGGCCGCAATCAGGCTGTCGAGCATGCGCACACCGTAATCACCGGCGAGATGGTCGTAGCAGATGCGTGCCTTGCGAAGGGCCGGCTCTTTCGGACCGGGGCGGTGGCGCAGGTGCCCTCGCGTAGCGGCGAAGCCCATGATACTTTCGAGCAGCTTGCCGACGCCGTCATCGGCCAGCGCGAAATAGCGGTGCCGGCCTTGTTTGCGTTGCGCGAGCAACCCGCCTGCTTCGAGCTTCGACAGATGCGTGCTCGCCGTCTGCAGCGTGATACCGCCGGCCGCCGCCAACTCCGTTGCAGTCAGGGCACGGCCGCCCATCAGCGCGGTCAGCATATTCGCCCGCGCCGGATCGCCAATGAGCGCACCTATCTGCGCGATGTCAGGACCTTCCTTCATACTTCGATCGTAACCGAAGCATAGACGTCGCGCAATGTGCGACAACATCTCCATCACCAAAGGAGACAACCATGATCACCTGTTTCATCCGCTATGAGATCGATCCCTTCAAAAAGGACGCCTTTGCCGAATATGCCAGGGCCTGGGGCCAGGTCATCCCACGCAACGGCGCGGACCTCATTGGCTATTTTGCCCCGCACGAGGGCTCGGCGACGACCGCTTATGGTGTCTACAATGTCGAGAGCCTGGCTGCCTATGAAGCCTATCGCGCCCGCCTCGCAGCCGATCCGCTCGGCAAGGCGAATTACGATTTCTCCCGCCACGAACGCTTCATCATCAGGGAAGATCGCATCTTCCTGAAAAACGTGTCTCTACCGCACGGCCCAAAGGTGACGCCATGATCGCCGTCATTTTCGAAGTCATTCCCTATCTCGGCGAGCGTCATCACTATCTTGATCTTGCCGGCAAGCTGCGCGCAGAACTCGAAACGATCGACGGTTTCATCTCCATCGAACGCTTCGAGAGCCTGACACAACGCGGTAAGCTTCTCTCGCTTTCCTTCTGGCGCGATGAGGCGGCGGTCAAGGAATGGCGCAATCGTGAAACGCACCGGGCGGCGCAAAAGGCCGGGCGAGGGGTGATATTTGCCGACTATCGGCTGCGCATAGCCCATGTGGTGCGTGATTACGGAATGAATGAGAGGGAAGAGGCACCGGCGGATAGCCGCGCGGTGCATGACGAGCTAATCAACACCGAACCGCAGGCAAAGGGCATCAATAGCAATTTCTAGGGCCGGTAGCTCGTCGACGACCACGCCCCAGATGATCTGGTCGGATAGGCCATGATATTGATGACGCAATATGTTTCCTATGGTCTTGACTTGTTGCCACGGAATCTCCGGCCTCAGAGCTTTGATATCGTCGGGCATGGCCCGACTTGCCTCCGAAATGATTTCTATGGCGCGCTGGACGGCGTGTTGAAACAGCCAATCGCTACGGTAGTCGTCCAGTGTTTTTCCCATGGCGGCTTTGCTGATACCGCGGAGTTCTGCGCGTATGTCCTCGAGCGCGTGTCTAAATTCCCGCGGCATCAAAATACCCGCGTCGCCGAGCGTTCGATCGCCGGTCTCAGGCGGGGATGTAGCCCATCTCTGGTCGTAATGTCGACGGGCGCATGAAGATCTTCTTCGAGCAAGAACTTGATACTGATCAGATCGAAAGCATTGAAACGACTAGCCGGGTCATAGTCGACAAAAATATCCACATCACTCGATGGTTGCGCCTCATTCCGGGAAACAGAGCCGAAAAGGTAAAGCGACGTTGCACCGAGCGCCCGGATGGCGTCCGCGTTGTTTTTAAGCCGCGTTATCGTTTCGTTTCGGTCCATGAGAATGTTCTATCGCATTCGCTGTTATTTTTCTATGCCGCGAATAATTTCTCAAATCGCCCGCCGCTTTAGCCTTTGGTAACCAACTTAGGTAACCATAACACTCAGTTAATCGTATCGAGTAAGTGTAACAGCGAGTATCACATGGCGTCAGTTTTCCCGCTTGCCGACCTCAGGACTTCCGCAACGCCGGGCTCTTGGGTCGACACGATCATCAAGGGCGATTGCGTAGCCGCTCTTGAAGCACTGCCCACCCATTCCGTCGACGTCATCTTCGCGGACCCGCCTTACAATTTGCAGCTCGGCGGTACGCTGCATCGCCCCGATCAATCGCTTGTCGACGCCGTTGACGACGAATGGGACCAGTTTGCCTCCTTCGAGGCTTATGATGCCTTTACCCGCGCCTGGCTTCTCGCCTGCCGTCGCGTGCTGAAGCCGACGGGCACCATCTGGGTCATCGGCTCCTATCACAATATTTTCCGCGTCGGCGCTACGATGCAGGATCTGAACTTCTGGATCCTCAACGACATCGTCTGGCGCAAGACCAATCCGATGCCGAATTTCAAGGGACGTCGTTTCCAGAACGCCCATGAAACGATGATCTGGGCGAGCCCGAACGCCAAGGCCAAGGGCTACACCTTCAACTACGACGCCATGAAGGCCGCCAATGACGATGTGCAGATGCGCTCCGATTGGCTGTTCCCGATCTGCAGCGGCGGCGAACGGTTGAAGGATCAGGATGGCAAAAAGGCGCATCCGACACAGAAGCCGGAAGCCCTGCTTGCCCGCGTCATCATGGCATCGTCCAAGCCCGGCGACATCATCCTCGATCCGTTCTTCGGCTCTGGGACCACCGGTGCCGTCGCCAAGCGTCTCGGCCGTCATTTCGTCGGCATCGAACGCGAGCAGGATTACATCGATGCGGCCAGCGCCCGCATCGCCGCCGTCGAGCCGCTCGGTAAGGCGGAACTGACCGTCATGACAGGCAAGAAGGCTGAAGTTCGCGTCGCCTTCAACGTTTTGATCGAAAGTGGTCTCATCAAGCCCGGCCAGGTGCTGACGGATGCGAGGCGTCGCTACAGTGCCATCGTGCGCGCCGATGGCACGGTCGCCTCCGGTGGCGAAGCGGGCTCCATTCATCGCCTCGGTGCGAAAGTCCAGGGCCTTGATGCATGCAACGGATGGACGTTTTGGCACTTCGACGATGGGCATTCCCTGCGCCCGATCGACGACCTGCGTTCGATCGTCCGCAATGATCTGGCCAAGGTGGAATAATTCCAACTATTTCAGCGGCATAATCTTCTCCGAGAGCCTTTCCCGACTATCGGGATCGTGCCGCGGCCGGATCCGCATATCCGCCTTCTTCCGTCGAGTACCTCCAGTTAGGGAGGAAGGCGAGACGCCCAGGATTCTCGAATCCTGGGCGCCATTTTTTTGCCTGACGGCTTAGAATTCCTGATAGTCCGTCACTTCGACCCGGACGACGCGTCCGTCTTCGTCGAAGGTGATCGTCTCTTCGCCCTCGCGGATCAGCGGCTTACCGGTTTTGCTGTTCGTTGCCCGGACGGACCAGACACTCCGGCCGGAAAGCGGCGTCAGCGTTTCCACCAATGAATTGACTGCGGTTTGATCCGGATAGGTATCGAAATAGCCATGGAAGGCCTCCATGATTGCCTCGCGACCTGCGAGGCTGCCGACGCCGTTCGAGACATAGGTGGCGTTCTCCGCGAAGAAATCCTCGATTGCTTCGAAATCGAGCCTGTTGATCGCGTCATGAAAGAGGGTGATGCGTTCTGCCGGATCGAAAATCATGGGCTCAAACCTGGATGCCGTAGGCGGCGAGATCGCTGCGCAGCTTCGCGGCGCCGGTGAAATGGACTGCATTCCAACCCGCAGCTTTCGCACCTTCGACGTTGGCAAGCGAATCGTCGATGAAGATGGTCGAGGCCGGATCGAGCTCGAAACTTTTCACATGCGCCTCATAGATTGCAACGTCCGGCTTGATCAGGCCGATGTCGCCGGACACGGTGACGCCGCGCGGCTTGGAGAGGAAATCGAAGCGCGTCTGCGCTTCACGAAACGTATCGGAGGCAAAGTTGGTCAGCATGGTGACGTCACGGCCCTCGGCAATCAGCTTCTCCATGATGGCGACGCTATCGTCATAGGCATGCGGCACCATATCGTGCCAATATTTGCGGAAGGCACGGATCTGTTCCTCGCGCTCGGGATGGTCGGCGATCAGCAGCGCTTCGGCTTCTTCCCACGTCCGGCCGCGATCCTGCTCGATGTTCCATTCATTTGTGCAGACATTGGCGAAGAACCAGGTTCGCTCTGCTTCATCGGGGATGAGGCGGCCATAAGGAATGCTCGGATCATAGTGAAGAAGCACTTTGCCGATGTCGAAGACAATGTGCCGGATTTCCGTCGTCATGAATTATGTCCTGCCTTTTCGAATGTCTTGGTCTTTGTGAATGCGCGTGGAATAGCCTGAATGATCGCTTTTTTCATGACGGTGGGCAGCGCCTGGGCTTCAAGATTTGTAACCGGCTCCCACCATCCGTCATTGTGGGTAGTGTTCGATGCCACTTGAGCGCGATAGATCGATAGCCGCAGTTCGAAGTGAGTAAAGACATGCGTCACGCTCCCCGCCGCCTGCCAGTCGGCCGGGAAGGGGGCGGCCGCAGCACTGGTCTCGCCGTCAAGCCGTGCTGTCCAGCCGGTGGTAGGCACTTCGGTCATGCCGCCGAGCAGGCCGCTGGCGATGCGCCGGCGCAGGTAAATTTCACCATCGTCATTCACCGCCACAAAAGCGGCACCCTGGCGCATCGGCTTTTCCTTCTTTGCCGCTTTGACCGGAAAATGTTCGGGATCATGCAGCCGCAATGCCTCGCAGGCATTGTTGAAGGGACAGAGCGAACAGGCCGGCCGTTTCGGCGTGCAGATCGTCGCCCCCAGATCCATCATCGCCTGCGCGAAATCGCCGGGACGATCGGCTGGCGTCAGCAATGCCACCTTCTGCTTCATCAATGGTTTCGCGGCCGGCAATGGCGTGGCGATGGCATATAGCCTGGAGATAACCCGCTCGACATTGCCGTCCATGACAGCCGCCTGCCGGTTGAATGCAATGGCCGCGACCGCCGCTGCGGTATAGTCGCCGATTCCGGGCAAGGCCCGCAGCCCGTCCTCGGTGTCGGGAAACCGACCGTCATGTTCCGCCGCCACAGCCTCCGCGCATTTCTTCAGGTTGCGGGCGCGGGCGTAATAGCCGAGCCCGGCCCAGGCGGCCATGACATCGTCGGTGGGCGCCGCCGCAAGATCATCAACCGTCGGCCAGCGCTCCAGGAATTTGGCGAAATAGGCTTTGACCGCCGGCACGGTGGTCTGCTGCAACATTACCTCGGAGAGCCAGATATGATAGGGATCGGGCCGGATGCCGCGCGCTGCCATCGGCGGCGAGACGCGCCAGGGCAGGTCGCGGTGATGGCGGTCGTACCAGGCAAGCAGCTTTCCAGACAGGGAGGATATTTGCGATGAAAGGTCCATAATTTCCTTCGATCAAGCGATTACATCCAACTCTCTAGACGCAACTATGCTGGAAACGGAAGTCGGAAAATATTGGGCTGCCTAGAAGTCAGCCATCAAGGAGAATTCATCATGCTTATCGAGCTTTTCGATCGTCTACTGAATGCGAGTCCCAACCTGGGGCTTCTGAATATCTGCGCAGCGGAAATTCTTTTCTTGTCGCTTGTCTACTACGCGATGTGGAAGTTGTTGCACACGCAGCCATTCAAATTTCTTACCGTCTATCTCAAGCAGGAATTTCAGCCGCAACGAACGAAGCGCTCTCGTCGTTCGCAGTTGATTTATCATGCGTTTGGTGTGTTTTTCTTCCTCATGATGGCGGTATGCGTATATGCCGCTTCCTCGGTCGTATTGCTCGTTGCTGCCTGGCATACCGGTCAGAAGGATGTGTTCCCTCTACAGCTATTGGCTCTGGGGTTTTTCCTTCTTGGTCTTGTTGTAGCGGGGCTGATGCGTAACAATGCAGTGCAGGAGTGGAGATCATTTCACGCTCTTTTACAGAACAGAAAAGGCGGTTCTCTTTGACATTCCTGCTGCGCCAATGCTTCGTTGAGACGCTGGGGAGCGAACTATAGCCTCAAAATGAGCGAATATCGCCTGTCAAAAATGCCGCGTCGTGGCGAAAAGCAGATTTCCGAGCTGACCAACGGCATCGTCGATCCCGTCTTGGCCAAGCGCGCTGGCATCAACACGGCGCTGCTTGGCTCCTGGGACGAGATCGCAGGCGAGGATTTTGCCGAATGCACGCGGCCGGAAAAGATTGCCTGGGCCAAACGCGGCGGTTCGGGCGAGGACGGCGGTTACCAGCCCGGCGTGCTGACCGTCGCCTGCGAGGGCGCCCGCGCCCTGTTCCTGACCCATGCGCAGGGCGAACTGATCCAGCGCATCAACGGCTTCTTCGGCTTCCATGCCGTCAGCCAGATCCGCATCGTCCAAAAGCCTGTTTCCATCACTTCAAAACGCTCCCGCACTCCCCCGCCGCTAAAGGGCGAGGCGGCGCGAAAGCTGGAAGACATGATGGACGGGATCGAGGACGACAAACTGCGTGCGGCAATTCAGAGATTGGGCACCGCGATGGTTTGGAAGCGGGGTAAAAGATAGCTCTATTTTGGGAGATAAGATGATGTTGGCCCTGCGGCTTCCGCCGGAAATTGAAGCAAGGCTCGATGCGCTTGCCAAGCGCACCGGGCGCAGCAAAAGCTTTTATGCTCGTGAGGCAATCCTCGAGCACCTGGACGATCTTGAGGATATCTATCTTGCGGAGAAACGCCTGGAAGAGTTTCGCCGGGGCGAGAGCGATACTGTTTCTTTGGCTGAGTTAATGGCGCGCTATGGCGTGGACGATTGAGTTTCAGCGATCTGCGGAGCGCGAACTCGAAAAGCTCGGACATGAGACTTCGCGACGCATTCTTAAATTTCTCCATGAGCGTGTTTCCAAGCTGGACAATCCGCGCTCCATCGGCGAGGCCTTGAAAGGTTCTGATCTTGGTGACTTTTGGAAATATCGGGTCTGAGACTGCCGGGTAATCGCGCATATCGAAGATAGCGCTATACGAATTCTGATTGTTCGAATCGGAAATCGCCGTGAGATTTATCGAAGATAGTGCCGCATAGTGGCTCATCTTCACGGCCGTCTGCCCATCCCTGCGAATTCTGACGATAATTTAACCTCTTTGTCTTCGGTAGGTCACAATTCTTTGAAGAAAGTTGGTCAACCGTGCCTTGTTCGCAGCAACTAGCCGTTATATCGCAGTGAACCATTCAAAGACCTCTTAAACGACGGGTGACTATATGCCGATGTCCGACATGCTCTTGACCAAACGCCACCTGCTGGGCGGCACCGCCGTTGCGGCCCTCTCTATGGCGTTCGCTGCCTTTGCCGACACCGCATCCGCCGCAAACGCCACCACGGTCGGTGGTGCGCAGGAGACCACCAACACCGCTGCCTCGCCGGAGGATGAAGTCCCGTCGTCGGAAGGCAATGTCGACATGAACGAGGTGCTGAAGCCCGGCCCCTTGCCGGAAATCGCACTCGGCAAGGAAGACGCGCCGGTCAAGATCGTCGAATACATGTCGCTGACCTGCCCGCACTGCGCGCATTTCGCCGTTACCACCTTCGACGCGATCAAGCAGAAATACGTCGACACCGGCAAGGTTCGCTTCATCATCCGCGAATTCCCCTTCGATCCGCGCGCTGCCGCCGCCTTCATGCTGGCCCGTTGCGCGCCGCAGGAACAGTACTTGCCGATGGTCGATATGCTGTTCAAACAGCAAATCGCCTGGGCTTCACCGGATGTCGATGGCCGTGCCGCGCTGCTGCAAATGTCGAAACTTGCCGGTTTTACTGAGGATAGCTTTACGAAATGCTTGACGAACCAGAAGCTTCTGGATGATGTCAACTCAGTTAGGGAACGCGCAGCCAAAGACTTCGGCGTCAATGCTACGCCGACCTTCTTGATCAACGGCAAGCGTTATGCAGGGGACATGTCGGTTGGTGCCATGTCGAAGCTCATCGATAGCCTTCTCTGATCCGTGCCTTTTCGAAACGGCGGGCGGCGGGGAAACCCGCGCGCCCGTTTTTTTGTGCCTCACTTCTGATGGGGTTTCTTCCTTCCCCCGCTGTCGCGGAGAGGGGGAGTGGCGCTTATGAAGTTCAACAGGCTTCGTCTCGTCGGCTTCAAATCCTTCGTGGAGCCGGCGGAATTCGTCATCGAACGCGGCTTGACCGGCGTCGTCGGCCCGAACGGTTGCGGCAAGTCCAACCTGGTCGAAGCGCTGCGCTGGGTGATGGGCGAGAACTCCTACAAGAACATGCGCGCTTCCGGCATGGACGACGTCATTTTCTCCGGTTCCGGCAATCGTCCCGCGCGCAATACCGCGGAAGTCGGCCTCTATCTCGACAATAGCGACCGCACGGCGCCGGCCGCCTTTAACGACAGCGACGAAATCCAGGTCACCCGCCGCATCGAGCGCGAGCAGGGCTCGCTTTATCGCATCAACGGCAAGGAAGCCCGTGCCAAGGATGTACAACTGCTATTCGCCGATGCCTCGACCGGCGCGCGTTCGCCGTCGATGGTTGGGCAGGGGCGCATTGGCGAGTTGATCCAGGCCAAGCCACAGGCCCGGCGCCAGCTTCTTGAAGAGGCCGCCGGCATTTCCGGCCTGCATTCGCGCCGGCATGAGGCGGAGCTTCGTCTGCGCGCCGCCGAAGGCAACCTCGAGCGTCTCGACGACGTGACCTCGCAGCTTGAGAGCCAGATCGAGAGCCTGAAGCGCCAGGCGCGGCAGGCCAACCGGTTCAAGATGTTGTCCGCCGACATCCGCGCCCGCGAGGCGATGCTCCTGCATATCCATTGGGTGCAGGCGAAGGAGGCGGAAGCGGAGGCCGACAACGCGCTCAAGCAGGCAACCGTTCTGGTCGCTGAAAAGGCGCAGATACAAATGGAGGCGGCGAAGGCGCAGGGCATTGCCAGCTTCAAGCTGCCGGACCTGCGCGAAGAAGAGGCAAAAGCCGCCGCCGCATTGCAGCGTCTGCAAATTGCTCGCACCCAGCTTGAAGAGGATGCCAACCGCATTCTGCGGCGTCGAGACGAGCTGACCCGGCGGCTGGCACAACTGGCCGAAGACATCAGCCGTGAAGAGCGCCTCGTTGCCGATAATGCCCAAATCCTGGCAAAGCTCGATGCGGAGGAGGCCGATATCGCCGATATTCTCGCCGATTCCGGCCGGCTTGCCGAGGAAACGCGCGAGGCTTTCGAGGAGGCTGCCGCGAAGCTGGCCGATAGCGAGCGTATCTTTACCGGGCTGACTGCCGAGCGCGCCGAGGCCGCCGCCGCCCGCAATCAGCTCGAGCGCGCCATCCGCGATCTTGCCGACCGGAAGATGCGGCTGGAACGGCAGATGGATGAGGCCAACGGGGAGCTCGCTGCGATCGATGAAAAGATAGCCGCCCTGCCGGATCCTGGCGAAAAGCGCGACGTGGTCGAAGCCGCTGAAAATGTCGTCGCCGACACCGAGGTGGCGATCCAGTTCGTTGAGGCGGCCCTCTCCAAGGCTCGCGAGACGGAGGCTTTATCGCGCGCGCCGGTCGATGAAGCCCGTTCGCGGCTGAATGCCTTGGAAACGGAAGCGCGCACGATCTCCAATATGCTCGCGGCGGGAGCCACCTCGGGCGCATTTGCACCCGTTGCGGAAGAGCTGCGCGTCGACCGTGGCTTCGAGACCGCGCTCGGCGCAGCTCTTGGCGACGATCTGGAATCGCCGCTGGATCCGCAAGCGCCCGCCCACTGGTCCGACAATGGCAGCGGCGCGGCCGATCCTGCCCTGCCGGACGGTGTCGTGCCACTGATTTCGTATGTGGGCGCACCGGCGGCATTGACGCGACGCTTGCGCCAGATCGGCCTTGTCACTGCCGCAGACGCTATGCGCCTCATGCCGGCATTGAAGCCAGGCCAGCGGCTGGTGACGAAGGACGGCGCCGTATTTCGTTGGGACGGGCATGTGACCGGGGCAGACGCTCCCAGCGCGGCGGCTCTGCGGCTGGCACAGAAGAATCGTCTTGCGGAGCTTGAGGCCGAAGCCGAGGTGGCGCGCGATATCCTGGCTGAGGCTGAGGAGCGTTTGGCGATTGCCGGCGACGCGATCCGGGCCGAGGAATCCCGTCTTGTCGTTGCGCGTGATACCAGCCGGCTCGCTGCCCGCCACCTTGCGGAAACTCGCGAAGCATTGGCGATGGCCGAGCGCGCCTCCGGCGATCTGATCCGCCGTCGCGATGTCATCACGGAAGCTGCCAGCCATCTGCAGGCGCAGATGGAAGAGGTGGCGGTGCGAGATGAAAATGCCCGTATCGAACTAGAGGATGCGCCCGATCTGGCGGACATCGACTTGAAGCTGCGCGACCAGCAGGCGGAGGTCGCCACGGATCGCGGCGCGCTTGCCGAAGCGCGTGCCCGTTACGAAGGGCTGAATCGGGAAAATGAGGCCCGGCAGCGCCGCATCCTGGCGATTCGCCAGGAGCGTGACGGTTGGCGCCAGCGCGCCGCCAGCGCCGAAGAGCATATCCAGACCCTGCGCGACCGTGAGGAAGAGGCGCGCGATGAAGCTGCCGAGCTGGACCTTGCCCCGGATGAATTCGATGACAAGCGCCGCGCGCTGATGAATGAATTGCAGAAGGCGGAGGAGGCGCGCCGCACCGCGGCCGACCGCCTGGTCGAGGCGGAAATCGTTCAGCGCGAGGCCGATCGTCAGGCCGCCACGGCACTGTCGGAATTGGCGGAAAGCCGTGAAAAGCGTGGCCGTATCGAGGAGCGCCTGGTTTCCGCCCGCGAGCGCCGCCAGGAAAGCGAGTTGCGTATCCGCCAGACGCTGAATGTCGAACTGCATGAGGTGCTGCGGCTTGCCGGCCTGTCGGCGGGGCAGAATATTCCCGATTTGCGCGAGGTCGAGCGCGAGCTGGAGCGGCTTAAGATCGAGCGCGAGCGCCTTGGTGCCGTCAACCTGCGCGCCGAGGAGGAAAGCAGGGAACTGACAGAACGGCTGCGGGCCTTGATCAAGGAGCGTGATGATGTCATCGACGCCATCCGCAAGCTGCGCGGTGCGATCCAGAGCCTCAACCGCGAAGGCCGCGAGCGGCTGATCGCCGCTTTCGATGTTGTCAATGTGCAGTTCCAGCGGCTGTTTACCCGTCTCTTCGGCGGCGGCACGGCCGAGTTGCAACTGATCGAATCCGACGATCCGCTGGAGGCGGGCCTCGAAATTCTCGCCCGTCCGCCGGGTAAGAAGCCGCAGACCATGACGCTGCTTTCCGGCGGCGAACAGGCGCTGACAGCGATGGCGCTGATCTTTGCCGTCTTTCTCACCAATCCGGCCCCCATCTGCGTGCTGGACGAGGTGGACGCGCCGCTCGACGACCATAATGTCGAGCGCTATTGCAATCTCATGGACGAGATGGCGGCCTCGACCGAGACGCGTTTCGTGGTCATCACCCACAATCCCATCACCATGGCCCGCATGGACCGGCTCTTCGGCGTGACCATGGCCGAACAGGGTGTCTCACAGCTTGTGTCCGTCGACCTGCAGACCGCGGAGCAACTGCGGGAAATAGCTTGAGGCGCCTCTTTCCGATTGGAAAAAGGAAAAGCTATTCCCATATCGACAAGAAATTGCCGCCTCGGCTGCCGCACAGCCAAAAAGCGTGTTAGATTTGTTCTCGATCAATAATACGTGGCGCTAATCCGCCCGGAAGGGAAGTATGTCTGGATTTGATGGCGGTATTTTCGATTTCCTCGGAATACTCGCCGTATTGCTGCTCGTCGCTGCGAATGGTTTCTTCGTTGCGGCCGAATTTTCGCTTGTCTCCGTTCGGCGCAGTCGTGTGGCCGAACTAGTCTCCGAGGGGCGGATGAACGCGACCGCCTTGCAAAGGGCAGTCGACAATCTCGACGCCAATCTCGCGGCCACTCAGCTCGGCATCACCATATCTTCGCTCGCTCTCGGTTGGGTGGGCGAACCGGCGCTTGCGCACCTCCTGGAGCCTCTTCTCGATTTTCTGCCTGGCTCCTGGGCTGCTGCCGGATCGCATGCCGTGGCTGTCGTGATTTCCTTCATCATCATTACGGCCCTGCACATCGTCCTTGGCGAACTTGCGCCGAAGAGCCTGGCATTGCAGCGCAGCGAAGGCACCGCCCTCGGCGTGGTGCGGCCGCTGGGCCTGTTTCTGTTCTTGCTCCGCCCGGCGATCTTGGTGTTGAACGGTCTCGGCAATATGGTTTTGCGCCTCTTTGGCCTGCGGCCGGGCGCCGGTGAAGGCTCGCTGCATTCGCCTGCGGAAATCAAAATGCTGGTCGCCGAAAGCCAGGAAGCAGGCCTGTTGGAACAGGCGCAGCAGGAATTGGTCGAACGCGTCTTCAACATCGGCGACCGCGATGTCTCCGATATCATGACGCCGAGGTTGGAGGTCGATTGGATCGATGCCGAGGACTCGCCAGAGGAGATGCTGAAGGCTATTCGCGAAAGCCGTTTCGACCAACTTCTCGTCGGTCGCGGGACGATCGACGAACCGATCGGCATGATCCTGAAGAAGGATCTTCTCGACCAACTCCTCAACGGCCAATCGCTCGATCCGATAGCGGTTATGCGGCAGCCTCTTATCGTTCATGAAGCAACTGCCGTTTTCAAGGTTCTCGAGAGCTTCAAGCGCGCGCCTGTCCGTCTCGCCATGGTCATCGATGAATATGGTAGCCTGGAGGGCATCGTCACGCAGACCGACCTGCTGGAAGCCATCGCCGGCGACTTGCCGGATATGGAGAACGAAGGACCGGATATCGTCGAGCGGGCCGACGGCTCCTTGCTGATCGAAGGCATGATGCCGGCCTATGACGCTTTCCAGCGGCTCGGCCTGCGCGAGCGTTCCGAAGACAATTTCCACACCTTCGCGGGCTTCGCGCTCTACCAACTCGGTCATATCCCCGAGGTCGGCGAGAGCTTTACATTCGACGGCTGGCTCTTCGAAATCGTCGATTTGGACGGTATGCGGATCGACAAGATTCTGGCGCGGCGGGAGGTGTGAGCCTAGTCGCCTGTTGGCGGTCTTTAGGTTGCGGTCGATGGCGGGTCGTTTGGCTTGCCTTTGAATGGTGCCACCTTGATGTCTCCCTCCCGCTTGCGGGCTTGAGCAATGTCGTAGCTATTCTGCATCCGCATCAGCGTATCCATAGACACGCCAAATGCCTTCTCGATTCTGAGAGCCATTTCTGGCGATAGGTGGGCTCGTTCATTGAGAAGCGCGGACAAGGCCGGGCGCGTAACGCCCAGCGCCTTGGCTGCGTCGGTGACGGAAAGCTCAAGAGCTTCAATGATCTCGCTTTTGACGAACCCGCCCGGATGGGCTGGGTTTTTCATACGGATGCCCTGCAAAGCGTTCATGGCCATCTCCTAGTGATAATCTTCATAATCGAGGTCGATGATCTCAATTTCTGTCCGGTCTATCCGAAACGTCAGTCGCCAGTTTTTCGTGACAAAGAGGCTCCAAGTGCCTTTGCGGTCGCCGGTGAGTAGATGGGCTTTCCAACTCGGCACCGTCCGCAATTCCTCCTCTTGTTCCATATCCTGGAGGAAGGAAATAATTCGCCGTAGTTTTGGCACGAGGGCCGGCTGCAAGCCGGAGGCATCATCCCCCTTATGAATCACGTTTCTGATCTTCATGATTTTAACTAGTTGGGCACGCGTCATGCGTCAAGTGACGCTTTACACACCTGCTATATTGGACACGATTTTTAACACTGCGATTTTATATTTATTGTGCAGCGCAACATTTCGCCGCATTTGTCGATTTTCATTTCCACCTCAATGAATTAAGTTCAACCTTAGGAGTTGGACGGGGGAAAATGACGAAGTGGGTTTATACATTCGGCGACGGGAAGGCCGAGGGGCGCGCCAAGGACTATGAGCGGCTCGGGGGGAAGGGCGCCAATCTTGCCGAAATGTGCAGCCTTGGCCTGCCGGTTCCCCCTGGCTTGACGATCATCAGCGAAGTCTGCGCTTTCTATTACAAAAACGGCCGCAACGTTCCGGAAGACCTGAAGCTGCAGGTGATGCAGGGGCTGAAGCAGATGGAGGCGATCACCGGGCGCAAGTTCGGCGATACCATTCGCCCGCTGCTCGTTTCCGTACGCTCTGGCGGTCGCGCCTCCATGCCTGGCATGATGGATACCGTCCTCAATCTCGGCCTCAACGACGACACGGTGCAGGCGCTCGGCCATGATGCCGGCGACGCCCGCTTCGCCTGGGACAGCTATCGGCGCTTCATCCAGATGTATGCCGATGTCGTCATGGGTCTCGACAACGAGATTTTCGAGGAAATCCTGGAGGATGAGAAGGCTCGCCTCGGCCATGAGTTCGATACCGATCTTTCTGCCGTTGAGTGGCAGCATGTTGTCTCGCTTTATAAGGCCGTCATAGAAGAGGAACTGGACGAGGCTTTCCCGCAGGAGCCCGAGGTGCAGCTATGGGGTGCCGTCGGCGCGGTGTTTTCCAGTTGGATGAACCCGCGTGCGATCACCTATCGTCATTTGCATAATATTCCCGAAGCCTGGGGCACGGCGGTCAATATCCAGGCCATGGTCTTCGGCAATCTCGGCAATTCTTCCGCCACGGGTGTTGCCTTCACCCGCAATCCCTCGACGGGTGAAAAGGAGCTCTACGGCGAATTCCTGGTCAATGCGCAGGGCGAGGATGTCGTCGCCGGTATTCGCACCCCGCAGAGCATCACCGAGGCGGCCCGTATCGCCTCCGGCTACGACCGGCCGTCGATGGAAAAGCTGATGCCGGAAGCCTTTGCCGAATTCCGTCGCATCTGCGCCGAGCTCGAAGCGCATTACCGTGACATGCAGGATCTGGAATTCACCATTGAGCGCGGCAAGCTCTGGATGCTGCAGACCCGCGCCGGCAAGCGCACCACCAAGGCGGCAATGAAGGTCGCTGTCGATATGGTCGACGAAGGTCTGATCACCGAGGATGAGGCCGTTTCGCGCATCGAGCCCTCGACCCTTGATCAGCTCCTTCACCCAACGATCGATCCGCGCGTGCATCGGGAGATCATCGGCTCCGGCTTGCCGGCTTCGCCGGGGGCCGCGACCGGCGAGGTTGTCTTCACCGCCGAGGAGGCGATTGTCGCAGAAGAGGAGGGCCGCAAGGTCATTCTCGTGCGCATCGAGACCAGCCCGGAGGATATTCACGGCATGCATGCCGCCGAGGGGATTCTCACCACGCGCGGCGGCATGACCAGCCACGCGGCGGT
Source organism: Rhizobium sp. NXC24 (assembly GCF_002944315.1). Lineage (NCBI taxonomy): Bacteria > Pseudomonadati > Pseudomonadota > Alphaproteobacteria > Hyphomicrobiales > Rhizobiaceae > Rhizobium > Rhizobium sp. NXC24. Next base: position 990,020 of record NZ_CP024311.1, read on the forward strand.
GGTTGCCCGTGGCATGGGCATTCCCTGCGTGGTCGGCGCCGGCACCATGCGCATCGACATGCGCAACGAAAAGCTGATCGGCATCGGCGTCACCCTGAAAAAGGGCGACATTGTCACCATCGATGGTTCCACCGGTCAGGTGCTGAAGGGCGAGGTGGCGATGATCCAGCCGGAACTGTCAGGCGATTTCGGGCGTATCATGGAGTGGGCCGACCGCTCGCGCCGCATGACGGTGCGCACAAATGCGGACACACCGGCGGACGCCCGCGCCGCTCGTTCCTTCGGTGCCGAAGGCATCGGCCTTTGCCGCACCGAACACATGTTCTTCGAGGGCGACCGCATCCATGTCATGCGCGAGATGATCCTTGCGGAAGGCGAGGAGGGCCGCCGCGCCGCGCTCGCCAAGCTCTTGCCGATGCAGCGGCTCGATTTCACCGGCATGTTCACCATCATGCACGGCTTGCCGGTGACCATCCGCCTGCTGGACCCGCCATTGCACGAGTTCCTGCCGAAGACGGACGAGGAGATCGCGGAGGTCGCCGGCATCATGGGCATGGAGCCGGCCATATTGCGCCAGCGCGTCGATGCGCTGCATGAGTTCAATCCGATGCTCGGCCATCGCGGTTGCCGCCTGGCGATTTCCTATCCTGAAATCGTCGAGATGCAGGCCCGCGCCATCTTCGAGGCGGCGGTCTCTGCCGCAAAGGAAACGGGTGCCGCGGTCGTGCCGGAGATCATGGTGCCGCTGGTCGGCCTGCGCTCGGAGCTCGATTACGTCAAGGCACGTATCGAAGAGGTGGCCCGCGCGGTCATGACGGAAGCCAAGATGAAGATCGATTATCTCGTTGGCACGATGATCGAGCTGCCGCGCGCGGCCCTCCGCGCGCACATCATCGCGGAAGCGGCCGAATTCTTCTCGTTTGGCACGAATGACCTCACGCAGACCACCTTCGGCATGTCGCGCGACGATGCCGCCGCCTTCATCCCCACCTATCAGCGCAAGGGGATCATAGAGCATGATCCCTTCATCTCACTCGATTTCGACGGCGTGGGAGAACTGATTCGCATCGCTGCCGAGCGCGGCCGTCGCACGCGCAACGATATGAAGCTCGGCATCTGCGGCGAACATGGCGGCGATCCGGCTTCGATCCACTTTTGCGAGGAAATCGGGCTGGATTACGTGTCCTGCTCGCCCTTCCGCGTGCCGATCGCAAGGCTTGCGGCGGCGCAGGCGGCCATCAGAGGCAAGGCTTGAGCTTTCGTCACGGGAGAGGCGAAACGATCAATGCCAACGGCGATGATAATATCCCGGTCCGACCACGATGGACGGCCCCCAGAAGAAATCATCATTGCTTTCCATGAAAGCACGCTGATCCGCGCGCCGGCTCAGATCCTGATTCATCAGGCAATTGGCGAAATTCTCGGTGCCGCGGCGGAAGCCGTAGCTGCTGCATCTCGCTTCATCGGCCGCGCGAATCTCCTCTGCCGTCTGACAGGCCGACAGCACCGTAGCGATGACGATGAGGGAAAGTGCGGGAAAAATACGCATGACTCGATATCCTCGGCACAAATATGCACGCGGGAACTATAGTCTCCCTCAGTGGGGTGCGAAAGTCGTATTGCTGCCCGCTCATCACGAACGGTTGAATGGCATGCCAGGGTGTGAGTCGTTCAAGCGTCGTCACGCGGCCTTTGCGGCAGGCGTTGCAGCAGATCGACGAAGGCATCGGCGAAGCGGAGCAGGGGTTCGGTTTCCTCATCCGGCTGCAGCAGGCGGATTTCCGCATCGTCTTCGTCGAGCACTGCGAAGATGACGCGCATGGCCTCGCTATCCTCGGGAATCCGCAGGACCGCAATCCGGCGGCAATCCGATATCAATCCCGTGGCGGGGAGATCGAAGAGGAATTCGCCATGTGCAGCCCGGGCCGCATCGCGCACGGCTTCGCAAAAGGCCGCTTCGCCACCGGAAAAACCTTCGAGCGATAATTCCAGCTCCACAAGTTCGAGCGGCAGGGTAGGATCGGCAGCATTGGCGACCGTGCCGGCCGCCGCAGGCAACGGCTTGGCGGCGATGTCCGGCGATTGCATCGTTTCCATCTCCTCAAGTCCTTTCATGGCCTAAGTAAACCCCGAAAAGCATGGCTCTTTTTCAGAATTTAAGCAAGTACTCACATTTTGGGCCGACGGTCCGGGCAGCCGGCTTACGGTCGCGCGTTAATCATGCGTTCCGACATCCGATTTATTTTCGCCATTTCTTGTTCTAAACATGAGGTCGACCTTCGGAATTGGGTAGCATCCGCCTTCCGATCCGACGTGCCGACGAGTTCTTCATGACCATTCGCTTCGACCGTCCCGTTTCGCATGCCGCGCGCGCCTCGCGCCTGATTGCGTCCTTTGCGCTGGTGCTGTGCGGGGTGATTTTGGTTGGCCATCGATTCGGGCCGCTGGAAACGCCCTATTTCGTCCTGCTGCTGCTGATTTCCGCCGGCTTTGCCGGGCTGGCGGTGCTGCTTGCCATCATCGGCCTGACGCAGCTCTGGCGGTTTGCTGCCATCGGGGGCGTTTCGGCTTTTAAGGCGCTGATCTACGCCGCTCTGCCGCTGGCGATCGTCGGCATCGGCGTGGAGCGTTATTGGACACGGCCAGCAATCTACGATGTCTCTACCGATCTCGTCGATGCGCCGGAATGGCTGGCGCCGCCGCAGGCCAAGCAGATCTGGCTGCCGCCGAGGCATTTTGTGACGCCGCAGGACCGCGAGGCCCAATATGCCGCCTATCCGGTGCTGACCGGGCGTCGCTACGAAGGCGCTGCCGACCGCGTGCTCGAGGCTGTGCGCAAGGTCGCGAAGGACAATCATATCACCATCGTCAAGGCCGAAGGCGCCGATGTTGTCGATCCGAACAGCCATGAAAAGCCGAAGCGCCCTGCACGCCGGCAGAACCAGAGCCAGACACCGGACGACAGCGCCGTCACCGACATGCCCGATGTCGTCCCCGTGCCGACGCCGCGGCCTTATCGCGACAGCGTGGCCGATCTGATCCGCCAGAATTCCGACGTCGTCCTGCAGGGCGAGACCCGCACCCGCATTCTCGGCCTGAATTTCGATGTGCTGATCCGCCTGCGTGAAGAGGCGGAGACGACGCTGGTCGATGTGCGCGTTGCCTCGCGCTATGGCCAGGACGATCTCGGCATCAGCGCCAACATAGCCGAAAGCTATCTGAAGGCGCTGGACGCTGAACTCCTGGGCATTGCCGGAAGCTGAAGCCGCTCAGGCCAGCCTATAGGTCCCGAACAGCGCCGGCGGCCCGTCCGTTTCGACCTGACCTTTGCCGACGAGATCCTCCAGATGCGCCAGCACCGAGAGTGCAGCCGCGCCATGCAGGCGTGGGTCGGTTTCGCGATAAATGGCCTTCACCATGTCGGGGATCAGGCGGTCGCCGGCCCTGATCCGCTCCAATACGGCGCGTTCGCGCATGCGCCGATGGGTCCTGAGACCGCGCATGAAGGAGGCGGGTTCCTTCACCGACCCACCATGGCCGGGAAAGAAGAGGCGGTCGTCGCGGGCAAGCAGCCGGTCGAGCGACGCCATGTAATCGGCCATGGAACCATCCGGCGGCGCGACGATCGTCGTCGCCCAGGCCATGACATGATCGGCGGAAAAGACAATGCCGCTGCCTTCCAGCGCAAAGCAGGCGTGATTGGCCGTATGGCCGGGCGTCAGCAATGCGGTCAATTCCCAGCCGTCTCCGGAGACGCTTTCGCCGTCGCCAAGCGCAATATCCGGCCGAAAATCCGTATCCGAGCTTTCGGCGAAGGGATTGACCTCGCCCTCATGCAGCGGCCGCGCGGCGCGGTGCGGCCCTTCGCCAACCGTCAACGCGCCCGTCGCCTCTTTCAGCCGCTTGGCAAGCGGCGAGTGGTCGCGGTGGGTATGGCTGACGAAAATATGCGTCACCTCGCGCCCCTTCAGCGCCGCCATCAGGGCCGCGAAATGCGCGTCATTCTCCGGGCCGGGGTCGATCACCGCCACGGACGAGCCGCCGACGATATAGCTGTTGGTGCCGTGAAAGGTGAAAGCGCTGGGATTGTTGACCGTCATCCGCTCCACGCCGGGCGCAATGGGCACCGCGCGGCCATAGGCTGGCTCAAAGGCAAGATCGAATTCGGGAACGCTCATCTCTTGTATTCAATTTCAATGAAGGACATCGGTTCGGACCCAGCATTGACCACATTATGCTCGACGCCGGCGTCACGCCGGTAGGCCGCGCCCTTGGCAAGATCGACACGGCGGCTTTCGGCCCCTTCCTCGATCAGAAACTGGCAATCCGTCATCGGCACCACGACATAGCCGAGGCCATGGACATGATGGCCGGTATCGGCGCCCGGCTCGAAATCCCAGCGGATAATGCGCACCACGGCGTCGTCGACTAACACCGACGGGACGGCCGGAGGGCGGGCGCGAAACTGGCTCATCAGATCTCCTAAAGTGGATTTTGGAACAGCAAGCCCTATCATAGCCCTGCCGAAAGCACACAGAAATATGCGTTCAGGCATAACTTAGTGATTGTGACCGGAAGCGACCTTTGCTAATCAGACGCCGATTTGGCGCGAACAGTCGCCATGTCGCATTGTTGGGGCGTAGCCAAGCGGTAAGGCAGCGGTTTTTGGTACCGCCATCCCCTGGTTCGAATCCAGGCGCCCCAGCCAACGCGATTTGTGAATAAAATCACGCGACAACGTAATGGAAAGTTCCGAAATCGAAACGCTTTTTCGGTCCATAATTCCGTTCAGAGGCGGCTTTTAAGTATCTGATATCCGCATCCATTCGGTTGGCTATTTGTCCTTGCCCCCACCAACATCGACTTTGAACCACCCGCGTGTGTCCAATTTTATACTCATGCGGTCAATTAACTTGAACAGCAGGCCCTCACGCGGGCGGAATTTAACAGTTGCCCTCATTTCTTGACCGGCCTCAGTGATTGTAAAACCCATTTCACCTTCAACTATCAGATTTCTATCATGTAGCTGGTCAACAATATTCCGAACGTCAGATGGACCCTTCACAATTTCCATTTTACCGATGGGATGGCCAATTCGTTCGGATAGCTCAGCAACGTTCGCGAGGGTCTTTAGTTCGGCAATACCCCGATCGATGAGACCAAGAGCGGCGTGGTCGAGCGGGGGGAAGAAATATTGCGACAGTCCAAGCGAGCCAAGACGTTCCTTAATGTCGTCTTTCCTAATGTTGGTTGAAAATAAGTCCCAATCGCGTTGGTCCAGCTCAAAAAGTGGAACCGGGCACAGACCTCGGCCTCTATCAGCCGCTTGGCTGTCGACCTCAAGCATAGGTGCAAACGAAATCGTTTGATTGTTGCTTTCATTCTTTACAAAGACGCGATTGAGATCAATCGCTGCCATCTGGCGGATAAAAAGAACTAACTGTTCGGATACACCTAATCCGGATATTATAGATCCACGCAAAACAGGCATAATAAACGAAGATACACCAGCTAAATCCAGTATTTTCTGAGCATTTGTTAATGTAGATCCAACATCATTACCTTGGGGCAGTGGATTGGCTTTTAGCGCATTAGTGAATGACTCTGCTGCGGTTTGGAATGCAGTCAGATCGAGTTCAGTTCCGCCGATGAGACCGGAAACGACACTCGCAATATGATAGGTGTCGAGGGTAACAGGTCGGGCAGTAAGAACGTTATACTCGGGATTTGCTAGGGCCATATCGCTATGGACGAGCGCCGCGAGCTTGGGATCCATTTCCTTAGAGATCAGCAACAGCCGTTTGCGGTTTTCATCGATGCCAACTGTGAAAAATTCGTGCTCTAGTCCAGAGCGACCGTCCAAACGCGCTTTGGAGGCTACCTCAAAATCTAGTGCTTCGGCAAAAGCACGCCAGAAGTGATACTGCATGCAATTTGGTCCTTGCCTGGTCCTAAATTCATTGATTCGTTTGCTCGCCAGAGTACCGCTTAATTTGTTTGCAAGCGATTCTTTAGCAGCCGCTCAAGAGCAACCAAATCGACCTAACGCGCTAAAAGAAGTGAGCCGCGGTCGGTCCTATTGTGGCGAAGCAGGTTCTGCGTGGTGATGCAGGCAGTAATGCCGATTTAAGCGCCTTGGCAGTCCCTCTTCGTGATCTCGCCGACAAGAATCGACCGCCCCGCCAAGCGCCGAGCACACCCCAAAACAAAAACAGGCGACTCTTTCGAGCCGCCTGCGATAGTTCGTCCCCGATAATCCGAGAAACTCAGCTCGCCTTTTCCGGCGGCGCCAGCAGTTCGGCGCAATAGGAGGAGCCGTTGGTGCCGGGCTGGTCGCCGAGGATGTGGACCGAGCGGATGACATAGCTCTGGTTGGTGACGATATCGGCTTTGCAGCTATAAAACCGCTTGCCGCCCTTCTTTTCGCCCTTCTTGCCGGCGACGGTGACCGTCTTGTAGCCGCCGCGCCACGTATAGACGCGGTTGCCGCCTTCGTCGCGATCGGAGAGCGGCGGGCCGTAGGAGGCGAAGAAGCGGCCGGCCGACTGGCCTTCCCAGCGGTCCTGAACCGGGTTGCTCGCAATCGACGGGAGCGCTGTGGTTGTAGTTGTGCAGCTTGCCAGGGCCAGCAACAGCCCCGCCGCGGTGATCATGCGGATATTCATCGTAACGTCCTTGAGCTTCTGTCTCGCATTCGGTTGCGCAAACGCCGCTGTCCCACGACATTTCCGCCTGTCCCGCTAAGGCTTTAGCGCCAAAGCCGGCAAAAGAAAATTCCAATCCGCGTGTACAAGTGGGATTTTGCCAAATGTGTTGCGCCTTACGCACTTCGGCCGGTTCGACGCCCATTTTCCTGCCGATTTTCTGAGCAATTGCCTCTGTAATCTTTTCGTCAAAAATCGAATGGTTTTTTTGATTTTGGTGCTTGTGCATCAAAAATGGCTGGTCTATAGAAGCGCCGCTGGTCACGGAGTGTAGCGCAGTCTGGTAGCGCACCACGTTCGGGACGTGGGGGTCGAGTGTTCGAATCACTCCACTCCGACCAGCGAAAAGCCTTATAAATCAAGGCTTTCATCCCGAACAAAGCTTCCTCCGCGAAAGCCATTTTCTAGATAACGGACCGATTGCGGACCGTTTGAACAGCGGACCGGTTAGAATGCGTTCGCTGCCTGCTGTTGAAAATCCGGACTCGCGTGAGCATAAGTCCGCTCAAACTCTTCCGACGTCATCCCCAAAGAAGCCGCCGCCTGTTCAGTATCGACGCCAGCCTGGGCAAGCCACGTTGCACGGGTATGGCGCAAGACGTGCGGTGTGACATCGTCGGCAAAGCCAGCCGAATCCCGAATCGTTCTGAACGCCTTATGCGGCTTCGTGATCTTCTCCCCGGCATAGGTGATGACATAGCGCATGGTGACTGTCCGACCGTCCGAATCCGTCACCGTGTCGGCTTTATGCCAATACCGTAGGAAGCGGAGCAGGCGAGGGGGTATCTTCACCGGCGTCCGGCGCTTGTTGTGCGCTACGCGCTCGCCCTCAGCTCGACGGTAGATAACACCACGATCAAGGTCGACGTGGCCGGCCGTCGTGTTCGGCATCCACTGCAGGTTCAAGGTGGCAGATAGGCGCGTCCCGGTGTAAAGCCCGATCATGATGAGACGGACCAGATGGCCGCACTGCTTTTCTCGCCTGGCAGCACGCAATAACCGGGCAACTTCCTGCCTGGTTAGCCATTTCTGGCGCGGCATTCCCTTCTCTGGCAGCGTGATCTTCGGCACCATGTCGAGCGTATGTTCGCCGTGGTAGTAGCGGATCGCGGCGCGCAGCGTTTCCAGATCCCGGCGGGCACCGCCAAGATTTCCCCGATCGGCCGCATAGTCCCGGCACGTCTGCCCCTTGATTTCGGTCAGCAACATGTCGCCAAAGAAGTCGTTGACGCGATCGAGCATCGCCAGCGTCTCCTTTGGCCGCGCAGTTTGCTGGGCCTTCTCCTCGGAATAGACAATCACGATATCCGCTATCGTGACTTCAGCGGAACGACTGCTGCGCTGGGGCTGGTATTTGCTGGCGATATAGTTTGCGAGCCGCTCCTGAGCTGCTGCAACCTCATCCTCGCGGCATTCCGTGGGGATACGCTTGCTTCCGTCTTTGATAAACCAGGTGCCAGTGTCTGGCCTGAGCCAGAGCCGGGCAGGTCGCTTTTTTTGAGACATTTCTGTTTCATCCTCTCGATGGCGTTGCGGGTGACGAAATCCTTTCCGGCGATCTGAAGGATTTCCAGATTGCCTTTGCGCGCTTCTGTTCGAAGAGCGGATTTCGTCAACCTGCCACCGAAGAACAGTTGGCAAGCCTGAACAAGGGTGACCGGCTCGTCGTCGCCGACAACGATATCGTCCAGCGGACTCACCGGTCACTTCTCCCCATTATCCACAGGTTTGGCGTCCTCGCTCTCCCCCTGGTCGGCCATCGCTTCGATCTCCACAAGCAGGTCGAAGGCGTGCATGGTTCCGTGATCGAGCGGGTCCCGCTCATGTTTCATGCTGAGAGATCGGGCCGCCATATTGAGCAGGCCAAGGACACGGCGAAGCTCGCCAAACTTATCGAGAATTTCAATGTTGCGGGCCATCATAGGTTCTCCGGAAGAGTGTCGACGAGGTTCTGCGCGTTGATGATTTCCTTATCGGCAGCTTCTGCCAGGATCTGGAAAGCGCAGTTTTCGCGGTTGTCGGTAAGGGATTCGGCAGCCATCTTGATTGCGTGAAGATAGCTTCTGGCGGCGCCGAGGGCGTCTTCGAATTCGATCTTGGTGTGTGTGGGCTTGGAAGGTTTAGGCATCGACGATCTCCTTCAAGCATTTCTCCCAATAGGCGAAGATTTGACGAGCCCGACCACGACCGGCCCTCGCCTGAAGGGCAACCATCGTGAGAAACCCATGCTCGACGCCGGTAAGGGGGCGGGGCATGTCGTTGACGATGAGATTGAGGCAACCACTTCCGCCAACGTCGTCTTCCTCGTATTGGAGGTATTCGAGCGCAAGGCGTTCACCGATCATGCAGTCGACGGCGTAGTCACCGGTTCCGGAAACATTCCAGAAGCAGCGATTGTGCTGGCCTTTCTTGGCCTTCGGAAGGGCCTTTCCGTCGCGCAGTGCGGTGAACGAAAGTATGCCGGGGTTGATGGATGGGAGATGATCTGAGCGCTTCATGACTCGGCACTCTCCTGGATACGGCTGCTAACAAAACAGAATTCGAGATCCCAAGCGATCTTCCCTCTGACCTCTTTACCCGTTACTTCCGCGAGAGCAGCACGCAGTTGATCGAAATGGTATTCGACCCGCTCGCGTGCCGTCGTTACCGGCTCTGGCGCCTCAGCAGGATGGTGAGTGAATGCCACCGGAACGGCGGACGCGGCCGCCAACCCCGGCAATGCGGCAAGAAATGATCGGCGTGTGCAAGGCATAGCTTCGCCGGCCGTCTGAATCGTCGGTTTCATGGTGTTTCTCCAATTTTGAAATGATGCCGCGGATCAGCCGCGGCGCTGCATCAATGTTTCAGGACCATCTTGAAGCGGCCCTCGATAAACGGGTGTGTGAAGTATTTCTCGCTCACCTGTTTGCACTCGGAAATGAATCGCTCGAACGCCTTGGTGACGTCCTTCTGCCAATAAACCGCATATGTGGCGCCATCGGCCTCTGCACGGTCATTACGAACCAAGCCGGCGGGTTTTGGCGCGTAGAGCGATTGTCGCATGACAGCATCGATCGTTGCGTCCGACAGGCCGTAGAGCCGCCATATGCGCGTGCGGATGTGGACGATGCTTTCGGAATTGGCTGGCCGAGCGCTGAGAACCGTTTGCGCTGTCTCGACACGCTCGACGCGGGCGTCAATCGCTGTGATAGCTTTCGCTTGCTGCTCCTGCCGGCGCTCGACCTCGGCCTGAAGCTGCAGCATCTGGATCAACGTCTCGGTCGTGGTCAGAATGCGAGGGGAGGTAGCAGCCTGCTCAAGCTCTTGCCAGCGATCGACAAGGCGAGCCGTGAACTCGGGCGAGAGCTGAGCGACGATCACATAGCTGTCGCGCTTTCCGATCCGGTAGACCTCGACCGTCTGGCCCAGGTGGTTTTTAACTTCCCCCATTGGGGGATGTTGGATGACGCCACGTTCAGCAAGCCGTTCGATCGACTGCTTTACCTTATCGTGGCGCTTTTCAAGCAGGTCGGCGATGTCCTGACTGGACATCGTTACTGGTGCGGACATGCGGGTGAGGGAATTCATGTGCACTCCATCGGGTTGATGAAAATGCATTCTATTTTATGGATTAATCCATCGTCAACAGAAAAGTATGGATTTATCAGAATTCCGGAATGTCGCGAGTTACTCGTATGACAAAACCATGGACACTTACGCCCTGCTCATCATCGGACATGAACAAATTGTAAGTTCCGCGAGCCTCAATCGACCTATCAACGCGAATGACGTCTGACTCGTCATCGATGGGTCGCGTTACAAGGCTCAGCCCTTCAGGCGTCGCCACGCCTTCTCGCAGAGATATTTCGTCAAGGTCCAGATGGGGTACGGTTCGGATGACTACGAGCAATCTGCCATGCAGGCTCATTTCCCTATCGTCATAAGGAACAGCGGCCGTGATAATGTCACCCTCCAGAATCCCGACGCTAGCCATACTGTTGTCCCCCATACGCGTCAGAAAAAGAGTGTGTTCTGGCGCGCTAGGATGGCTATAAAGGAGATATTGACCGTGAAACTTCTGTTTCGCTGCGTTCTTCTGAAAAATCCCCGCTCGCAGCACCCATTGAACATTAGCAAACTGGATATCTTTGATTTGCTCATTGGTCGGGCTCAAAAGCTCAGGGGTTTCAACATCTCCAAGGAGATAAGAAACAGAGCATTTTAGCGTCGTCGCGAGCCTACCCAAGGTCGCGACTGTCGGGCTTTTCGATTTGCCAGCAATTATGTCACGCACCGCTGTCTTTCCGAGATCGGAGAGCAGCGCCGCTTGAGTGGCATTCATGTTCAGCGCCTTGAGGCGGCTTTTGATGCGATTTGCGAGAATGTTTTCCATGGTAGGTACTATCCATATTCCAATCTTCAAAACAATTCTGTTGCATCCATAAAATAGAACTTCCAAAAAATGGATTTATCCATATACTTAATGATCTATGGAAAACGAACTCCGCAAAAACCTTCTCGAAACCGCAGCAGCGTTTGCGAAAGCGAATAATTGCGCTGTTTCTACAGTCTCGCGCCGGGTGAAGAACGATCCGAACTTCTTTGCTCGCCTTAGGGACCCCAAGAATAGTTTCACCGCGCGAACCTACGATGAGGTCATGCGGTGGTGCGCCGACAACTGGCCCGCGGGGAAACAAATGCCCCTCGGCCTAATGCGGTGGATGGCCGATACCGGCTATCGGAGTCAGGAGGCTTCAGTATGATGCAAGCTGCCGCCTATGGCCGCCTCGGACAAGATCCCCGGTCCATCTCCACCCAATCAGGAAAGCCGATGGCAGCCGCCTCCATGGCTGTTGCCGTTGGCGAGCAGGATGCTCCACCGCTCTGGATCAGCATTCTCGCATTCGGTCGTGTCGCCGAAGATCTCCTGCGCCTCCAAAAGGGCGACATGGTCAGCGCTTCGGGCCGCGTTCAGCGCAGCACATGGACCACGAACGACGGAGAGAAGCGCGAGCAGCTTCAAATCGTTGCCGATTCCCTCGTCTCCAGCCGCACAGTCCGTCCCCACGGTGGCGGTCGCAAGCAGTCGGATCGCGGACGACAGGAACAGCTTCCTGAACTCAACGATCAGATTCCGTTCTGAGGGCGGCAATGTCAGAGAACGAAATCAAAGATACGAGCAGCGCGACGTGGAAATTCGAATTCGCCGACACCGTCCAAGCCGATCCAATGGCAAAGGGCGGGTGTCTCGCCGTCATCAGAGCCTATCTCAATTTCGCCAGTAAAGCCGATCCAAAGGCATTTTGTCCCCTGCCAGAGCTGATGTTGCGCACGGGCCTGAGTAAGCCCGCCATTCGTCGTGCCAAAGATACTCTGACCCGGCTCGGGTACCTGGAGAAGCTTTATGTGACTGAAGGCGGTGCTGTTATGTACCGTCTTGTGAACGCTCGTAAGCAGCTCATCGATGATCATCTGCGGATTGCTCGTGAAAGTCTCGCGGCTGAACAGCGGGACCGGAAACGACGGGAGCGGAAGCGCAGTGGGGGGAAAGAAACGTTACCCCCGAAAATCGTCTTAGAGGAACGAAACGTTACCCCCGTTGGGAACGAAACGTTACCCAATACCGTAGAAGAATCCCGTAGAGGCTCTTGCTCTGAAGGAAGAGAGGGTACGTATACACACGTACACGCACGAGAGGGGAGCATCGACCATCCTTTCGATCCTCCACCGAGCACCGAAGACGGTGTTGCGTTCCTCATCAGCAAGGGCGTTCCCAGCCGGTTTCTTGAACAAGCGCTTCACAGATTGATGCGCCATGCCCTTTTCCAGTGCGACATCGACGATTGGCGACATGAAGCGGAGGTTGAACTCGCATGAGGACGATTGTCTTTCCATACCATCGCCGTCGAGCGCTCATCGATAAGATCGCCGACACCTTCGTCAACGAAGGATTACAGGCTGGCAACTCGCTTGCTTTCCTGATCGGCGCACAGATGGTGTCCGATCTTCTGAACAATGAAGCGCCTCAGGCCGATGTCGATGAGGCAATTACGCTCTTTGTGAGCGCATGGCGCACGGCCGCAATTCCACGTCTCGTCGAGCAACAACGCAAGGGCGGTGCGGCATGACCTCACCCCTTGAAAACAAAAATCCCCGCTTCCCGAGCCGCGGTGATGAAGGCTTCACGAGCTTGATCAGTCGTTGCTCTCCCTTCGTGGGCGTTGATAAGAATCTGAGCTGCGGCGATATAGGCTTTAGCCTCGACGTCGCCGGGCCATTCATTCAACAGGAACTCAGCCGCGCGTTCGGTACTGTTGATCGTGACAAAGCGCCCGAGGTGAGCGGTTTCAATCGTTACCGGGTGATCCCACCATTGGCGTGGCATGACAGTGATCCTTCGAAATCAAAACCGGCGGTCGTGGGGTTTGTTCCGGGGAGGAAAATCCGATGACCATCTTCGAAATACTCAAGATTCGATTTCGGCTGTGGCATCGAGCGTATTATTTCTCGCCACAGGCGCAGGCCATCCGTTCAGCTTGCCGCCCAATCAGAAGAACGTGGCCCGCATTTGATCGGTCCGTCTGGTGGATCGAGGGAGGATCTAGATGACGGGCTTTGTCGATCTATCGTCCTTCACGGGATTTCGCGTGTGCCAGGTCGAGCCCGGCACGATCATCAGCGATCCCCTCGGCAAAGAACCGGACGTCATAGTTGACGACCAAACGGTAGCGATCCGCCGCGGCACCATGTTCGTAACCGAACGTGTTTTCAACCTGCTTCGCGAAAGCGTTCCGGAGAAGCGGCAATGACCCAGATCCTCAACGTGACGAGAAACGATGACGGTCAGTACGAGCTTACCGATCAGCGCGGCAATGTCGTCGAAGGCCCATTTGACACCAATGCTGCGGCCTGGAAGGCGCTTGATCGGCTCGATACCCAAGCCGCCGATATTCCCGATCGTCACCGCAGCAACAAGAAGGTTCTTTGGGGCAAGCCGGAACCGGGAAAATCCAAAAAGGCGCGCCGGAAGGAAAAGAAGCGCCAGGAGCGGATGACCGCCAAGCAGGAACACCGGATGAAGGTCAACGCCGCAAAGGCGCCTGGCTGGGTTCGATCGGTCGCCGCAGCAAAGTTTGATCCGGCCGGCGAGCGGACTTACCGTGATCACCGGCTCGGCACGTTCGGACCGGCGTCCGAAGTCAAACGTATCGACCCGGCTGTGTATCTTGCCGAGAAAGCTGCGCGGGGTGAGCGTTGAACCGATCACCAAATGGCATCAACATTCATAGGTTCCTTGAGGGCTATGGTGTCCGTGTGCTGCCCTATCACCTCAAGCGAGATCCACGGCCGGCAAATGTCATTTACGGCGGTCGCCAGGTCGCGCGGCTTTTGCGCAAAGACGTCACCCGCACCGGTCTGGTGATTCGCTGCATCCAGGCCAGCAACCCGACATGCTTCGATGATGCATCGATCTGGTCGACGTGGTGCTTTCTTGCCGCCCATTCGCCGCACAGCGCGCCGTCAGATGCGATCAAGGCATTTTCCGCCGTAGACCTTGCCGACATCAAGAAGCGCGCTCAGCGACTCGCTATTGGGCCAAACGCCCGCATCGCAAAAACCACCACAGCATTCACTCTCCTCATTGCGCAGACAATTCTCAGGAAGGACGAAGCAGCATGACCAAGAACATGGCAATGACCGCGGTGCAGGGAATGATTTTGGAGCGCCTCATCGAGGCGATGGAGACGGATATCGCTCTGCCGGTCAGGGTGGGGCCGAAGGCATTCGGGAGTAGCATGCCGGAATACATCCATACGTCGGCCGAGAATTTCGCCCGAGCGCGAGAGGATGTGACCGAAACTGGCGGCGCCCGAACGAGAGAGGACGAAAAGGCTGAGCGTCGAAAGACTGAACGTCGCGCCAAATGCAGCAGGGAACGCGTCAGCCGTATGGAGGAAGCGTTCGATTGGGTGCGCCGCTTCATTTTTGATGACGAAGCGCGGCAGGTTCTGCTTGCCTATGCCGCAGTCAAAGCGCGTGGTTGGGATTGGACGAGGTATTTGAACAACCGCAATCGCCGAAATCCGAAGAAAAAGGCCTGGGTTAAACGAACAGTTCAGCGCTGGATTGTTAAATCCTTGCAAATAATTGATGCCGGTATTCGCCAGAGCGGAATAATCTGGCCAGCCGGCATCGATTTACAAGTGGCCCACGAAACGGCAAAACACACGGGCAAATCGATAACTCCGGCGATTTGCGCGAGTGGATGATGCCTGATGAAAATGCCGCGGTTCAGCGGATGTAAAGCCAGCTCTTCCACCAGTTTACTTTTCCTATCGTTGAGGCATTGTTTAATTCCACAACTTTGGGGGATGGTAGCGATGGGCATTCTCACGGCTGACAATATCGCCTTAGTGGCTGGCGTAATCATCGTCGGAATTACGCTTTATCTGATCTTTAACGAGAAGGAAGTTTCCTCTGGGCATGCCATGGTGTTGGCCGCCGGTGCTGCACTTCTGCTTCTTCCATCGGTATCGAATTTTGAATGGTCGGACAGCGGCCTAAAATACACTCGTCGCACCGAGACTGCTGACCTCACGTCCCAAGTCAAGAAGCTGGCGGATGACAATATCCAAGCCAACGAAACTCTCAGGCAGACCAGCGAAGCATTAAAGATTGCGAATGAGCGACTCAACAAGCTAGAAGCGGCTGGTCAGTCGTCACAAAATCCAAGTACCCCGAATGGCGGGCCGAAGCTGCCTCCTAACGTTAATTGGGGGAGATATACCGAACCTACCTTCTTCGAAGAGATGCTAAAGAAAAGCGATCAGGGCGTGAAAATGAGCAATGAAAATCGCGACGCTCTTACGACTTTCCAAAGGCAGTTTGAAGCGAAATAGTCAAATTCGCGCAAAGCGCTGTTATGGATCGATCTTTTGCGCCATTAAGAAAGATCGAATATCTTGCGCGCGGATTGCCATGCCAATTACAAGCTGCGTTTGCTTTCTAAGCTCGTCTAACACTATGGCGACAACCTGAGCCTCGGATGCGTTAATAGGTTTGCCATCTGGCCCCATGCCAGAATAGATAAGGCCGCTGGGGTTTGCCTCCAGTGCGGCGATGGCACTTGCGGCCTGAGGGGAAATTGGAGCTAACTTACTGTCGACAATTCCTATGACGGCGCCGGTGTCGATATCGATAAGGGGCCCTCCGGAGTTGCCGGAGTTGAACGCTGCGTTGACAACCCACTGGTCGACATTCGACCCTTGCTGATTTTGGAATACAATCTGTCCGGAGAGATATCCAACGCTAAGCAATGGTATCTCGCCCGGATACCCCGCCGGGAACCCCCACGTGGCGACCTGGGTGCCGACTTCGAGATGGTCATCATTCTCAATGGGAAGTGCTGGTGCGTCGACGGGCATCATTGGGCTTAGTAACGCTATGTCGAGACCCTCGTCAGCGGCCTGAACTACCAACGAAATCACGTGCCCATCAAAGCCTTGCGCCATGGGATTGGGACAGTTCTGAACTACATGATATGCGGTGAGGATTTTGCCACTCTTATGGAAGAACCCGGTGCCAAAGCCGCTGGGGCAAACGACTCTGTAGACAGACCTTATTATTGAATGTCCCTTGGCAGCCAAGTTCGAGACACTTTGGGCGGTAGCCGCCTCTGCTGAGGTCCCTGTGGCCCAACTGGTTATAGTCGCGATGCCAACAGCTACAGCGACGAGGATGTGTGCGAGCTTCATCAATGCACCTATGTTGATAGGGAATTGCCCCTATCGTGGCTTTGCTTTGTCCTATTTTTGCGGAATTCCTTCGCATCGTCGTCAGAAATGCGCGGCATGAGAGTGGCCGAACTTCGAACGACAATCAATGCATTTCAAGCAGCCGCTCAGACCGGCGGGAAGGTCACAGTTTCATGCGTTCTTGTCGGCGATGTCTTCGAAGACGATACTGTGAATGAAGTTCAGCATGTCCTCGCGGCTCTTTTTTCCCGCGATGCGGTTGCTCTCGGATTCCGCAAGGTGCCGGCGCCGTTTGGCTTCTTCGATAAAACCGAAATCGAGTTCAGTGGCTGACCACATTGCATGTGTATCTGCCCTTAGTCTTCTGGAAGCATCGGAATCGCCCTCAACATCTTCCAATGACAGTTGATACTGGCGGCGGCCATCTTCGAACCGACCCTGTCCAAAATAAAATCGGGCAATGCCCCTTCGGTTCATTGCTCGAGCTGATGGATCGCTTGATAGTTCAATGCATCTAAGCCATGCCGCTTCGCTTGCTTCAAAGGCGTACGTCTGGTCATACGCCGATGCAATGACGTTGTAGTCAACATCGTTGCAAAGTTCGGGTATCTCCTTAGCCAGCACCATCGCATGCTTGACCAGAAACCGTCGCCTCGTTGCCAAGCTGCGCCTTAGCGATATGGCTTCATTTGTTGAATCTTTTCCAAACGGCAGCTTGGAGGATTCAATAGAGATATCAATCAAAGAGTCGATATTGTCGCTAAGCGTCTTTCTGGCCGAAAGGCGATCTTGTTGGCGCTTCTGACGGTATGTCACGATCAGCGATGTCAACGCCAAAATGAAAGAAAATGCGCTGATGCAAACGGCTAGCCATGCAGACATCAATATCCCCGCCATAATAGTGCTTCGCTATCAGAACTGGCATGAGTCTGTCTCGGGCACCAGTTGCATCTGCATTTCTTTGAATAACATTCATAAAATCAAAGGAAATCAAAATGGGCCAGCGCGGCGGTAAACGCGAGGGCGCCGGCCGTAAGTCTGGTGGCGTGAGCCAGGCGAAGAAGGACATAGCGCAGATGGCGAAAGTTCATGCCGTTGATGCGCTGAATACGCTGGCAAAGATTGCAAAGAGTGGAGAAAGCGAATCAGCCCGTGTGTCTGCCGCCAACGCCCTTCTGGATCGCGCCTATGGCCGTCCCATGCAGAGCCATCAGGTCACAGGTAAGGATGGCGGCCCTCTTGAGCACAACCACAAAATCACGGCCAGCGATCTAAGCGATGACGAACTCGCAAATATCGCCACAGCAGGCAGCAAGTGAGCTTCTGCGGCGGCGTAAGGCAAGAGAGACGCTTACAGGCTACGCGCGCTATATCGAAGTTCCTGGCGCACCCGCTGTACAAGATGAAGACACAGAGAATTTCCTGCCGGTCGAAACATCGCTGGCTGATCATCACGAACTGATCCTGAATGCGGCAGAGCGTTGCATCTCGACGCCATACGGGCGGCTCATGATCTTCATGCCGCCAGGATCTGCAAAGAGCACATACGGCTCTGTCGTCGTACCAAGTTATGCATTGGGCAGCCGGCCCGGTTATCGCGTCATCGCAGCGAGCTACGGTTCTGACCTTGCCCGCAAGATGGGACGCCGGACTCGATCGGTCGTAAGACAGAGAGCTTTCAGCAATCTGTTCAACACGACGCTCTCGACTGAGGTAAGCGCCGCCGACGAATGGTCGCTCGCCAATGGCAGCGAATACATGTCGGGCGGCATTTTGTCTGGCATCACCGGCAACCGCGCCAATCTGGTCGTCATCGATGACCCGATCAAGGGCAGGCAGGACGCGGACTCGGAAGCGGTTCGCAAATCGACGCTTGATGCGTATGAGGACGATCTGAAAACACGCCTATTGCCAGGCGGTTCAGTCATCCTCATTCAAACGCGTTGGCATGAGGCAGACCTTGCCGGCTCGATCTTGCCGGAAGGATATGCAGGCGAGAGCGGCGTCATCATGTGCCGCGATGGCCAGGAATGGGAAGTCATCTGTTTGCCGGCGAAAGCAGAGCGCGCAGACGATCCCCTCGGCAGGCAGCCGGGCGAATACCTCTGGCCGGAATGGTTCGACCGTCGCCATTGGGCGCAGTTCGAACGCAACCCGCGCACATGGTCAGCGCTCTACCAGCAGCGACCGGCGCCAGATGAAGGCGATTACTTCAAGGCTGAGTGGATCAGGCCAGTTGAAAAGCTGCCGCCGCGCACAAGCCTGAATGTCTACGGCGCGTCGGATTATGCCGTCACCAGCAACGGCGGCGACTGGACCGTGCATATCGTCATCGGGATTGATGCGGATGGCCGCATTTACCTGCTCGACCTGTGGCGCGGTCAAACATCGTCTGAGGTGTGGATCGAAAGTTTCTGCGATCTTGTCTTGAAATGGAAGCCGATCGGATGGGCGGAGGAAACCGGTCAGATCAAATCCGGCGTTGGCCCGCATTTGATGCGACGCCAGCGTGAGCGCAAGGCCTTCGTTTATCGTGAATCGTTCCCGACGCGCGGTGACAAGGCAGTGCGCGCACAATCGATACGCGGTCGTATGGCGATGGATGGATTGTACATCGCGACCGATGCGCCGTTCCGTGCCGAGTTCATTCGAGAGCTGCTGACATTCCCGGCTGGCGTGCATGACGACCAAGTCGACGCCGCCGGCCTCGTCGGTCAGCTCCTCGATAAGATGTGGACGCCTGCGAAGCCGAAGAATGCAGACGCAGCAGCTCGCCAAGATTACAAACCGCGCTCCGACAATGCCAATGCTGGCGATTGGGTAACTTACTGATGGTTCAAACATCTTATGCAGCGTCTACGACGTCGCAGGTCAGCTATGACGATCCCGTCGCGCCCGAGCAGATGGCGAACCATGGCGTTCTGAAGCGCCAGTATCTCGACTATCTGACGGTGAAGGATCTCGAGATCCGCGAGCAGCAGAACTCGCGCCGCTATTATCACGGTGTCCAGTACACCAAAGAGCAAATCAAGGCCCTCAACAAGCGCAAGCAGCCGGTCGTCACCTACAATCGCATCGGCCGCAAGATCAATGCGCTGATCGGCCTGCTGGAGCGCCAGAAGCAAGATCCTCGCGCCTTCCCGCGCACGCCGAACAATGAGGACGGCGCCGAGATCGCAACGGCAGTCCTGCGCTATGTCTGTGATGAGCAGAATTGGAGCACGAAATCTCCGATCTGCGGATCATTCGGCGCGGTTGATGGTCTTGGTGGAGTTGAGATCATCCTCACCCAAGGGGATACCGGCGATATCGACATTGGGCTTGAGCCGGTCGACCCGTCTTCGTTCTTCTATGACCCCCGGTCGCTGAAGCCTGATTTCTCTGACGCTCGATATATGGGCATCGGCAAATGGTCGGACATTGACGCTGCAATCGAGCTTTTCCCGGATAAGGCCGATGAGATTCGGGCGTCGACCGAAACGGGCGCGGAGCTGACGAGCAACCCGGATAGCGATATTAAGTGGGTGACCGGCGGCGACGGCACGCGGCGCATTCGCATTGTCGACCACTGGTATCTGAAAAACGGCGAATGGTATTGGTGCATCTATACCGGCACGCTGATTTTGCGCGAGGGCAAGTCCTATCTCAAGGATGAGAAGGGCAGGTCGATGTGCAAGTACGTCATGTACTCTGCCAATATCGATCAGGACGGCGATCGCTACGGCTTCGTGCGCAATATGCGCTCCAGCCAGGACGAAGTTAACCAGCGTCGTTCCAAGGCTCTGCACACGCTGAATTCCCGTCGCGTCATTGTCGAGCGAGGCTCTGTCGATGACGTTGAGCAGGTAAGGCGTGAAGCGGTCCGACCTGACGGCGTGATCGAGGTTGCACCCGGCACCACGCCGCCGACATTTGATGACGCCGCACGCGGGCAGGAGCTGCAAGGCCATCTCGCATTCCTCGAGGACGCCAAGAACGAGATCGAGAATTACGGCTTCAACCCGGCGCTGATCGGGCAGGGCGTGCAGGATATGTCAGGCCGCGCCATTCAGCTCCAGCAACAGGCCGGCATTGCCGAACTCGGTCCGTATATGCTCGCCTTCCGTGGCTTCAAGATCCGCGTCTATCGCGCCATCTGGTGTGCCGTTCAGGAGCATTGGACATCTGAGCGCTGGATTCGTGTCACCGACGATCAGAAGATGGCGCAGTTTTTCGCCATCAATAAGCTCTCGATCGATCCGGTCACGCGGATGCCGACGCTGGTCAACGCTCTGGGCTCACTCGACGTTGACATTATCATCGATGAAGGCCCGGACGAGATCAACATGCAGGGCGACGCCTACGACACGCTGACGGCCATGGCGCGCAGCGGTCAACCGGTTCCGCCGGAAGTGCTGATCGAGCTTTCGCCGCTGGTAGGCTCGGTCAAGCAGCGAGTCTTGAGCATGATCGACAATGCCAAACAGCAGGCCGCACAGCCAAACCCATTGCAGGCAGCGGAAGCACAGGCGCAATTGCAGGTCACGCAGGCGAACGCCGTGTTGAAGCATGCGCAGGCGCAAAAGGCACTTGCGGAAGCCAACAACCCGAAGCAACCCGGCGCGCCAAGCGATCTTGATGTGGTGCGCAGCGTTGCGGAGATACGGAATACCAATGCGCAGACGGCCAGGACCATGGCCGATGCGCGCAAATCAGATGTCGAGGCTCAACTGAAGCCGATCCAAGCCGCCAACGAGGCAGCGCGGACGCGGCAGCAGGCTCAATCGAACCTCACGTAGGAGTCGCCATCCTCAAAGGGCGATTTCGGCCGCCAGTCCGCAACTGGCAGAGTGCCGCCGACTTCATGGGCGATCAGCCGCCGCCGGGCTCATGGGCGATCCGTGAAACCTCCCACGACATGGAGACATCTCGAAATGACCGATCAATCGGATATGGACGTATTTGACTCCGTTATCTCTGGCGCAACCTCGCCAGCGGCAGCGGATACACCGACACCAGTTGTTGAACAGCCACAGACGACGCAGGCAACTCAGCCGCGGAGCGACGATGGCCGGTTTTCAGCCAAGCAGCCCGACAAAGGCGCAACCGCTGACACCACCACGCAGCAACCTGTAACGACCGAACCGCCGGCGCCGAATGGCGTCCCGGTAAAAGCCGTTCAGGAAGAGCGGGAAAAGCGCCAGGCCGCTCAGCAGGAAGCTGAGGCATTGCGCCGTGAGATTGCCGAGCTTCGCGGCATGGTCACAGCCTCCCGCCAAGTGCAGCAGCCGCAACAGCAGGAAAAGCAGCCTGTCACCCTCTGGGATGATCCGGATGCCTTCCTCAAGTCGCAGATGTCGCCATTCCAAAGCGAAATCCAGCAGATGCGGGAAGAGCTCTGGGAATCGCGTGCAATCACGGCACACGGCGCTGAGAAGGTCGAAGCAGCCAAGAAGGCCGCCGAAGCTTTGTTCAATACGCCGCAGGGCGCCGCTCTGCATCAGCAGATCACGGCTTCCGGCAACCCGTTCGAAAATCTGGTAAAATGGCATCAGCAGCAAGAGACGCTTGCCCGCGTGGGCGGCGATCCCGAAGCATGGCTCAATGCCGAACTCGAAAAGCGCATGAACGATCCCACGTTCCTGGCTCAGGCCATGGAGCGTGCTCGTGCAGCCGCAACGTCCAATACCAGTCGGTCAGCGCCCCGCACTGAACTGCCGCCCTCGCTCAGCTCTCTTCCATCCGGTGGGAATTCGCCATCCGGTGGTGGCGAGGATACGAGCGACCAGGCGCTGTTCGCATCGACCACTTCCCGAAAGCGATAACTGCGACCGGGATCTATCCTTGGAGCGAGCCTAATGGCACTCACACAGAACCACCCGAATAACGAACTCGTCAAGTTCCGCACCGATGTCGCCTATGACTTCCTGCGGTCCTCCCGGTTCGATCCCTACATGGGCAACGACAGCACTTCCATTATCGTCCGCATGGCCGATCTGGAAGCAGACGGCAAGGAAATCCGCGTTCCTCTCGTCACCCAGCTCTCCGGCGATGGCGTCGGCGGTGGCACGTTGCGCGGCAACGAAGAGCAGATCGACAGCTACGGCATGCCGCTCTGGGCTGATTGGGCACGTAATGCCGTGGCCAACAATCGCGCGCAGAACAAGGAATCGTCCTTCAGCGTTCGTTCGACGGCTCGCAGCCTTCTTCGCGGCTGGTCGAAACGCATTGTTCGTGATGACCTTGTCGACGCTCTGCTCTCCATCCCGAGCTCCACGATCCAGGCCAACCGCTTCAGCTCTCCGGGCAACCGTGTGAACGGTATCAAGTGGTCTCTGGCGACTGCGGCCAACAAGAATGCGTGGGTGACCGCGAACTATGACCGCGTCGTCTTCGGTTCGGCCATTGCCAACTACTCGACCACCTTCGCAACCGCTGTCGCCAACGTCGACTCCACCAACGACAAGATGACGGCTGCTGTGGGCTCGCTCATGAAGGATCAGGCTAAGCAGACCGGCGTCGATCCGAATAACCCGGGCGTCTATAACGGCCGGCCAAAGATCAACCCGTGGATGATCGAAGACACCGATCAGGAATGGTACGTCTGCTTCCTTGGCTCCCGTGCGTTCCGAGACCTCAAGGCTGACCCGGTCATGTACCAGGCGAACCGCGACGCCCGCGAACGCGAAAGCAATCCGACGAAGAGCAATCCGATCTTCACCGGCGGCGGCCTTGTCTACGACGGCGTCATCTACAAGGAGATCCCGGAAATCACTCAGCGCCTCCTTCTGAAGGGCGTCGGTGCTTCCTCGATCGACGTCGAGCCGGTGTTCCTCTGCGGTCAGGGCGCACTGGCCTATGCCATGGGCCAGATGCCGCGGCCGACCCAGCTTGAAGACGGAGACTACGATTTCGTGACCGGCATGGGCATCGAAGCGCAGTACGGTACCGGCAAGATCGCCAAGGCTCCGCTCGATGCCGGTTCCGGCGCCACGGTCGGGACGCTGGTCGATTGGGGCATGGTCACCGGTTTCGTTTCCGGCGTTGCGAACGCCTAAGCCATTGGAGCCGGCATAGTTCGGCTCCTCTCCCTTCCATCCAACGATAAAGGAGATCGGCTAATGGCTGATCGTATCGCATACCGCCAGCCTCAGGTTGGCAATCAGGGCTTTGCGCGCACCGTGAAGACGCTTGGTGGCGTTATCGCTATCGTCGCTGCCGATGAAGCCACAGGCAACACCGTGCAGCTTATGAAGGTGCCGAAAGGCTTTGTCGTAACCGGCGTCTATCTCGCGCTGACGGACATCGACACCAACGGCACGCCGACGGTGTCTGTGTCCCTCGGTGACGCCGGCAACGATTCCCGCTTCGTCGCAGCGTCCACCATCGGTCAGGCCGGCGGTTCCACCACGACGCTTGCGGCGGCTGGCCTCTATTACGAGTTCACGGTCGAAACGAGTATCGCACTGAAGTTCCAGACAGGTTCCGCGACCGCTGCCGATGGCACGGCGACGTGCTACCTCACCGGCTTCATGAAGTGAGGTGACGGAACATGGCGAAGATTTCCGTAACCTACCGGGCGCCAAAGGGTGACGACAAAGTCGTTGAGATGGGCGGCCATACCTTCTTTGACGGCAAGGTCGAGAAGATCGACAGCGACAGCGAGACCTTCCTCCTGGGCAAGCTTCGCACCAACAAGCATTTCGAGGTGTCCGAGAAGGATATCCCGAAAGAGCTGCTGAAGACGCTGACGGCGCCCAAGCCGGCGGTTCTGCTCGCCTCTGAGCAGGAAGATGGCACCTTTGCCATCATGAAGGGTGCTGACGTTGTCAAGGCACCCCTTACTAAGGAAGAAGCCGACGCATTCAACGCCCTGTCTGCCGAAGACAAAGCCGAATACGTGGCCGCATAATCTAAAACGGAGCGTGGCGAGATGAAGACGAGACAAGACCTGATTCTTGCCACGCTCAAGCTGCTGCAGGCGGATGGCGGGGTAGGGCAGAACCCAGCGCCCGAGAACGTCGAGGACATCGAGGGCATCATTGACGGCAAGCTTGCCGAACTGAGCCAGCGGCAGATTTACGGCGCGAATGATCCCGACGAGTTTGACGACGTGTTCATCAATCCGTTGGCGACGATCCTTGCAAATGAGGCGGCGCCGAGCTTTGGGCAGCCACGCAATGAGGCCTCCAACGCCGCGGCCGAAAACATCCTGCGGCAGCTCAAGAACTCAACCTATGTTCCCGGTTCCGTTCTGCCGGTGGATTATTTCTGATGGTAGACATAGTTTTCCCAACAAGCACGGCGCCAGGCGCGCGCCCGGGCGAAGGCTCCGGCCGGCTGATCAACTGCTATGCGGAACCGCTTGACCAAGGCGCGCGCAACAGCTTTGCGCGTCGCCGCGCACCGGGACTTTCGCAGATCGCCACCACGACACATAACGGTTGCCGCGGCTTTCACTATTACAATGGCGATCTCTTCGTGGCGCAGGCCGACCGCCTCACGCGTGTCAATCTCGTCTCGGGTGCCTTCGTGGTGACAGATATTGGCGAGTTGCCCGGAACGAAGCGTGTCACATTCGCGCGAAATAATAAGGCTCCCGTCCCCGATATCGTTTGCGTGACCGAAGAAGGTGCTTTCGTCGTAACACGCGATGCGCCACCCACGGCATATCCTGACGGTGATCTGCCGCAACCCATCTGCGTGACGTTCATTGACGGGTATTTCATCTTTGCGATCCGCGACGGGCGATATTTCGTCTCGGGCCTGAACGATACGACCGTCAGCGCCTTGGACTTCGGGAAGGCGGAAAGCCATCCTGGCGGCCTTTTGAACGCCATCGGTTTCGGCGAACAGCTCGTTCTCTTTGGGCCGTCTGGCATGGAGTTCTGGCAGAATGCCGGCAATGCCACGGGTTCGCCGTTCTCGCGCGCCGCTGTGTTTTCGAAGGGCTTGGCAGACACATTCGCTATTGCCGGCAATGAGGAGGGTTTCTCAAGCCTGATCTTCGTCGCCGACGACAATGGCGTCTATCGGCTTGATGGCGGTTATCAGCCTACCAAGATTTCCACGCCCGATCTCGATCGCCTGATTGAGGCGGTCACGGACAAATCGACACTCGATGTCACAGTTGCCGTCACCTCGGGCCATATGTGGGCAACAGTGACCGGCCCGTCGTTCTCGTGGACCTATGAGCTTGCAACCGGCTTCTGGCACGAGCGCGCGAGCTATCTTGATAACCATTGGCGCGGCGTCTGCTCCATCAAGGCCTTCAGCGGGTGGATGATCGGCGATCGGACTACGGCTGATGTTTGGAAGCTCGACCCGGATTATTACAAGGAAGGCAGCAATCCGCTTGTCTTGAGCGTGATTTCGCTACCGACCACAAGTTTCCCTGATCGCATCGCCATCCCCCGCGCCGACTTCGACATGATCGTTGGTCAGGGCCTAGTGACGGGTTCCGAGCCGATCGAGACAGATCCTGTCTGCCTGATCTCATGGTCCGATGACGGCGGCAATTCGTTCGGGACGCCATTGCAGCGCCAGATCGGCCGGCTCGCAACGCATCGAACGCCCGTCGTGGTCAATCGTACGGGCATGTCGAGCCGATACGGTCGCGTCTGGCGCATCGACGTTTCAGACCCCGTCTATGTGTCGATCATGGGCGGCTCACAGCAAGCAACACCGGTTTCGAACTGATGGCTACCGCGCTCGCACCTCTTCCGCAGCTCCCGGTCCCAACGGAGCGTTTCGTTGACCCTCAAACCGGCCGCGTCAATCAGAACTGGTACCAGTATCTGAAGCGCCTCGATGAACATCTGCGCGAAGCCGAACAGCGCATTACTGCCTTAGGAGGCTGATTATGGGTTTTCTCGACAGCCTAACAGGCGCCAACATCGGCAAGGCGACGATGAAGGCGATTGGGCAGAACGGCGTTTTGCTCAACAACCTGCAAAACACCGGCAACAGCATCATCAATACCGGTGAGACGAAGTCGGCCAACGCGCTCGACCAGGCCGTCAGCAACTACGATCCGTATCTCACGGCTGGGAAAAGCGCGACCAGCATGTATTCCGATGCGCTCGGGCTGAATGGTGCTGACGGTAACGCGGCGGCCACTTCCGCATTTCAAACGAGCCCCGGCTATCAATTCACGCTCGACCAGGGCACGCAGGCGGCTTTGCGCGGCGCATCGGCGGCCGGGATGCTCAACTCAGGCAACACACTGACGGCGTTGTCAAAATATGGGACCGGTCTTGCCGATCAGGAATATGGAAGCTGGCTTGACCGGCTGAATGGTTTGTCGGGCCAAGGCCTGAGCGCTGCCAATGGTGCCTCCGGAGCGCTTGGAAACGTCGCCAATCTTTATCAGAGCACGGCCAACGATCGCCTCGGGCTCGAGAGTTCGGTTGCTCAGGGGCAGATGGGCCTCAACAATGACCTGGCACAGGTCAAGGAACAGAGAGCCCAGCAGCAGGGCAGCTTCTTGAGCGGATTGCTTGGAACTGGTTTGAGCCTCGGCACAAAGGCGGTCACTGGAGGTCTATTCTAATGGCGATCGCAAATCTCCGCGTCCCGATCGCAGCCCTCCCAACGGCTGACACCTCTTGGCTCAAGACGCTGCAGGATTCGGCCGGCAATGCGCTCGACACTGCTGCGCAGAACAAGGCCTTTGAACAGAACGTCATTCCGGCGATTACCGGCACGGCCGCGCCCCAACAGCAGCCGGGATTTCTCGGTCGGTTGTTCGGTGCCAAGAGCGTTCCGGCCCCGGCGGCTCAGCAGCAGATTGCAGCCACGAACCCCGCGCCTGTGCAGGGAAATGTCTCGGCCGGCACGCCGAACGATATCCAGAATCAGTTCATCGACACGGTGCGCAGCGGCGGTCTGACGAACCCCTATGGCTTGGCCGCGGTTGCCGCCACCGGGCGCGCGGAAAGCGGCTGGTCGCCTGCGAACGTCAACGCTGCATGGCCCGATCCCTCGCAGAGCGGCCAAGCGGGAACCGCAGGCGGCATCCTGTCGTGGCGCAATGAGCGGCTTGCCAACCTGCGCAATTTCGCACAGTCGCAGGGCGAAGACCCGTCGAACATTTCCCCGGCCACGCAGGCGAAGTTCTTCCTTCAGGAAGATCCGACGCTTGTTCAGCGCCTGAACGCTGCCAAGAGCCCGCAGGAGGCCGCGAACATCATGGCGAATGCGTGGAAGTTCCGCGGTTACGATCAGGCCGGCGGCGAGGCCGCGCGACGTGCCGCGCTGACGCAAAACTACTACAGCACGCAGTTTGCCAATGCTCAGCCGCAGACGGCCGCTCCGGCCGCGCCGACGCAGGTTGCGAGCCTTGACCCGTCGATCGGCATTCTTGGCCCGGGTGCGGCCGCACAGATGCGAGCCACCAATCCGGCACCACAGGCGGTCCCCACTGCGACGAATTTCGACCCTAGCACGGTCACTCCCGATCAGATGAACGCGTTGCTTGGACTGGTCACGGCGAACCCGGGTTATGTCGACCCCATGGTGACGACTGCATATCGGCAGCCTGCCCAGACCGCAGCGTCAGCACCGGTCAATCCTCCTCCGCAAGCAACTCAGCCCGCAACCGCGCCGACCGCAAACGCCGGAGCGAACATGATCGCCGCCGCGCAGCCGGCAACGCGCCAGAACGTCACAAACGACCAGATCGCTGCCATGGTGCGCAATCCCTATACGCGCCAAGTCGGATTGCAGCTCTGGCAGCAGGTGCTTACCGGTAAGATGGCTCAGCCGTGGTCTTTCGTGAAGCTCGATGACGGCACGCTTGCCAGGGCGAACGCATCGACCGGGGAAGTTCAGAGCCTCGGCAAGTTCGGTAGCGCGAAAAAGGAACTGCTCAGCAACGGGAAGGGTGCCTTCTATGACGCCGAAAGCGGCCAATGGATTGCGCCTCCCGAGGGGATGGTTGGTGCAACGGAATACGGCCTGGCGCCGATCTACGGTACGGACGCCAACGGCAATACCGTCATTGGTCAGCTTGCCAAGGATGGCACCTTCCAGCAAACGAGACTGCCGGCCGGATTCGTGCCGACGCCTGGTGTCACCAGCACGGACCTCGGTACGTCCGTCATCACCCGCAACAACAAAACTGGCCAGATTGTCGACACGCAAGCGAAAGATGTTCAGGGCGAGGCGTTTCAGAAGAAAGTCGGCACTGATACGGGCGAACAGCAGGCCAACCGGATCGCCGCGGGTTCGTCGCTCGGAAGCACGCTTTCTAGCCTCGATCGACTCGACGCCGCAGCAAACGAGCTTTCCAAGGATCCGGACCTCGGCCGCGTAACGGGTTGGTCTGGGCTGCTGCCGAACGTTCCCGGCGGCAAGGGCGCAAGCGTACAGGCCCGCTTGAACACGCTGAAATCCCAGATCGGCTTCAGCGTCCTGCAGGCGATGCGTGACGCCTCCAAAACCGGGGGTGCGCTCGGCGCCATCTCGGACAAGGAAAATGAGCTGTTGCAGAACAATCTTGCATCTCTAAGCCAGGCACAGAGCGAGGAAGATCTCAAAGCGCAGCTCGGGCGCATCCGCGACTATGTTGCCGGCGCAAAGGCTCGTCTCTCCGGTGCCTATAAGCAGATGTATGGCGAGGACTATCAATCGCCATCCGTCGCCCCGGCGTCGGGTAACACGACTTCCTCCGGTGTGAAGTGGAGCATTGAAAAATGACCGTTTTGAACATCGGCGGCCACCGCGTCACTGTCGACGATAGCTTTGAACGGCTGTCGCCGGATCAGCAGCAAGCGACTGTCGACGAGATCGAAAAGACGCTTGTCGGTCAGCCTGCAGCACAGCCGGATAATAGCGGTGTCGTGCCGGGGAAAACCGATACCGGCGTCGGGCGGCTCATCACCGGTGCGCCTGCCGATACCCGCGACAGCCTTGCCGGCCGCGTCGACGCTTTCGGGCGAGGCCTTGCCGACACGCTTTCGTTCGGCCTCGCCGACGAAATGGCAGCGCAGGCAAAGAGCGGCCCTCTGTCGGTTCAGCGGCCGAGCGACGACTATTACAATAGTGGTCTTTATGCCGGTGAATATAATCCGCTCGGTGCCATCGCTCGTGTTCTCAACGCTCCATTCGCCTCCGACACGAAGAACGCCGACTACGACAAGGCCTTGGCCGCTGAACGTGCCATCAATGCATCGGACGAGCAGAGCCGCGGCGGCTATCGTCTTGCTGGTCAGTTGACCGGTGGCGTAGCCGGTGGAGTGGGGCTGGCGAAAAGCGGTCTGTCTGCTACTGCGAATGCCATCGAGCGAGGCGCGAGCCTTGGGCGCGTAGCGGCGGTTGGGGCTGGGGAAGGCGCGGCTCTTGGTGGCGCTCAAGGGTTCGGAAGCGGTGAAGGTGGATTCCTGAATCGGCTACAGAGTGGCGGTATTGGTGCGCTCGTCGGGCTAGGCACAGGCGCTGCAGTCCCATATGTCGCGGCTGGTGCCGGCTCCTTTTTGCGATCGCTCGCAGCTCCTATTACAGCGCGCCTCAATCCGCAGCCGGCGGCTATTCGTGCATTGGGGACCGCGATGGAACGGGCTGGCCGCACACCTGATCAGATTGCCAACATCATGCAGTCCGCGGTTGACGACGGACAGCAGGGATATGCTGTGGCTGATGCATTGGGCAATGCAGGCCAGCGAATGCTTTCCGCCGTCGCTCGTACGCCCAACGATGCACGGCAGGAGGTCGTCAATCAGTTGCTGACCCGGCAGGCTGGGCAGGGAGAGCGTTTATCAAATGCGCTTGCTGAAGGCTTCGCAGCACCCGATACGGCTGCCCAGCGTGCCGCATCGTTGACAGGCGCTCGAGACTCAGAGGCTGATCAGCTCTATGGCGCCGCCCGCCGTGACGCAGGCGCAGTCAATGTCACGCCTGTGCTCGATACGATCGATCAGACGCTTGCACCCGGCGTCAATCAGGTCGTGAACCCACGCGACAACATCGGCTATGACACGATCGAGGGTGCGCTTGTTCGGGTCCGGAACATGCTTTCCGATGGCAATTCGCAAGTGACTGACTTCAATACCCTCTTCCGAGCGAAGATGGACGTCGATGACATGATCCAGCGGGCCACGAACCAGGGGGCGAACTGGCGGGCCAATGCGTTGGGGCAGGTGCAGCGGCAGATCAACAACGCCCTCGCCGAGGCGTCGCCTTCCTATCGCCAGGCGGCAAACAATTATGCCGAACGCAGCGGCGTGATTGATGCTGTCGACGCCGGGACTGCTGCGGCTTCGGGTCGAACTCGTGCTGCCGACAATATTGCCGGCTTCGATGCGATGGCGCCCGATCGACAGCAGGCATTCCGAGCAGGTTACGCCGATCCTCTGATCACGCGCGTGGAAGCGGCTGCAGCATCGCCGACGACGAATAAGGCGCGCATGCTGATGACGCCGAAGTACGAGAGTGAGTTCCAAGCGTTCGCGGCTCCGGGCATGGCCCAGCAACTTGGTAATCGTGTCGGTCGCGAGCAGAGGATGTTCGAAACCCTCAATCAGGCTGTTGGTGGCTCTCGAACCGCCGACAACATCGCGGACATGTCGGATATCGCCAATTTCGATCCGGCCGTGTTGGCGAACCTGTTCCGCGGCGATCTGAAAACGGCCGCCATTCAAGCCGTGACGCGGGTTCTGAACGAAGGGAAGGGTATGCCGCCGCGTGTCATCGAGCGCATTGGTCGGGGACTGATGGAAACCGATCCGCAGGCGGCCCAAAACCTGCTGACCGTCGCGGCAAGCAAGGTGACGTCCGATACGGCAAAACGTGGAATGGCGACGGCGATCCTGAACAACCTCTCTTCGACGGCGCCAGGAAGAATTGCGGCGTCGAATTAGTTGCCGTCACGCCGAGGTTTAGACTTCCAGGACTCGGGAACTTTATTGCCGGTAATTTCGATTGCCCAAGCTGCCAAAACACCGCCCGCACCCACTCCGCCAAGGAATGACGGCCAGCTCAGTTGACCCGTGAACAAATTGACGCCGATCACAGCCAAAATGACAGGGAACACCCAGCGCCATGGACCGGGTGTCCGGTCAATCTTCGGCTCGTGCGGATCGTGATCGATGGTTTGCATGCGGCCGACAATGCCTCAAATCGAAGGACAATGAAAGATGGCCGGTTTCTGGAACCAGTCCAACACGCAGACCCATGACGCGAACGGGAAACCATTCATCGGCGCCAGGGCATATTTCTACAAGGGCGGGACGTCGACGCCGATCACCGTATACAAGTCGTATTCCCTTGGGGAGATCAACGCGCATCCAAATCCAGTCCAGACGGACGGAAACGGCTATTTCCCGCCGGTATTCTTCGACGAGGCTGACGGCTTCTATCGTGAGCGCCTGACGACGGCGCAGGGTGTCATCATCTATGATGTGGACGGTTTGCCGATCATCGGGCCGGCGACCGGCGGCGGGGGTGGGGGTGACAATCCGGTTGATCCGAATGCGGTGTTGATCACCGGTGACATGATCATGGGATATGGAGCCGGGACGCGAACAGGTTTCGTGCGCGCCAACGCCCGTACGATCGGGTCCGCCATCTCCGGCGCATCGGAGCGCGCGAACTCGGATGCTCAAGCGCTCTTCGAATGGCTCTGGAATGCGGATTCGTCTCTCGTCGTTGTCGGCGGCCGCGGCGCGAATGCCTTGGTCGATTGGAATGCCAATAAGCAGATGACGCTCCCCGACTGGCGCGGCAGAGCGATCGTCGGCACGGATGTCATGGGCAACACTGCGGCCAACATTATCCCGGGGGCTGTCCTCGGGTGGGCCGGCGGTGAAGCGGCACACACGCTTTCTATCGGTGAAATGCCAAGCCACGCTCACGGGCTCTCGGACCCTGGCCACTCTCACAATTGGGGGAATACAGCCCGCGGCTTTGGATTGGGTTCCGGCAATGTCGGTGCATTCGCCCAAGGCGGCTCAAATCCGGGTGATCTCAACACGACGACATCGGCGACCGGCATAACTATGGCCCCCACGGGCGGCGGGCAGGCCCACAACAACATTCAGCCCTCTCGCGCTCTCACGATTTACATAAGGCTCTGACGATGTACGAAGCGAACTTTGCTCCGGTATCGAACCGCGCGGATTGGTTCGGCACGATCGAGCTAATCGACGATGACACGAGCGAAGTCCTGACCGATCTCACGGGCCTTTCCGTGTCGCTGGAACTTCGTTCACGCTCGACACAATGCCGCATCCTATCGGCTTCCACGGATGACGGCCATATCGAACTGACCGCAACCGGCATCGTCCAATGGCATTTCACGGCCGACGAGATGCGCCGCTTGACGCCAGGAACCTATGAGATCGGCCTCACCATTACACGCGAAGACATCACAGAGCAGGAGCTTGTCGGCTTCGTGCCGGTCATCGACGGGATTGTCAGAACATGAGCACCACTTCATTGCGCCTGCGCGTTGTCCCTCGCTATCCGGCCATGGTGACGGCTGCCGATGGCATCAAAGCCGTTCGCAGCGGCGTCGACCTGGCCATCAAGTCCGACTATAGCGATCTCGTCCAAGTCCCGGATGTCACCAATCCGGACAAGACTTTCGTTCTCGTGTGGGACGCTGATATCGACAATTATCAGTCGATGTCCTTCACCAACATCATCAATAACGTGCAAGATGCGGTAATCGGTCCACCGCTGGCGGCGATCGACGCTGCCAATCCCGGCACCGATCAGGTCGTATATTTTACGACCGAGGGTG
The DNA here is from genome assembly GCF_002944315.1 of Rhizobium sp. NXC24. Taxonomy (NCBI): domain Bacteria; kingdom Pseudomonadati; phylum Pseudomonadota; class Alphaproteobacteria; order Hyphomicrobiales; family Rhizobiaceae; genus Rhizobium; species Rhizobium sp. NXC24. The sequence continues at coordinate 1,023,178 of NZ_CP024311.1, forward strand.
AGGCATCCACCTTCACGGCATCGGCTTTCGTTCGCGGCATCTCAAATTCTGTCGACGGGCCGGCCTTCGCGTCTGCAATCGGCGCGCTGCAGCCAGGCATCAGTTCCGTGACGCGAGCCGGGAACTACCTGGGCGTCGGCCAGCAAGCTAACTTCGACGGCAATGGCAAAGGCGGAATCCAGATCGGCGGCGGTGATGCAAGTCGTGGCACGGGGTCTTGGATATCAAGTGACGGGCACGGAAACTGGAACTCAATCCAGTCGGCCAAGAACAACAACCCAACCGAACTCATCATCTACAATTCTGCTGCCCGGGGGCGTGCTAGCGCAGTCGTTAGCACCGGCAATATCTCGCGTATCGACGGCTCCGCGTTCGATGCATCGTGGGTGGGAACCAACCTCTACTTCCTGCGAAAGAAGTTTAGGGTCTCGGCGTTTATTGATGCGAACACGATCACCCTGACAGAGAGTGACGGCTCTGCGGTAACCTTCTCGTCCGCTGACACTGAGTTCTTCCAGTGGTGCTATACCACCGGCTCGGGCATCTGCAACGTCAGTGGGACGATGGTCACATGGGTTTCCGGCGATCCATTCGTGCCCTTATTCTTCAGCGATTTCGAGTTCAAGATCAATGGCGTCGTGTGTACAGTGTCGTCCTTCGTCGACATAAAGACGCTCACCCTCGCATCTGCCCCCGGCGATGCCTCGAATGTCTCATTTTCATATCGCGGCAACATCAACGATCAGCTATCGACGCTCCGCGTACAGTCCGTGGCTGGGAGCGACGAGGAAAACGTCAATCTTTATGCCATCGCCGGTGACAACAATCTGGGGCGCTACTACGCCTTGAGGTCTGGGCTGGCTGGCAATGGCAAGAACCGACCAATATTTATTGGGAGCGGGAATTATGCGGGGTATTTTGCGCGGGATCAAATTGGCATTTATCCGGAAGACGCCACGGCAGGGCATAACGGGTACGCTAGCCTGGGCGGCGTGCAAGGCTACGAAAGCCTACGAGTTTATCTCAGTGCGACGCCCGTACGCGGTCAGTTTCTTCGTATCGACCCAAAGACCTCCGGTAATTCAATCGGACTACAGGCGGATGGTGTATCGGATGCGAACATTGACGCTTTCATAACCGGCAAAGGCACAGGAAGCGTCTTACTTGGAAATCACCTTGCGAATTACGTGAAAATAAGCGGCGCTAATTCAGGGTTCGATCCTGCAGTCCGCGCACAAGGCTCAGATGCTAATCGTGGTTTGGGCCTCGATATGAAGGGTAGCGGCGGCCTTAATATTTCGCAAGACTTCGCCCGCACTCTAATGAAAGTTCAAGGCAACGGTTCTACAGTTAACTTTCTTAATATTGTTGCCTCTGTGACTAATAGTCCAGTTACTCTCGCGGCTGCCGGTAACGACACCAACATCGATCTATCTCTATCCGGCAAAGGCACCGGTGCTTTGGTCGCCGGAAGTATCCTATGTAATAAGGTTTCTACCGGTCTGACGGCGACAGGTACCACCCAAGGTACCGCGTTAGCACTAACTTCAACAGTAAACGAAGTCACGACCACAGCGTCCGGCGCCGGCGTCATCTTGCCAAATAAGATCGGAGCCCTGATTTCCGTCATTAACTCCGGGGCAAACGCTTTGCTTGTGTATCCCCCATCCGGCGCCGCAATAAACGCCCTCTCGACTAACGCGGGGTTTTCGCTGGCGGCAGGCGGCAAGCAAACGTTTATCATCACATCAACCACGAAGGTTTATGCGTAATGGATGCTCAAACTGCACTTCAAATTAAAATCGGTCAGATGATGTTCGGCCTTGCTGAGGCCGAATCTGCCATAGCGGCAAAAGACAAGACTATTGAGGCCCTAAAGTCCCGTATCAACGAACTTGAGACGCTGACCGACATGAAGGCCGCAGCGGATGAAGTGCAGAAGACCCAATTATAGTCTTCGACAGCAGAATTTTGGCAGCTATTTTTCTAACGGATAGTTGCCATATACTTTGAGCATTTTCGAAACCTGTGGTCACCAATTGCGCCCTAGAAGCAAACGAATGATGCGCCACATGATGAAATTGCTCATCATGATATTCGGCGGCTTGACGCTCACGGCGGCCGTTCTTGTCAGCCTACTGGCACGGTAGGCACTCGGCGCTATTCGCCGATGAGGGAGAAAGGCTTTGCAGCCATGGGCTTCACGGCTCAGCAGATCGACGATTTCTTTACCGCGGCGGCAAGGCTTTAGATGGCACTAGCCAGCGCACGCGTCACCAATTCCACGGCAAAATTTGCTTTGGATCGCGGACGATTTTTGCTGCATCCCCGCCAATATGAAGGTTTCGCAGGGCGTCTTCGCGCGCTTTTGGAATCGCCGCATTGGGGCCACCCAAAGGGCGGCCGTTCACAATTTCCGAGACGTCCACATAAGTCATCTGACGCGGTAAGAACTCCGACAAGCCCAAGGAATACGTTCTCACCACCAAATTGGCCATGTTCTGCATGGGGATATATCGCGCTGTGCATTGCATTCGTAGCTGTTCAACAGCCGCGAACGCCCGATCACGAGCGCGGATATGAAGCAGGATCAGAGCTTGTCGCTCGTCTTCTGGTATATCATATCTATACACTTCGTTTATCCGACGAGCGACATCGTTTGCGATCCCTTGGCCAATCGTGTTCGCTTGCCGATTGCAAACTGCGGCGTACTGTGCGAGTGCCGTGTTTGAAATAGAAATACATGCCACGACTGCTAGCAAAAATCGCTTCATGATGACACCTTAGCATTTGCGCTGGAAGCTCAAGCATTTCCACGGATCGCGAATTATGTTCGCTACGGTTCCGTTGTCTCCTCGAAGAATATCTTCGCGAAATTTAGGAATTAAGGCATTTGGGCCACCTAAAGGGTAACCATTAAGTAGTTCTGATACGTCTACATGCGTCATTCTCGGCGCGAGTATTTTTGAAAGACCGCCTGTGTAGTAAGTAACAATTCCATCCATCATGTCTTGCATGGGTTTGTATTTAGCAGTGCACTCTCGTGTCATTTTGTTCACGGCTGCAAGCGTCCGGTCCCTATTTCTGGAAAATAGCAAACGGAAAGCGTCCTGTTCGTCCTTCGGCAAAGATGGGTCGATCGCGGCAATCCACTTATCCGCGTCACTTCGTACTTTAGTAGCGATTTCGTCTCCCTGCCGGTTACAAACGCCAGCTTGAGAAAAAGACGGTTGCTGACTCATAAGAAAAAAAGCTGCGGCCGCCAGCGCAAAGACCATGTTCCTTTTCATTGAATTGCCCCCCACCGATATCCCGTGTGAGTTGAACTATACGTCGGGAAGGCCGGCTCTCGAAGAAATCTTTCGAGCTACATAATATTAGTTAAGCCAAATATAGCGGTCGCTTTGCCGGCCCTTTTTTTATCGGAGCAGTATCATGACCCAAGCAACCGAGCCCCGGTGGCTCGCTTTCGCGCGCAAATACATCGGCCTCCATGAAGTCGTTGGATCAGGCAATAATCCCGAAATCGTTCAGATGTGGGAAAAACTCGGCCTGCCATTTCGAGACGATGCCACGCCCTGGTGTGCAGGATTCGTAGGCTTCGTTTTCGAGAGCGTCGGCATCAAGTCCACCCGATCGGGCCTTGCGCTGTCCTATCAAAATTGGGGTGTTTCCCTCAAAGCTCCCGCGGTTGGCTGCGTGGTGACCTTCAAGCGGGTAGGGGGAGGCCACGTTGGTTTGGTCGTCGGCAAAGACCAACAGGGCAATATCATGGTTCTCGGCGGCAATCAGTCGGACGCTGTGAACATCAAGCCTTTCGCGACTGCTCGGGTCACTTCCTATCGTTGGCCAGCCGGTGAACCTCTGCCGACTGGAGCATTACCTGTCGTGAATTCCAACGGCGTCGTTTCCAACAACGAAGCCTGATCCTCCCCTCCAACTAAAAGGACCATCTCCATGCGCATCCTCCATCTCGCGATGGCGGGCAGCCTCATGCTGTCCGTCGCTTCTCTCTCCGCATGCCAGACCACCAGCCAGGTCGATAACGCTATTGAGCAGAACCTTCCGAAGGTCTGTTCGGCGATCGAAATTGCCCATGTCGCGTTCTCCGCGGTCGCTGCCACCGGCAAATTGAAGGCCGGCACGGTTTCCAAGGAAGCTGCAGCCTATGCCGGCGTGGAGACCATCTGCGCCGATCCTTCCCACACCACCGTCGTTGATGCCGTCGTGAAGGTCGCACAGGCATACGCCGTCGTCTCCAGCGCTCTCCAGCAGGCCAAGGCCGCGCAGTAAAGGAAAACACCCATGTTCAATACGAACGCCGTCCATAACCTTCTCAATATCCTGATCGCCGTTCTCGCGGCCGTCACGGCATTCCTGATCGCCACGGGCTGCACCCAGTTGGCAACGGGGCTTCTCGAATGCTCTCAGTCGTGGATCAGCCCCAAATACGCCGCTGCGATTGTCGCGGTGCTTGGTTCGTCGAAGATCCTGATCAACATCGTCCGCGATGGCTTCGGCGGCCTCATCAAACCTCAGCCGCCAGTGGACAAATGAGCAGCGCCGTTCTGCTGACGTTGTTCTTCCTCACTGCCGGCACCCTCGCGCTCGCCATCGGTGCCGGCCTCCTCTCCATACCGCATTGAAAGACGTGAAAGACAGTGGCTGACGAAACCGGAGATGAAGAGATGCAAATGCCGGAGCGCGCGAAGAGGATGGGGGCGAACATCAATACCCTTGTCGGAATTCTGTCGATCGCCTCTTCGGTCGGCATGGGTGTCTGGGTCACGGCGAACAAAAGCCGCGATATCGAGGACCTGCAGGGCTGGCGCAAGGACTTCATCGTCCTCACCGAAGCGACTTCGGCCCGTGTCGATCAGCGTCTGCAGGCGATCGAAACGCGACAGTCGACCGCGGAGGGCGATATCAAGACGCTCGGCTTTCGCATGTCGGCAAGCGAGCAGTCGGTCGGGTCGGTGCTCGCCTCGATCAAGGATCTCACGTCGTCGGTCAACGAGCTGAACGGCGACGTGAAGGTCGTTCGCGAAATTCTGCAACGACAGGATCGGCAGAGCAGCAATCCGCGGTGAAGAGCAGTTATATTGCGAAGATGTGGCCGTGACGTCGTCGCAAAAAGAAACCCGCTTCGGCGGGTTTCTGGAACCTAAAACGATCGTTCGCTGTACTACGACGGACCACTGCCTCCTGTTGAAAATATTGGTCCCATCGTAATTCGAAGTTCACGAACCGTCTCCCAGTCTTCATCGCCGAGCTTAGCATCAATAGTCAGCGTTCCAGGCTCAAGGATTGTGATACCAGTGCCGAGCGCCATAGGACTCCAGTTAGACGTGTCAATAACATCGACTTCGCCTTCGATGAAAAATACAGGTTCCGCTTGGCCACCTAGAACTCCACGCAGCGCAATTTTGTCTACCCCCACCTTTTCATGTTCCAACAGGAACCAAAGTGACAAGAAGAACGGCGATGGCAGCGAGCTAAATATTATTTCATTGGTATACGCGCCGATAATAATAAACTTGCCATTGTCTTCACGGCGCACAAAATCACATACCGTAAGGCTATGGATCTTCATTTCAAAAAGCTTCGCAAGTCAGAGATTGGATGTTGGAAAGCTTTTCTTCGCGAGCCTGCGCAGCCTTTGTCACACGGACATGATTAACGCCAGGCGGCGACCAAGTTACCGGCTCTATGATCGATCCAGCGCCCGGCGTATGGCGGTATGACCAATCGGCGGTTTCCGGGCTTGTTGTCGTTAACATTACAAGATGATTGCATCCTGATTCAGGCAGGTCATTAAGCACGATTTTGAATTCCGGTCGACCGCCCATCGCCCAAGCCAGTTCCGCCACAGATTCCAGCGTAAGGTTATTTGAACCCGAGAGGCAGCGATGGATTCTGGACCGGTCTACGCCCAAGGATTTCGCCAAATCTTGCTGAGTGAGCTTACAGTCATGTTTACGCTGCGCGAAGGCCCCTTGCAATTCGGTCCCGACCGCATTCACGAATACAGCAACGGCTTCACTTTTGGGATCAAGGGCAAATAACCCCTCTTGGTCGTCATCCAGATACGACGTCATTTTCCTTCGCTCCCTTAAGATACTTTGGTTCATCAAGATCAATAGCGATACGCTTGGCGAGAACATCCAGGCGATGCGCCTCGTAACGCGATTTGTCTTCCTTTAGCGTTTCAAAGAAATCGCCCGCGACCGCCACAAAGCAATCCTTGGCTGCAAACCACCCGAAGAATCGTAGATCCGCGGTTCGCATTTCCCATACGTCATCGCTCCCAGGGCGCATTCTTTTGAACATTCGCGGTCCGGGGAACGGTTTGCCGGCAATGAAATCCTTAATGATGGCAAACGCCTGTTGGCGCGGCGAAATATCGTCAGCATAGAATTGGGTCGCTGTCATAACTGGGCCGCGAAGCCAAGCGTCAAATCCCGGAAATGCGAATATTCTGCGATCTTCATACTCGTGTCTCTGCAACCGAACGCGAACGGGTACGAGAACTCCCATTTTGACCAGTTGATCTAATGTTGCCATATAAGTCAACACATTCGAGTAAACAAGGGATTAATTTAGCTGCGGCAGTATGTCCTGTTCATTCTGAAAATACGAATTCATCCGGATGCACGCGAGAGTCAAGTGCAATGAATTGAATTCAACCGTCTCTCCCAAAACAAAAAACGGCACTGCAAGTAGCAACGCCGCGAATATCATGCCGCAAAGAAGCCCTGCGGTTAACCCGTCGTCTCCGCTGTTCGACAATGTTTTACTTGAAGCGATTTCGAGACATTCGCGCGAAGTCCGTTTCTAGCGGGCCATACATGTCTTCGTATTTCCTCACACCGTCCTGAAGTAGGAGTGACAAATCCTTTGCGGACTGAGGGCTCATCGCAAGGATCGCTGCAGGTTGGATCCCGGCGCGAAAACCGCTTGGATTTTCATTTGTAGGCTGAGAACGGGCCAGCGAATTGACCGACAGGATAACGTTAAATTCGGTGCTGCTCCAATACGCGTGAAACGTTGACGCATATAAAAGAGGAGCCTGAATTCGTTCAGACAAATCAGTATTTACTGCTGCGGAAGCACCTATTTTTTCGTCAGCCATAAACGCCCCCTGCGCTGAAGGCAAAAAAGCTCGGCTCCTCATCCTATCCGAGTACATTGCCAGAGCGCGATAATTAGTCAATCCTCATAAAGGATCAGGCATTTGCAGGCATCAGTTCGGGATGAAGGTACTATCCGGACGGGCGGCATTGCGAGGCCAAAGGGCGTATATCGCTCACGACATTCTCATGTTCTAATTCCACAGTCGGCCGTGCCCACGACCGCAATTGAAACGAGCACTTCATGGACCTCTGCCCCTGTCCCTAACCGGATGGGGGCCTTTTCATAGCAATAAGGGAGATTCGATGAGGAGAATGTTCGCGCTAGCAGTCATTGCGTTGGCTGTTCAAAGCCATCCCGCTTTGGCGACGGACAATTCCGCAGTCTCCGTGTTTGCCGCAAAAGCGAGAACGGACACCAACCTTCAAGAGATGCTTTTCATTGCGGGAGAGGCACTCTCCTGGGCAAATGACGAAATGGCGACGAAAGCAAATGGAAAGCGGCTGTACTGTCCTCCTGCCAATACGAAAATTGACGGCGAGCGGTATGCGGCAATATTTGAGAGCTACGTCAAGAGGAAGGCCTGGACCCAACGTTTGGGGCCTTGGGGCTTTGAAGGCTACCTTCTCCTTGCACTTGAGGACACGTTTCCCTGCCAGAACTGAACCGCTATCATCCGTCCATTCTCATCCGGGTTTTCCCGCACCAATGGTCGACAGCACCGGCGCGGCCGGCCTGGTATCGATTTGCAGATCCTCGCTCACAGCAGTGTCGGCTCCGGATCGTCGTCAGTCGGCTCGTCGACAGGCTCGATGATATCCGGTCTATCGTTCTTCGGCGAACCAACATCCTTGCCGATCGGCCACATAGTCATCAGCTCGCTCGGGAACGGCCTCATCAGGTCATAGGGATCGGGCTCCGCTGACAACCAGCGCTCATAGTCTTCCGGATGCAACACGACGGGCATGCGGTCATGGATCTGCGCCATCATTTCGTTCGGCGCGCAGGTGATGATCGCAAACGTCTTCTCGTCGAGACCGGTATCCGGATTGCGGCGACTGGACCAGATGCCGGCGAGGGCGAAGGGCTCACCCGATTTCATCGCGATCGCATAAGGTTTCTTGTTCTTGCCGGTCCCGTAGATGTCCTTCCATTCGAAAAAGCCATTGATCGGCACCAAGCAGCGTTTCGACTTGTAGGAATGCTTGAACATGCCGCTGGTGGAAATCCCTTCGGCCCTGGCATTGATCATCGGCCGGCCCGCGTCCTTTGCCCAAGCTGGAATGAAGCCCCAGCGCGCCGATGCAAAGATCGGACCCATGACGTCCGGCTCTCGCACAATCTCGCGGACAATGATCGGGTAATCCTGCTGCGGTGCGCCGTTGTAGCGGGGAAAGCGGTTCGCCAGTCCTTCGACATCACCGGGACCCGCAAAGGCGAAATTGTCCAGCAACTCCCGCAATGACGATCGGATGTATACGCGTCCGCACATAGGCCTCTCCCTAAACACCTTTGCCGTTCAGTCGCATGATGGCGTCATAACATTTTTCGACGCGACACGCCGCCTCCCTGGCGCCCCATTCCCATCCGCCAGAGGGACACTGGCGTTCCAACCGCTCAAGCGGCACATGCTCGACCAGCCAGAACCATTTTTCGCATTGCTGGGTATAATCGAGCCGGAATATGCGCCCGACGCATGTGCCGTCCTTGTAGCCGACGAAATCGTCTCCCTTTTTCCCCGCCCATGTGTGCCGCCATTTGTAGCGCGGCTTTTCGTCTGCCGTGATGCTCTCGTGGCCTTTCCAGCCGTTGGTCTCGATCGCTTTCGCCGGCTCCGGTGCGCGCTCAATCGCCATCACCGTATAGGCGGCAAGGATGGCATCGCGGATTTGTTCCGAGATCTGATCCTTCACGGCTTCTCGCTCTTCCGTCGAAATGCTTGCCAGGTGAAAGGCTTCTTCATCCGGGATACCGCGCAAGATCGCCTCGATTTTCGCTGCGATCTCGGCCGCCGGCACTGGTTGATCCCCATTGCAGATCTGCACTACGCGCAACAGCTCTTTGGCCATGTCGAGCGCGATGTGGGGGACGGGGGCAAGGTTGCGGCGTTTGCCGATGTCATAACCGGCAAGATCGCGCCTGGTACCACGACTGAGGCGTGTCAGGCAGATAGAAGCGACGAAGCTCAGGCTTTCGAAAGGTGGCATTGCATAGAGATCGCGGGGCACTTTATTCCTCGTTTTTTTGTTGCCGCCGCATGCCGGTTCTTATTATGTTCCGGCGCTGATTTGAGTCAATGGTGATCTCGATTGGCTCGAAATTCCTATGGAGAAGAGATGAGAATCGCCGTCGCCACGATTGTCGCGCTTCTATGCGCTAGCCCGCTCTATGCCGGTCAGCCTGCCGCAGCAAAGGTCTTCATCTGCTTCACGCCAGCCGAGCAATGTGAGAGCCTGATCGTCGGCGAAATCGACCGAGCGAAATCCTCCATCCGCGTCCAGGCATATGGCTTCACGTCTCTGCCGATCATCCACGCGCTGCAGAGCGCCGCGGGGAGGGGCGTTGAAGTCCTGGCGATCCTCGACAAGACCAATGAGCGGAAATATTCAGGAGCTACGTTGCTGGAGGCCGCCGGCATTCCGGTCTGGATCGATTACGAGCCGGCAATCGCCCATAACAAGGTTATCGTGATCGACGGGCATCTCGTGATAGGCGGCTCGTATAATTACACGGCTGCAGCGCAACGACGAAATGCTGAGAACGTGACGTTCATGGAAAGCCGAGAGGTGGCCAGAGATTTCCTGGCGAACTGGGATAGCCGGCTGAAGGTGGCTAGGACGTTCAATGGTCCACTTCGATGAACGGTTATATTCCTTGTCTCGGTTCAAATATCTCGAAGGGCACCTTGATAACACAACCAACGGTATGCCACGTTTCGTCCGGCGCAGAGTCTGGACTAAGTGAACTGATGAACGAGGCAATAAAAGCAAAGGCAATACGTTGGGCCGCCAAGCCCACTTTCATTCTGCTATTGGTCTGGTTCTTCCTTGGCGTCATATCCATCTTAGCAACAGTGGGTGGATATGGTTTCGTGCCATCAACGGCTTGGGTCGGGACCACGGCCTCCTTCCGAGTTTCTGCTGGTCTCGTCGCGGCGGTTCTATTTCCCTGCCTTGTTCTGAAGGGTTTGCAAATCACGAATGTAGGGCAGCTAAGAAAGATAGGCGCGATTTTGATTGCGCCACTAATGGGCTACTTTTTGGGAAGCGCCCCGGCCGTCCTTGGCGGTCCGATGGTGGCGGCGATATTCGCAGGGCACGACGTCGAACTTCCTTTCGTGGTTGCCGAGGCGCATGGCAACGGTCACAGGGGCTGCCGATTGCCGATAAAACTGCGAGACCTACCCTTCTTCTACGACAAGCTTTGCAGTGTTCCCGATGATCTTAGGCAGCCCCTCAAACCTGGTATGCGGATCATCGTGGAAGGCCGGGGCACCAGGTTGGGCCTCTACGCCAGCAGTTTTCGGATTGAACAGTAGTCGTGCCGAACGGTTGCGCCTCTGTGCACGTTACCTTCGAAGGTAACTCTTGCGGCCGTCGTCGGTAAGGCAGAAGTGGCCGCCGCGTGGCCCGACGCAATATGATCCGCCTCGGCATGAGCAATCTGGTGAAGCCGTTGGCTCCATATCGGCCGGCGTCGATCCGAGGAGGGCGGCGCCGCCCATATAAACCTCACATGATTTCTTGCTGGCGCTGACAGATCCGTCGTTGCAGATGAAGGTCGATCCCTGGCAATGATCAATGCCGCCTTTGTGGCCGCTGCAAGGGGTATTGGTCGCCCAGCACGTCGCCGGCACTAATATCAACATCGTGCCCGCGATAGCCGCCCAAGCCTTCATCAATTCCCCCGTTCAGCCGTCAATGCAGAACCTGCAGTACCATAAGCGTCACCGCGATTGCGCCTGAGCACACCGTCATGACAGTCAAAATCGAAGTCGACATCATATCGCTCCTCAAACGAATTTGTGGAGCTACCTATCGTGGCGGTAGGGGTGTGTCGCGTGACAGATGGCGTGACACAGCGAGAATTCGCCTAGAGGTTACTCAGGCCGAAGCAGCGCTTTATGTGCTTCCAAACCTTGTTCGGTAATCCAAAAGTAGTCGATATTGTCGACACGATCTCTGCCGACGAAACCGCGGGCCTCCAGACGGCTAACGGTATCGTCGCCGCATCCGTTGATCTGACGCCAAGAAACTCGCCCGTTCACGCCGTATTGACTCAGTTTCTCAAGGCCCAATTTTTCGCGTTTTCCAATTGGTTTGCCGGGGATTGAAGCCTTCCATTTCTCCTCGGCAAGCGCCATCAATCTATTCATGTCCTCTTGGCCCATAGTCCGAGGGTCAAAACCGAGCTTGTCGTACCATTGCTTGAGAGGATGCGATGGATCGTCAACGATGGGATAGCCGCCGGGGCCATCTTCCGGATCAGGAGCTTGCCTACCTCTCTCCAATCTGGTTGCCAGGCTTTCCTTTGGAGGGCGAGTTTTCCCCGAGTTGGAATCTGCCTCTATTTCGCCGTTAGGGTCCAACGACAAAAGCCATTCATCAAGACGTTGTCGTAGATATCGCTCGCCTCGCGTCGAGCCGGTGAATGCGATGGGCGCGACCAGACAGAGACTCGTGAATAGTTCATAAGACAATCCACAGTAAGCGGCCGCCATCTTCTTGTTGAGTGCTGCGGGCCAATACGGCAGCCGATTTGAACTCTCATCGACCATCAATCATCCCAATAGTTTGTTTTCGGCGGTGGATCACCCTCAGGATCGAATAGATCGTCTGGTTCCGGATAGAGCTTCCTCTCCACCAGTGTGGCCTGTATCCGCTCGGCAGATGTTTCCGCCTCTAATGCAGCGAGCCGAGTTTCTGCCCAGGAAATCATTCGTTGGTAATCGGGTGGCAGATCGCCGGTTTTCGGTACCTTCGCAATCGTCTCTTGCAAATCATCGACTTCTCGTCGGGCATCAGCGATCCAGCGGAGGAATTCCAGCCTCTCACCTTCGCGTTTCTCGCGAAGCGACGCAAGTTGGCGGCGACGTGCCGTATGCGCGCGAAGCTCTTCCTCCCGCCGCCGCTTTTCATCCCTTTCTTTCTCCGCTACGAAATTGATACGAAAGCTTTCGACTATCTTGGGCAACGATTGCTCGATCTTCCGTGTATCGCTATCCGCCCAGTTTTTGCCAATCCCGGCCGCGCAGCCATAGATCTCTAGGGTAAAGCGCCCGACGTGCAGGTAATCAAACGTATACCAGCTATTTTTTGAGGTGTTTTTCACCCTCTTTCTCGGGGCATTGATTGCGAAGTCGACCTTAGTACCTTCTTTGGCGAAGCCGATGCGGCCCTCAGTGCTGAATACGAATCCATGTGGAGCAAGGTCTGCTGCGATACTGCTGATTAGGGACGCGACACGGGTAAGATCTGCTGGCGGAACTTTGACATACTTCAGATAGACAAACCCGTCGCGATCCGGGCGCAAACTTCGCAGCTCCGCGATAAAAGCAGCTACTTCCGGACGTATCTTCACAGGGGACGGGGTAGCTAAATTGGAAGGCGCCGAGGTCTCTTCATTCCGGTCTGCTGCGGCCTTCTTCAGCACGGAAGAGGAGCGTTCACGTGGAGGACTGGAAATCGGAATAGGTTTTCTGGCAACAGGAGGGCCCTTGCCTTCGCTAGCCGCGATCGCCGCCTCAACAATGGTCGTAGCATAAACGCTAGGTTTGGCCTGAGGCGGCGCGATTGTAACGATATGCAGCGAGGCATTTTCGACCGCTCGCAATGACGTCTTTTTCGGTGTCTCTCCGGCTTCGATCTTTTCTCGATAACGCTTCGGTGGCACCGGTACGAGATAGTTGTGGCAGATCCGGATGAGAAGATTGGTAGTCACCCCGAAGCGGCTCGCCAGTTCTTCAATCGGAGTGGACCACACAAGTTCATGGAATTCTTCGCGGCTGTAGGATCGCTTTATGTCGTCCATGGGCTTCCCGGAAACAAACATGCCGACGGGAAACTGCTGAGTCATAACGTCAGAGTCAAGGATCGGAGCGAACTTGCCGGCAACACACAACTTCGGGCAGGGCTTAGTCTTGTCGGTTATTTCCCTGATGAGGAGATAGCGGTTGCCGCTCTTGCTGCCGGCCAATGCCAAAAGCATCTATCCGGGCCTGCCGACGAGCAAGCGCGCGAACGAAATTCAGAAAGGCTTCCCTCGCTTCGTCTGGCAATTCAGAAAACTGCATGCTGGACCTCAACGGTATCGAACCGCCGACCAGTAAATTATCCTTTTCCGAGAAAAATCAATATTGACGCCACCCCGCTTCGGACCGAAAGAAGGCGAGAACAAATGGTCCGCGCGGACCGCTTGCGGACCGATTGGATGGACAGAACCGGAACAGACAGGGACCACGTAGATTTGTCTGCCCCGGAAATGGTGGGTTTTCGCGAAGCTTTCTCCGTTCGGGACGTGGGGGTCGAGTGTTCGAATCACTCCACTCCGACCAGCTTGAAAAGCCCGCATTCGCGGGCTTTTTTCGTTTTGGGCTTCGGTGCCGATTTCTTCCGCGCCTCCGGTTTATCAAGGCTGCCCAATGTTCGCCCGTTGCTGCTGCGCATGGTGTTGCAACCGGTGCTGACGGCGGATGGGCGGAGTATTTGGGATCGGACTCAACGAAAAGCTAATTTAATTAATTCAAAAGTTTGGTTGAAATTAAAAAATTTAATTGATAATATCTAATTGTTAGGCGACTTTCCGCCTACGTGGCTGCACCCGTAGCCACAGCTGGGCCGCCACATCGTCCCCGACAGGCGGCCCAATTTTTGTCTGTATCCACAAATTGGGATTTGCGGAGGTGGACGGGGAGGGCGAAGGAATCTTGCGACGGGCGATGACCACTTTGAGGTCGTGCCGATCAACGCATTTTCCCCATGGCGGCCATTGACTGGAACTAACTCCGCTCTTTCTCCGTTGAAAGTCCAGAGTCCCAAGATGAGCGACGCCCGTAGGCGCGAACGAGATGGTAAGGGTACTCCCGAGGAGATGTACATGGATCTCACCACACTTCTCATAATAGTCGTGATACTTCTTGTGCTGGGTGGCGGCTGGTACGGTCGCGGACGCTGGTATTAAACCGACGCTCATCGGGCTGCATCGCTGGATCACAAGCACTGCGAGGCGCTGTTGTGTCCCTAGATCACTGTGCTGATGGGCGAAGCCAATGGATCTCGAGCGGATAAGGGCTTCTATTCGCAGGAGTAATTTTCGATTCCGCCGCGCCAATCAACTCCGCTAAAGCCTCCACAACATCCTTATTGACAAAAACTAAGTCTATCTTACTATTAGCCTGCTAGATTAGATTGACCTCCAATCTGCACCCATGGTGGCCTGGCCGTTTCCCTTGGCTAGGCCACTTTTCTTTTGCTGCGTGCTTTGCTCCCGTCGGCCCCGCCAGTGCCTTGCGCTCGGGCGCGGCATTGGTCTCGGATTTTCCGGTTCTGTTTTTCCTCCGCTCGCTGCCTTCTATCGCTGCAACAAACTGCCGGTAGGGCTCGCCGTGTGATATGCTTTTGCGGCGTGGTCGCTTTTTCGTTGCAGGAAACACTATATACAGAATTGGAGCGGGACGGCTGACTCGATGCTGAGGAGGGGCGCCCGCGTGGTGAAGCGAAGCGAGGGTTAGGGATGCAGTCTTGGCGGGGACGAAATGCCGGCGGCGCGGCTTTGAATTGGGTTGCCGCGATGAACAGGCCGGTTGCTGCCGCTCTGTCCGGGCTGGCGCTGGCCGTGACGATGCTGCTCGCATCCGGCACCCACAATTCGGCACGGGCCGGTGATTGCGGCGATGTGGCTTCGCCTGGTCTCGATTGGAGCGAATGCAGCAAAAACAATATCATGCTGCAGGGTAGTGATCTTCAAAAAGCCAACCTCGTCGGCGCTCATTTCGACGGCACCGATCTCAGCAATGCCAATCTCACATTGGCAAATCTGGAGAAGGCGACGCTGGTGCGCACTTGGTTGAAGAATGCGCGGGCCGATGCGGCGAATTTCTCGAGGATCGAAGCATACCGATCCGATTTCAGCAACATCATGGCCAACGGCGCCAGATTTGCCAGTGCCGAGCTGCAGCGGGCCGAATTCGGCGGCGCGCAGCTTACCAACGCGGATTTTCAGAAGGCCGAGCTTGGCCGTGCCGATTTCGACAAGGCGGTGCTGACGGGGACGAATTTTTCTCTGGCCAATCTTTCCCGCGCTGCTCTGAGCGGCGCGACGATCAAAGGCCCGGTCGCCTTTAGCGGCGCCTTCATGTTTCTGACCCGTATCGAAGGGCTCGATCTCTCGACCGCCACCGGCCTGGAACAGCAGCAAATCAATCTTGCCTGCGGCGATAAGGCGACCAAGTTGCCCGCAGGGCTAACAACGCCGGAAAGCTGGCCCTGTCCGCCTGACGACAAGGACTGAGTACGATCCGGCCGGCAACGACATAACCGAAAGGCAGCAATCCGATGTTTGCGGAAAAGACGATCCAACACGACAGCAAACCCGAATTCTATCGTGAACTTGCCATTCAGTTGCAGGCGCTGCTCGAAGGCGAGACCGATCCGATCGCCAACGCCGCCAATACGTCAGCGCTGATTTACCAGATGCTGCCGGACCTCAACTGGGCCGGCTTCTATTTCCTGCAGTCGGATGACGAGCTCGTGCTCGGGCCGTTCCAGGGCAAGCCGGCCTGCGTCCGCATCGCGGTCGGCCGCGGCGTGTGCGGGACGGCGGTCGAGGAGGAGCGGTCGATTCTTGTCGAGGACGTGCATGCTTTCCCAGGCCATATCGCCTGCGATGCCGCCTCCCGTTCGGAGCTGGTGGTGCCGCTGTTGCGCGATGGCTATGTTTTCGGTGTCATCGATCTGGATAGCCCGCTCGCCGGCCGCTTCGATACCGACGATCAGGCCGGCATCGAGGCGCTGGCGACGATCTATGCCGCTGCCTGCGACTGGGATCACTGATCGCCGCCAGATGGGCGGCACATCACGCCGCCGTGTGCGATATGGCAAATCGCTTGCCCCATACCTATATCTGCGTCGCAACCACTCCCGCGACGCTCATCGAGTTCGATGTCTGTAACGATATCCAGGGTTCTCTCGTAGTGCCTGGTAGAGTTCGAAATATGCGTCTGAGGGCAAGGAGAACAGGAATGCAGAACTACCGCAAGACTTCCGAGGCTATAGCGAAGCTGTCTCCCGAGCAGTACCGCGTGACGCAGCAAAGCGGTACCGAGCGTCCGGGCACGGGCGAATATCTCAACAACAAGCAGCCCGGCATCTATGTCGACATCGTATCGGGCGAGCCGCTGTTTGCCTCTTCCGACAAGTTCGATTCCGGCTGCGGCTGGCCGAGCTTCACCAAGCCGATCGAAACTGCCAACATCAATGAGCTGACCGACCTTTCGCACGGTATGCTGCGCACCGAAGTGCGCTCCATCCATGGCGATAGCCATTTGGGCCATGTCTTCCCGGATGGACCGGAGGATCGCGGCGGCCTGCGCTATTGCATCAATTCCGCCTCCCTTCGTTTCGTGCATCGCGACAGGATGGAGGCCGAGGGTTATGGTGCCTATCTCGACCAAGTGGAGGATATCCGATGACTACGGAACGTGCAGTTCTCGCCGGCGGTTGTTTCTGGGGCATGCAGGACCTCATCCGCCGCTATAACGGCGTCATCTCGACGCGTGTCGGCTATACCGGCGGCGACGTCCGCAATGCGACCTATCGCAACCACGGCACCCATGCGGAAGCGATCGAGATCGTCTTCGACCCCGAGAAGATCAGTTACCGCGACCTGCTGGAATTCTTCTTCCAGATCCATGATCCGTCCACGCGCAACCGCCAGGGCAACGATGTCGGCATGAGCTATCGCTCGGCTATTTTCTATACCAGCGACGAGCAGAAGCGGGTCGCCTTGGATACGATCGCCGATGTCGACGCTTCTGGTCTCTGGCCGGGCAAGGTCGTCACCGAGGTCACGCCGGCAAGCGATTTCTGGGAGGCCGAGCCGGAGCACCAGGACTATCTGGAGCGTATTCCGAACGGCTACACCTGCCATTTCGTCCGCCCCGGCTGGAAATTGCCGATCAGGCAATCCGGCACTGACACTACCCAGCGCGCGGCGTCCTGAATGACGGACACGTTGGCCGCCGGAGGCGGTCATGGATGAAGGGCTGGGACACTATCTCGGCACATGGGACGTGAGGCGGAAGGTCATCGACCGCCTCAACGCCTCCCTTATCCTCTTCGAAGGTCAGGCGTTCGTCACGCCTCACCAGTTCGAAGAACATGGCGACACGACGATGGACTATGCGACGCTCAGGAGCAGCCGTACCTATCGCCTGCGTGGCGAGGCTGGACATGTCGCCGTCTGCTTCCCCGACCTCACCGAATTCATCCGCATCGGAAATAGCGCCTCGCAGCGCGTCGTTCATCATTGCGGCGCGGATCTATATCGCGGTCGCCTTTTCTTTCGCGGGCCGGATGCATGGGCAGAAATGTGGCACGTGCAAGGCCCCCGAAAACACTATCTGAGCCTCGCTCATTATCGGCGCGCCTAGCTCGGCAGTGCGGGATGCGAGGCTAAAAATGCCTGCGCTTCCTTCTGCAGCCATTCGCAGAACAGGACCGATTTTCGATTCCGCCGGGCGCGCCGCAGCGCCACGTAATGATGGCCGCTGTCGATAAAACCCAATGGGGCGGCGAGGCGGCCGAAGCGGATGTCATCGGTCACATAGGGCCAAGGCGCGACGCCGACGCCAAGGCCGGCGCTTGCAGCCTCCAGCATGAAATAGAAATGTTCATATTCCACCCGCGTTCCGACCTCGACCGGCGCGCCCGAGCGCGACAGCCAGTCGCCCCAGGCGCGAAGGCGGGTTCTGGTGTGAAGCTGCGGAACGCCGGCAAAATTCTCCGCGACGGTTCTTTCGAGGGAAGGGGAGATAACCGGGCCTGTCTGCTCGGGAAAAAGCGCGATCACCTCCGCGCCCTGCGGCCAGGGTGCGGCACCGACCCGGATCGCAACGTCGAATCCGTCTCGCATAAAATCGACGGGGCGGGACGATGCCGTCAGGCGAACCTCGATATTGGGATACTCCGCCTGAAACCGGTAAAGCCGCGGGATCAGCCAACGCATGGTGAAGGTGCCGGGGCAGGAGACGTCGAGCGATCCGTCTTCCATATCCGCAACCGACCGCACCGACATGTCGATCTGATCGAAGGCGGAGACCAAGCCAGACAACAAAGTCGAACCCGCCTCGGTCAATCGCAGCTTGTTCTTCGGCCCTTCGAACAGTGGCACGCCCAACACATCCTCGAGATGCTGGATCTGACGGCTGACGGCGCTATGCGTCACGTTCAGCTCATCGGCCGCGAGCGTCATCCGCCCATGCCGGCCGGCGGCTTCGAAGGCGCGTAATGCGTTGAGGGAGGGTATGCGGCGGGGCATGTGAGATTTCCGAACAACTTTTGTTCGATCATATCGTTTTTCTTCTCGCGCACCATAATGTTTTGTCCTGCTTACAATCTAAATTTCCCGTTGAGGGAATAATGAAGTTCGGAAAAGCAAGAGCATTTTCGGCAACCGCAAGGCCGTGCCGAACCAACAACGAAGCTGCTGAATACAGCCAGAAAGCGAGGATGAAGACCATGGCCAACCGACATCAGGACGGCAGCGCCGGTGACGCAAATTACGGCGTCATCGGCACGAATTACGCAAGATACCGCCAGCCGGATCCACATATTGCGGCGTTTATCCGCGCCGCATTGGGCGATGCCCGCAGCGTCCTCAATCTCGGTGCCGGCGCCGGCTCTTATGAGCCCGTTGATCGCGCGGTGACAGCCGTTGAGCCGTCTGCGTCCATGCGGGCGCAGCGGCCCGCGCATCTGCCCGCCGCCATCGATGCTACCGCCGAGAAGCTTCCCTTTGCAGACGACAGTTTCGATGCCTGCATGGCGACATTCACCGTGCATCAGTGGTCCGATCTGGTGGCCGGACTTGGCGAGATGCGGCGGGTGACACGCGGTCCCGTTCTGATCCTGACCGCCGATCCCGACGAGCTCGATCGCTTCTGGCTCGTCGATTACGCACCCGAAGTGATCGCGGTAGAGGCGCGCCGCTATCCGCAAATGGCAACCATCAGCGAAGGATTGGGCGGCAACGCTGAGGTCATTCCCGTGCCGATCCCGCTCCATTGCACTGATGGTTTCGGGGAGGCCTATTACGGACGTCCGGAACGCCTGCTGGAGCCGGGCGCCCGGCTCGCCAACTCGGCCTGGAGCTTCGTCGACGCTTCGATCGGCGAGCGCTTCGTCGCCGAACTCGGACGCGATCTTAAGGACGGTACATGGGATGCCAAATATAGGCATCTGCGCACCCAGCCGGAATTCGAGGGGTCGCTGAAGCTGATCGTCGGTGGCGGGCGATCCTGAACTGGATTAAAAGGGGAAATCTTTTGTCCTCGCCATTCGGCGAGGACACGCTTAACGGTGGATGGGACCGTTCCCAAGGCTGGCGAACGATCCCCGATCAGAAAATGCTATTGGCGAGGCATCCGCCGCCTTGTTTGTGCGGCTCGGGCCAGTTCCTCCAATGTGCGGACGGAGGTCGGCCAATCAATGCAGCCGTCGGTGATGCTTTGGCCATAGACCAGCGCTTTGCCGGGAACGAGATCCTGGCGGCCGCCGACGATGTTGCTCTCCATCATCATGCCCTTGATGTGCCGGTTGCCGGCAGAGATCTGCTCCGCGACCGAGCTGACGACCAGCGGCTGATTCTCGGGGTTCTTGCTGCTATTGGCATGGCTGGCATCGATGATGATCTGCGCATCAAGTCCAGCCTGGAGTGCCTGAGCCGATACTGCCTGCACACTGGCCGCGTCAAAATTGGGCTGCTTGCCGCCGCGCAGAATGATGTGGCAATCCTCGTTGCCGCGCGTCGAGGCAATCGCCGCAAGGCCTTCCTTGGTCACAGCCGGGAAATGATGCGGCTGCGAGGCCGCCACGATCGCATCGAGCGCTATCCTTACGTCGCCATTCGTGCCGTTCTTGAAGCCGACTGGGCACGAAAGACCTGACGCGAGCTGGCGATGCACCTGGCTCTCGGTCGTCCTCGCGCCGATCGCGCCCCAGCTCACCAAGTCGGCGATGTATTGCGGCGTGATCGTATCAAGGAACTCGCAGCCGGCGGGCAGCCCGATTTCGTTGACATCGATCAAAAGGCTTCTCGCAATGCGCAATCCCTCTTCGATGCGGTAGCTTCCGTCGAGATGAGGGTCGTTGATGAGGCCCTTCCAGCCGACCGTCGTGCGAGGCTTCTCGAAATAGACCCGCATGATGATTTCGAGATCGTCGGCGAACCGATCGCGCTGTTCCTTCAGGCGTGTGGCATAGTCCCGTGCAGCGACAGGATCGTGGATGGAGCAGGGGCCGATCACGACGATCAACCGATCATCGTCATTGTGCAGGATGCGGTGAACGGCGCTGCGCGCTTCCGTCACCGTCGTGGTGACGGCCTCATCCCTGGGAATCTCCTCTAAAATACGGGAGGGTGGGGTGAGGGCAGTGATCTCGACAATTCGCAAATCATCAGTGGAATTCAACACGGTATCGGTTCCTTTTTGGGTCATACCGTGCCGACAAAAAAGCCGCCAGGTAGGACTAGCGGCTGTTCGGGTCTATGTCGTTGCGTCGATTTTACCTACGCACGGGCCCGCCTCCGCTGAGAGCAGCGGTACGAATAAAATCGCGAGGCATTTGCGCAGGTGAATGACATGCGGCCTCTCTACGACAAAAAAAGCGGCTTGTCGATGATGTTGATAGGTTCGAAGCGCATCATCACAACCTTTGGCGTGTGCGGCGGCTTCTTCGCTCTGGCGACATGGCTTTCGAACCGGCTGCCGCTCTTCGGCCTTCTGCTGGCAGTTTCCCAAAACAATGCCATCGGTCTTGGCATTGAAGGGTTAGCTTAGCTAGTGTAAGAATAACATTATATATAATATATAGAACACAAAATTCTACCTCCGGATGTCATGCATCCGGTTGGTAGCGATTAAGGAATGTGAGCGGAACCCGTCTCGGAAGGACCGGCCCGGCTTCGCTGGAAGTCGGCCCGGTCCCCATCCGATCAGGGGTCAAGTCAGATCAGATCTCAGAAATGAGGTCTTAGAAGCTACGCTGGAAGCGCAGAACGCCAGCCCACTGGTCCTGGTTGATGGAGTCCCAGTTGGTGTAGGAAACTTCCGGCTGAACCAGGAGGTTCTTAACCGGGTTCCAACGAAGGTTGGCGGTTGCTGCGAAGATCTTCGAGTCGGTGTAGGCAACCTGAGCGTTAGCCTGCAGCTTGTCGTTGAACGGAACGGTGACGCCGCCCCAAACAGCCCAGTCGCCCCAGCCGATGCCCTTGGCCGGGCCTGCGCCGTTCGCGCTGGCGTACTTGTTCAGCTTGTCGCCGTCGGTGTTCCAGCCGCCCATGATGAACGCCTTGAAGACGCCGAAGTCGGCATCGGCGCGAGCCTTGATGGCGCCTTCTTCGACGATGGAGTCATAACCACCGACGACCTTGAAGCCGAAGTTGCCAGCCTTGTAGCCAGCACCGGCAACGACGTCCGGAGCGTAGTGATCCGAGCTGTCTTCGCCGTTGACGCCGGTTGCGCCAGCGCCGGAGTTGGAATCTTCGAGCGAGATGACCGCCGTGAAGCCGTTGCCGGCGTCGTAGTTGTAGGTCAACTGGTTGAGTTCGTACGGGCCGTCATAGACGACGTCGTCGTTGATGACGTTGCCAGCGTAACCCATGTACAGGTTGTACTGCGAGTCGAGCTTACCGATGGTGAAGCCAGCGAGGCTGATGTTAGCGAACAGAAGCTTCGTGCTCGTGGAGCCGCCTTCCTGCCAATCCCAACGGTAGATGGTGTTGGTCTTCAACGGACCAAACTCGGTGTCGGTCGCGGTATCGACGCTCAGCTGAGCGCGGGTGTGCCACAGCGTACCAAAACGGTCAGCCGGGTTGTAGGCGTTGTACCACTTGCCTTCGGTGCGGACCATGCCGCCGATCTTGAGGCAGGTTTCGGTGCCCGGAATGAAGAAGTAGCCAGCGCCGTATGCGTCGCAGATGCGGACGTATTCGAGCGGCTCCGGTTCAGCAGCAACAACAGCGTCAGCCGCGTGAGCGCCGGAAACTGCTGCAAGCGCAGCAGCGGAGCCGAGAAGAAGGCTCTTGATATTCATAAAAACTCCAATCCAATATAGATTGGGCACAGGCCATCGCGCCGAGAAATCGACGTGCCTCACCCTATCCCTGTTAAAAACCCCGACTCGGGAGAAACGGGCCCCACCCGCTTCTGTCCGCTATTAAGACCGAATTCCTGTAAAGTAATATGATATATTTTTCTCAGAATGACGTTTTCGTGATTTTTCATTTTAAGTTGCATGAAAGCAACATCTGCAAATACAAATAGTAAGGCTGGCATAATATTGCCTGCGTAATAATCATTTCGAAGTAGAAAGAATGGGAAACGACGCCGGACAAGGTGCAGGGGAAGGGTGCGCGCCCAGCAATTCCGCGCAGAAGATCAAAGCCGCGCTCAAGCCACGCCTTCCGCGACATCGGGAGTTGGATTGTACGCGCGATGAAAGTCGAAATGCGCCGGGGTAATTAAGGACGTAATTAATAGAGCGCGGTGCGCTTCGAAGTCGGCGATATCAGCCTGCTCAGCATGGCGCCGATCGCGATGCCCCAGAGAGCTCCGGTCATGGCGACGATGATATCCATCGAAGAGCCATAACTTCCGTTTGCCAGGAAATGCGAGAAGCAGAGCACCGAGACGCTGCCGATCATCAGCAGGCAGGTGAAGGAGGGGGACTGCGGATAGGCAAGTCGCGCCAGCATGCCCGCGACGCAGAGTGCGCCGGCACGATACATGTTGAAGGGGTTGCCAAATTCGGCCTGCCAATTGAGATGCGCAAAGGTCACGGCAACCAGTGCCGCGATGTAGCCCCAAGCGATAATTTTCAAAAACCGACCAGATATCATGGGCCTATTGTACAACAATGGTGGAGCGAAACTCCAGTCTCTGGCGTTTCCCAGGGGTTCTGATCGCCATCTTGGGGTGCACACATTTTGTGTGTTCGAGAAATATATTGTTGTGCGCGACGAAAGACGGAAGCGTTTGCCGTTCATACTTTCTTAAGCGGAGAATGCGCCAACACATGGAGAAACTTTCGACATTTCTCACAAAAAAGGGGCCACTCGGCCCCTTTTCCATCACGAATTTAATTTCGATCAAATATCGCTGGCGGCGTTTGCCCAGATCTCCGCAGCTTGCGCGGCGGTGACGCGGCGAACTTCGGTTTCGTCGCGGCGACTGGCGAAGAGTTCGCTCGCCATGATCTGGTCGGCAAGATCGGCCGGCAGCGACAGGAGGACGCGTTGGCCATCCTTGTGGATGCCGCCGATATCGGTGCGCTTACCGGTGATCATACCGCCGGCGACCGTGTTGTTGCTGTCCGGATCGATCAGGATGAAAGATCCGGTCGAGCGGTTCTGTTCGTAGGGGTCGAAGACCGCAGCCTCGTCGAAGGAAAGGCGGACCTTTCCGATGGCATTCATCCACAGCGACTGTGCCGGTGCCCAGGCGCCGGTCTTCAGCTCGAGCTGAGCGATGGGTTGCACCTGCACGCGCTGGCGGCGGCTGCCGCTCTTCAGCCAATAGCGCTTGCCCGGCTCGATGCCCTCCGGCTGCAGCGCGACGATCTGAGCGTCGAAGGCAAGGCCGGATTGCGGCTGGCTGTCGATGGCGACGATCATGTCACCGCGCGACACGTCCACCTGGCGGTCGAGCACCAGCGTAATCGCGTCTCCTGCGACGGCGGCGTTGCGGACGAGATCGAAGGTAACGATCTTGGAGACATTGGCGACCATGCCCGACGGTAGGATCATGACGCTGTCGCCCGGCTTCACCGAGCCGCCGGCAACGGTGCCCTGATAGCCGCGGAAGCTTTCGCCCGGGCGCGATACGCGCTGGACGGAAAGGCGGAAACCGACCGCCTGAGCCGAACGCACGGTGGCGAGTTCCAGTGTCTCGACCAGCGTCGGACCGGTGTACCAGGGCATCGCGGCCTGGCCGGAATAAACGACATTTTCACCCTTCAGCGCCGACATCGGAATGGCGGTGATCTGCTTGACGCCGAGCGACAGAGCGAATTCGCGGAAATCATGCGAAATCTTCTCGAAACCGGCACGGTCGTAGTTCGTCAGGTCGATCTTGTTGATGGCGAGCACGAACTGCTTGATGCCGAGCAGCGAAGCGATGGTCGCATGGCGGCGCGTCTGTTCGAGGATGCCCATGCGCGCATCGACCAGTAGCACGGCGAGGTCGGCGGTGGAGGCGCCGGTCGCCATGTTGCGGGTGTATTGCTCGTGGCCGGGCGTGTCGGCGACGATGAAGGAGCGCTTGTCGGTCGAGAAATAGCGATAGGCGACATCGATGGTGATGCCCTGTTCGCGCTCGGCCTGAAGGCCATCGAGCAGAAGTGCGAAGTCGGGCAGGCCGAGATCGTTCTGCTTGCCGGTGGAATCGCGCTGCAGCGTGGCGGCCTGGTCTTCCTTCACGGCCTTGGTGTCCCAGAGCAGACGACCGATCAGCGTGGATTTGCCGTCATCGACGCTGCCGCATGTGATCAGGCGAAGCGGACGCGTATCGCGCACTGCCTTGGCAGGCTCGGCGGCAGGCAGGGTGACGACGTTTGCGGTTGCGGCTGCAGTCATCTCAGAAATATCCTTCACGCTTCTTCTTTTCCATGGAGCCGGATTGGTCGCGGTCGATGGCGCGGCCCTGTCGTTCGGAAACCGTGGCGATTTCCAGCTCGGCAATAACATCTTCGAGTGTGGTGGCAGTGGAGCGGATCGCGCCCGTCAGCGGGAAGCAGCCGAGCGTACGGAAACGGATGACTTCCTCGCGCTTGACCTCGCCCGGCAGCAGTTCAAGCCGCGGATCGGCGGCCATGATCATCATGCCGTCGCGCTCGACGATAGGGCGCTTCTCGGCGAAATAGAGCGGCACGATCGGAATGTCTTCGGCCTGGATGTAGCGCCAGATGTCGACCTCGGTCCAGTTCGACAGCGGGAAGACGCGGACGCTCTCACCCTTGCGGATCTGGCCGTTATAGATGTTCCAGAGTTCCGGGCGCTGGTTGCGCGGATCCCAGCGATGGTCCGGCGTGCGGAAGGAATAGATGCGTTCCTTGGCGCGCGAAGCCTCTTCGTCGCGGCGCGCACCGCCGAAAGCGGCGTCGTACTGACCGGCATCGAGCGCCTGGCGCAGCGCTTCGGTCTTCATGATGTCGGTATAACGTGCCGAGCCGTGGGTAAAGGGTGTGATGTTTTCGGCCTTGCCGCGCGGATTGATGTGCTCGATCAGATCGAGATCGTATTTCTTCACGATCTCGTCGCGGAAGGTGATCATCTCGGCGAATTTCCAGCCGGTGTTCACATGCAGCAGCGGGAAGGGCACGCGGCCGGGATAGAAGGCCTTGCGGGCCAGATGCAGCAGCACGGAGGAATCCTTGCCGATCGAATACAGCATCACTGGACGCTCGAATTCGGCCGCCACTTCGCGGAAGATATGAATCGACTCGTTTTCCAGCGCCTTCAAATGCGGATCGAGCGGCGGCTTGGTGCTCTGCGGATTGGACAGTTCCGTATCCGGACGGCTATCGGGCATTTCTAACTCCAGAACTTCAGATAGTCCCGACCGGGAGGCTGGCCGGAAGAATAGGATATGTTTGGTTCCCGGTAGGCTGGCGGCAGGTTGAGCTGCGCCTCATACCGATGCCGGGAACCGGCGGGATACGTCACTGTGCAGCGACTGCGGCTTCCTCCTGAACATGCAGGCCGCATTCGCGTTTCTCATCGTTTTCCCACCACCAGCGACCGGCCCGCTCGGGCTCGCCCGGCTTGATGGCGCGAGTGCAGGGTTCACAGCCAATAGAGGGATAGCCGCGTTGGTGCAACGGGTTCACCGGCACGCTGTTGTCGGCGACATAGGCGCGGATCGCATCGATGTCCCAATCGGCAAGCGGGTTGACCTTGATGAGATTGCGCTCGGGATCGTATTCGGCAAAAGCCGTATCGGCGCGATTGGCCGACTGGCCGCGGCGCAGGCCGGTGACCCAGATCGTGGCGCCGGAAAGTGCTCGCGCAAGCGGCTTGAGCTTGCGCACGCCACAACAGGCATGCCGGGCTTCGACGCTCTCATAGAAACCGTTGAGGCCATACTTTTCCGCATAGGCATCGATATCGGCCTGCTCCGGCTCGTAGCGGCTGATGCGGATGTCGTATTGGCTTTCGGTTTCGTCGATCAACGCCAGCGTTTCGGGAAAAAGGCGGCCGGTCTGCAGCGTTGCAACTTCGATCGGCAGGCGGTGATTGCCGATCTCCGCCGTGATGACCTGATCTTCGATTCCGAGGGAGGTCGTAAAGACGGCACGGCCGCCGAGGCCGGCGACCAGAGACAGACGGCCGGCGAGATCAAGCGACGCCAACCGGCTGTTCAGCGTTCCGGCTTCTTCGATAAGAGTGATGGCAGTCATAGGGAGTCCTGTCCTGATATTGCCCCGGAGTATCGCAGCTTGTCAGCGGAGCGGACAGAAAAATGGATTTCGAAAGCAAGGGAATAGAGAGCAAATATCTCCATGAAGCCACGTCCATGCGGAAAACCGACCGCCTCGGCTGTTAACCAAGACGTTTTGCCCTCTGCGGAAGGCCGGCGTGGCAGCACCGATAAGACTAGTCATATCTAAGTGCTTGCTTTAATGTCTATAGAAATAGTAGGGTTACACGCGGCTTGTCAAACGGAAATCGGAAGTGATGGTCAAAAAGATGCGGAAGGCCGAATTTTGTCCTAAACTGCTGACATAAAATGACAGAATGAAAACAAGGCTGGGTTGCCAGCGATGCCAAGCTATTCGCGGTCTACATATTGATGCGTATGGAAGCTTGGTGAAAGTGTTGAAAGTTCCGAAACGATGTGGCCGGATGTATCGGGTGAGCGCATCGTATGTGTGTGTAGACGGTTCGAAATGATCACTCAAAAAGCAAAATATGCGTTGCGGGCGCTGTCTGCTCTGGCTCAGACCGAGGCGGGCGAGCCGATGATGATTTCCGATATTGCCGCGCAGCAGAAAATCCCGAAGAAATTTCTGGAACAGATCCTTCTCGACCTGAAACATCAGGGCATCGTCATCAGCCGCCGCGGCAAGCAGGGTGGTTATCTCCTGCGCAAGCCGGCGAATGAAATCACCTTCGGCGAGATCCTGCGCATCATCGACGGGCCGATCGCGCCGCTACCCTGTCTTTCCATCACCGCCTATCGTCGCTGCGACGATTGCGATGGCGAACAGACCTGCGAAATCCGCCATGTTTTCGCCAGGGTCGCTGACGCCACCCGCAAGGTCCTGTTCTCGACAACTATCGCCGATGCGGTGGCGTTGCCGGAAAACGCCGAGGTCACGCGGCTGCTGGCCTGAGTGGGGCTTTTCAGCCGGCGGCGTGCTCTTCGCCAGCTTCTTTCTCGATTGTCCGACGCGCCCGGATCGCCGCGGCGATGAAAACGCGCGAGAGCCCATGATAGAGCGGTTCGCGCGATAGGAGGCGCGAGGTGACATAACCGATCATCGACACCGCCATGATCGGAATGACGGCCTGATGGTCGCCTGTCATTTCCAGGATGATGACGAAGGCCGTCATTGGCGCCTGCACCACGCCTGCGAAATAGCCCGCCATGCCAAGGATCGCCGCCAATGCGATGCTGCTGCCAATGAGAGTGCCGATCGTACTGCCGAAACCGGCGCCGACGGCGAGCGACGGCGCGAAAATGCCGCCTGGAATGCCTGATATCATCGACAGGAAACTTGCCAGCAGTTTTTCGACGAAGAACAGCAGGGGCAGGGCATGTCCTTCCACAGCGCCGCGCGCTTGGTCATAGCCGGTGCCGAACGTGCTGCCGCCGGACGTGACGCCGATCGCGGCAACCACCAGGCCACAGCAACCGGCAAGCATCAGCATGCGCTTGAGAGGCTGCGGTTGTGCCCACCGGCGAACGCGTATGCCGGCATATAGCGCAAAACCGCTGAAAGCTGCCCCAAGCGCGCCGCCGCCGATGCCGCAGATCAGGACGAGCGCCCAATCCGCAAGTGCGGCCGGAGCGGCATTGGCTGTGCCGAAATAATTATAGCTGCCGGAGAGACCGAGGGCGGCAAGGCCGGAGAGGATAACTGCAGTGAGTACCAGACCATTGGCACGCGATTCATAGGTCCTGCTCATCTCTTCGATGGCGAAGACGATGCCGGCGAGCGGTGTGTTGAAGGCGGCGGCAATGCCGGCGGCCGAACCCGCCAAGATCAAGCCTTTGGCCTGCGCCATGCCGCCGAAGCGGGCAACCGCCAGCATGAAGGAGGCGCCCACCTGCACCGTCGGTCCCTCGCGGCCGATCGAGGCGCCGCAGAACAGCCCGAGAATGGTCAGCACGATCTTTCCAAAGGCAAGCCGAAGCGACAGCAGCTTCGTGCGGTCTTCGTCATGATGCAGATGCCGCGCCGCGATCGCCTGCGGAATGCCGCTGCCTTGAGAATTCGGAAACAGTGTCGCCGCAAGCCAGGCTGAGAGCACGAAGCCGAGCGGCGTCATGACGAGCGGCAACAGAGAGGTCCATTCTCCGGAACTTATCACTCCGGCAAAGGCGCGCTGCGCCAGGTCGGCCAGCTTGGCGAAACCGACGCTGATTACTCCGATCGCCAGAGCCCCAGTCCAAAACACCAGCCGCGGCCGCCAGAGATGGATCGAACCCCAGAAAACACGAGAACGGCGGAGGAGTTTGGATTTGCGGTAGATAGGGGGCATGGATTTCGAGCCGGACGGACTATCAAATCGTGACGCTGCACTTTAGGTCCGAACGTTTAACCGCAGGATAAAGATCGCGATAGTCAAACTGTGTTACGGTCGTTCACCTCAGACCCGCATTGACTGACACGACGGTGACCGTCCTTGCCGTCCGGCATCAGCGGGAAGAGGATTATCACTGAAGCCCATCGACGGTTACCGATCGCTCACCGCCCATCGCGGGTTGATCCACGGCTCCTGATTCGATCGCGCCAGCCTTGGCTTGCCGAGAATATGGTCGGCAGCTTTTTCGCCGGTCATGATCGAAGGACCGTTGAGATTGCCGTAGGTGATGTGCGGAAAGATCGAGCTGTCGGCGACGCGCAGGCCATCGACGCCGATGACGCGGGTGTCCGGGTCGACCACGGCCATGGGGTCGTCCTTCGAGCCCATCTTGCAGGTGCCGCAAGGGTGATAGGCGCTCTCCAGATGGTGGCGCAAAAAGGCGTCGATCTGGTCATCGGTCTGGACGTCTGGGCCTGGCTGGATTTCCGGGCCGCGATATTCGTTGAAGGCCTCTTGCCCGAAGATTTCGCGTGTGAGGCGCACGCAATGGCGGAATTTTTCCCAATCCTCCGGATGGCTCATATAGTTGAAGCGGATGACGGGATCGGCCTTGGGGTCAGAGGAGCGCAACGTCACGGCACCCCGCGATTTCGACAGGTTATAGCCGACATGCGCCTGGAATCCGTGGCTCTTCGCCGCCGCCTTGCCGTCATAGCTGATGGCGACCGGCAGGAAGTGATATTGGATATCGGGCTGCTTGACCCCCGGCGCAGATCGCACGAAGGCACAGGCTTCGAACTGGTTGGAAGTGCCGAGGCCGGATTTGAAGAACATCCACTGCGCGCCGGCGATGCCCTGCATGTACCAGGGCAGCCAGGAATAGAGCGAAACCGGCTTCAGGCTGGTCTGCTGGAAATAGAATTCCATGTGGTCCTGCAGATTGGCGCCGACGCCCGGCCGGTTCACTTTCACCTCGATGCCCATCTCCTGTAGATGCGCCGCAGGGCCGATGCCGGAGAGCATCAGCAGCTTCGGTGAGTTGAAGGAGGAGGCCGAGACGATGACCTCGCGGTTCGCCTTGACGATCTCGATCTTGCCACTGCGTTCGATTTCGACGCCTGTCGCACGGCCGTTTTCGATCACCACCCTGCGGGCGAGGCAACGGATCAGTTGGACATTCGGCCGCTTCAGCGCCGGCTTCAGATAGGCGGTCGCCGCCGACCAGCGCCGGCCGGCCCAGGTGGTCTGTTCCATCAGGCCGAAGCCTTCCTGCTTGCCGCCGTTATAATCTTCGGTCGCCTCGAAGCCCGCCTGCTTGCCGGCTTCGATGAAGGCATGGAACAGCGGATTGCGGGCATCGCCGCGCCGCACATGCAAGGGGCCGTCGGTCCCGCGCCAGCCCTCTTCGCCGCCATGCGAATGTTCCATCCGCTTGAAATAGGGGAGCACATCGGCATAGGCCCAGCCATTAGCGCCAAGCTCCTCCCAGCGGTTGAAATCCTCCGCGTGACCGCGGACATAGACCATGCCGTTGATCGAGGACGAGCCACCAATGACCTTGCCGCGCGGCGCCGTGATGCGCCGGTTGTTGAGCTGCGGCTCCGGCTCGGAGAGATAACCCCAATTGTAGCGGCTCATGCTCATCGGCCAGGCAAGCGCCGCCGGCATCTGGATGAAGGGTCCAACATCGCTGCCGCCAAATTCCAATACGATGACCGAATGCTTACCGTCTTCCGACAGCCGATAGGCCATGGCGGAGCCGGCGGAACCTGAGCCGATGATGACGAAATCTGCCTGCATTTTTGTCTCCGTGTGGCCGCCCCGATCCTTCGAGGCTCGCCTTTGGCGAGCACCTCAGGACGAGGCGGATCATCGTCTGCGTTTGCGATTGGTTGTTCTCGACCTCACCCTAAGGTGCCGCCGCAGGCGGCCTCGAAGGGCGGGGTTGAGCCGCGATGTTGCGTTAATAAGGCGCCTGCACCGGCCCCATGCCGACATAGACCGTCTTCAGCTCGGAATAATGCTCCAGCGCCGCCAGCGAGTTTTCGCGGCCGAAGCCGGATTGCTTGGAGCCGCCGAAGGGGATTTCCACCGGGGCAAGGTTGTAGGTGTTGATCCATAGCGTGCCGGCTTCGAGCTGGTCGACGATGCGGTGCGCGCGAGTGAGATCGGCGGTAAAGACGCCGCCGGAAAGGCCGAATTCGGTGGCGTTGGCGCGAGCGATCACCTCTGCCTCGTCATCGAAATCCAGCACGCACATCACCGGGCCGAAAATCTCTTCGCGGGCGATCGTCATGTCGTCGGTGACATCTGCGAAAACGGTCGGCTGTACGTAATAGCCTTCGCCGGCGACATTGTTGGGAATGCCGCCGCCGGCGACCAGCGTCGCGCCTTCCGCCTTGCCCTTCTCGATATAGGACAGCACCTTCTCGCGCTGCGCCCAGGACACCATCGGGCCGATTTGCGTTGCCTCGTCCATGGGGTCGCCGATCACCATGGCCTCGGTGCGGGCCTTCAGGCGCTTCAGGAATTCGGACTTGATCTTCCGGCTGACGAAGACGCGCGTGCCGTTCGAGCAGACCTGGCCGGTCGAATAGAAATTGCCGAGCATGGCCCCGCCGATGGCGCTGTCGAGATCGGCGTCGTCAAAGACGATCAGAGGCGACTTGCCACCGAGCTCCATGGTGACGTGCTTCAGGCTTCCCGCAGCCGATGCGGCGACCTTGCGGCCGGTCGGCACGGAGCCTGTCAGCGACACCTTGGCAACGTCGGGATGGTTGATCAGTAGAGGCCCGGTTTCGCGGTCGCCCTGGATAACGTTATAGAGCCCCTTCGGCAGGCCGGCCTCAATCAGGATCTCGGCAATCTTCAGCGCGCCGAGCGGCGTGTTTTCGGAGGGCTTGAACACCATGGCGTTGCCGGCGACCAGCGCCGGCGCGCCCTTCCAGCAGGCGATCTGCTGCGGATAGTTCCAGGCGCCGATGCCGACGCAGACGCCGAGCGGCACACGCTTGGTATAGGCGAAATCGCCGCCGAGCGGGATGTAGGAACCGTTGAGGCCGGCAGCGGCCACGCCGCCGAAGAATTCGAAACTGTCGGCGCCCGAGGTCGGGTCCGCGACGATCGTCTCCTGGATCGGCTTGCCGGTGTCGAGCGTTTCCAGTTCGGAAAGCTCGCGGTTGCGCTCGCGCATGATCTCGGCGGCGCGTTTCAGGATGCGACCACGCGCCGTCGGGCTCATCGCCGCCCATTCCGGCTGCGCGCGTTTGGCGCTGGCGATCGCTTTTTCGACGATGGCGGGAGTTGCCGCATGTAGCCGGGCAATAACTTCACCGGTCGCGGGATAGATGCTTTCAATGGCGGTGCCGTCGGTGTCCTCGACATATTCCCCATCGATGAAATGCGAGGCTTTCGGCTGGGCTTTGAGGGTCATTTTATCGGTCCTTTTGAAGGGCGGCCTTTTGGGAAAGCGGCGCAAGCAGAGCGTTGATGTAATCTTCGGTAAGCGCAATCGACGCTTCGATGCTGATCGGCGCCGATCTCAGACTTTGACGGATATAGAGACCATCGATCATCGCAGCAGCGCCCTCGGCGATGCGTTCTGCGTCTTCGCCCGAACACAGCGCCTTGAGGTTGGCAAGCAGGTTGGAGCGCAGCCGCCTTGCGTAGATGACGAGGAAGCGGCGCGTCTCCTCGGAACGCTGAGCCTCGGCATAGAAGGCGAGCCAGGCGGCAATCGTCTCCGGCGCGAATTGATCGGCCTGGAAACTGACGCGGATGATGGCGGACAGTTTGTCTCGGGGCGTCTTTGCCGAGCTCAGCGCTGTCACCACGCTGTCGCGCAGGCGCTGTAAGTGACTCCTGACGGTCTCGATCAAAAGCTGTTCTTTGCTGCCGAAATAGTGATGGGCGAGGGCGGGAGATACTCCTGCCTGCTTGGCGATTTCGGACATGGTGACGGTCAGCGAGCCGTGATCGCCGATCACGCGCATCGCCGCATCCACAAGCGCCTTGCGGCGCACCGGTTCCATCCCGACTTTCGGCATATATCACCCCTGAGCTGGCGGTGATTATATTTTTGATTGACTGATCAATCAACAAAAAATTAGAGCCGATTTGACCGACAACAGAATCTGCTGCTTTCCGAGATACATCCTGTATCATACCCCCGGGAACGAGGAGGTGCAGTCATGGTCAATGTTCTGGAGGAAGTTCCGCCATCCGCTGTGCGCGGCAAATGGGGATGGTTCGTTGCGCTGGGTGTGTTTCTGCTCATTTGCGGCGGGATCGCATTTGGCAATCTTTTCATCGCGACTGTCGTATCGGTCTATTACGTCGGCATGCTGATGCTGATCGGAGGCGTCATTCACCTGGCGCACGCCTTTCAGGTCCGAGGATGGGAGCATATTCTGTTCTGGGTGCTCAGCGGCCTGCTCTATACGCTCGCTGGTCTTCTTGCCTTCGCCAATCCCTTGCTCGCCTCCGAAGCGCTGACGCTGTTTCTTGCCGTCGCGTTGCTCATAGCCGGCACCTTTCGCGTTTGGGTCGGCCGCAAGGTGAAGCCGGAACCGGGTTGGATATGGATTGTCATCGGCGGGGTGGTGACGGCACTCGCCGGCATTGCCATCGCTGTTGGCTGGCCGCTCAACAGCCTCTGGGTTCTCGGCCTGTTCCTCGCGGTCGACCTTATATTTCAAGGTTGGACGTTGATGGCCTTCGGCTTCGCTCTTAGGCAGTAGCGGCGGGTGACGAGAGGGTAACGAACTACTACTTTTGACAAGAAGTGTGAGCGGCGTTACTCTTTGAAGGCTTCCGTGGAGGAGCGGAGTGGCGCTTAGCTGACGTTACGGCAGGCGCAGTTATCTGAGCATGCATATCTATTGAGATGTGCCTTCGAAGCTCCGACAATATGCATTGGAATATATCTCCAGCAAAGAGTTTTTCTAAAGAACTAAAAAGGGAGAAATATCATGCCGATGGTAACGGTTTCCATCTCTCCGCTTCAGGCTGCCGGCATCCGCGCGGCTGTTGACACCGGAACGTATGCTTCGAGTAGCGAGGTCGTGCGCGAGGCTCTGCGCATGTGGGATGCGGCGCGCAAGCGTGGCGAGATCTGCGATGTGCCCCACGCAGCCAATGATCCCGATAGCGTCGCGAAGAGCAGCCGCTGCGTTGCCGACATGTTCGCTGATTACGAGGCGGAACGACGCCGGCATAACTGAGCGGAGAACCACAACATCCGCCAGGAGATGACCGGCCGCCCCTGGATCGAGGCGGCTTGGCCATGGGTTAACACCCTTTTACCATTCACGAAACTTTCATATGGGGGAAAGGTTTCGTTGACCGTTGTGACGCATCTTGAGCCGAAAATCCGACGAAATCCAAAGTTTTACGCAAAACTTAGATCTAAAATTCTTAAGTGGAGAGGGGCATGTCCCTGACTGCCGCCATCGAGCCGGGTGCATTGCGCCGGTATGCTAGTGACCAGATTGTTACGCTCGCCAAGCTCGTTATCGAAAATGCTTTCCAGCCGATCGTCGAGACAGGCACAGGCGCGGTTTTCGGCTATGAATCCTTGATGCGCGGGCAGGAGCGCATCGGCTTCGACAGCCCGATCGAAATCCTTGACGAGGCCGAGCGCACCGGCCAGCTCCTGGGCCTGGAACAGATGGTGACGAGCCGGGCACTGGCGAAATTTGCGACCCTTGCCAATGCCAGAACCGCAACCCTCTTCCTCAATCTCGATGTCCGGCTGATCCCGCAGGGCGAAATGCTGGTCGACGGTTTGCTGCAGCACATGAAGAAGGCCGGCATCGCGCCGTCCTCTGTCTGCTTCGAATTCTCCGAGCGCTTCGACAATACCAGCGTGCCGGAATTTTGCGATCTGGTCGCCAAAATGCGCGACGCCGGCTTCAAGCTTGCGATCGACGATTTCGGGGTCGGTCACGGCGAGATGAAGCTGTTATCGGACTATCCCGTCGACTATCTCAAGATCGATCGGCACTTCGTCGCCAATATCGATCGCAACGCCCGCAAGCGTCACATTCTCAGAAACCTCGTCCATATCGCACATGTCCTTGGCACGCGCGTCATCGCCGAAGGCATCGAGACCGAAGCGGAGTTCCTGGTTTGCCGCGAATTCGGTGTCGATCTCGTCCAGGGCTGGTTCATTGCCCGGCCGACGACGCTGATCAACGAGCTGAAACCCAGCTTCCCGCATCTACAGGATCTCGGCAAAATGGTCCGCAACAGCCAATCGCTGGACGAAATTCTCATCCGCAAACAGATCGAAGTGTTGCCGACCATCCGCGAGAATGACAGCATCGACAGCGTTTTCGAACTCTTCCGCCGAAATCCACGGCGAGCCTATTTTCCGGTCGTCAATGCCAACGGCGAGCCGCGCGGCATCATTCACGAATACCGGCTCAAGGAATATATCTATCAGCCCTTCGGCCGCGACCTGCTGAAGAACAAAGTCTATGAACGTTCGATCTCGCATTTCGTCGAGATGGCACCGATCGTCGGTCTGGATTCCGACGCCGATACCCTGATGACGATCTTTGCCAATATGGAAAGCAGCAACTGCCTGATCGTCACCGAGGGTACGCATTATGCCGGCATTGTCTCGGCCGCGTCGCTGATCAAGGTCATCAATGAGAAGCAGCTCAAAATTGCCCAGGATCAGAATCCGCTGACCGGCCTGCCGGGCAATCGCGCCATTCATAATTTCATGCAGAATGCCGGTCGCGACGGCGACGAGATCAGGCACTTCTGCTATTGCGATTTCGACAATTTCAAGCCGTTCAACGATGCCTACGGCTTCCATCTCGGCGACCATGCCATTTCGCTGTTTGCGGCGCTGATGCGGCGCTACTTTTTCGCCGAGCGCCATTTCCTGGGCCATGTCGGCGGCGACGATTTCTTCATCGGCGTGACGGGTTGGAATGTTGACGAACTGCGCGAGGTTCTGGATCGGCTGCTTACCGATTTCCACGCCGACGTCCTGGAATTCTATTCGGCGGAAGACCGCGCCGCCGGCCGCATCCGCGGGCACGACCGCAGCGGCGCGGAGGCGTTGTTCCCGCTAATGCGTTGCTCCATAGGCATCCTGGCATTGCCCGAAGGGCTGGTCATCGATGATATCAGCCGCGTCAGCACCTCGATTGCCGGCATCAAGGCAAAGGCGAAGGAAGACAAAATCGGCGTGGCATATTTGAGTCTGGGCGAGACGAATTGACGCCCTCCCATACCGGCTTCTTTTCAGGCAGCATGCGCTAAACTATCTCCACTGCTTTGCTGGGAGAGGAGAACGAGCCATGCACTTGCCGTCTGAAATGCGTTTTGTGGATTTGCCATCCTTCGGTGCTCCCGAGGTCATGACGATTGCCCGCAGGCCTCTGCCGGTGCTCAAGGACGGCGAGATCCTCGTTCGCGTCGAGGCGGCCGGCGTCAACAGGCCGGATGTTGCCCAGCGCCAGGGCATTTATCCGCCGCCGAAGGACGCAAGCCCTATCCTTGGCCTGGAAATCGCCGGCGAAGTCGTCGATGTCGCACGTGGCGTCACGGAATTCGCCATCGGCAACAAGGTATGCGGCCTCGCCAATGGCGGCGCCTATGCCGAATATTGCGTTCTCCCGGCCGGCCAGGCGTTGCGCTTTCCAAATGGCTACGACGCCGTTCGCGCGGCGGCGCTGCCCGAGACGTTCTTCACCGTCTGGGCCAATCTTTTCCAGATGGTCGGCCTTACCGAAGGCGAAAGCGTCCTGATCCACGGCGGCTCCAGCGGAATCGGCACGACGGCGATCCAGCTCGCGCACGCTTTCGGCGCCACGGTCTACGCCACCGCCGGCTCGAAGGAGAAATGCGAAGCCTGCGAGAAGCTCGGCGCGAAGCGGGCCATCAACTATAAAGAGGAAGACTTTGCCGAGGTCATCAAGGCGGAAACCGGCCATGGGGTCGATGCCATCCTCGACATGATCGGCGCTGCCTATTTCGAGAAGAATCTGGCTTGCCTCGCCAAGGATGGCTGCCTGTCGATCATCGCCTTCCTTGGCGGCGCGGTGGTCGAGAAGGCCAATCTGCAGCCAATCATGGTCAAGCGCCTGACGGTCACCGGTTCGACCATGCGCCCGCGCACGGCGGAAGAAAAGCGCGCCATCCGCGACGATCTCCACTCCCAGGTCTGGCCGCTGCTTGATGAAGGGACCGTCGCGCCCGTCATTTACCGAACCTTTGCCTTCGAAGACGTCGTCGAGGCGCACAAGCTGATGGAGACCAGCAATCACATCGGCAAGATCATGCTGAAGCTGGCCTGATGAGGGTGAACGAGACGGTGACGGCAACGAGGCCCGGCAGCGCCATAGACGCATAAAGCCAGGTGGCGGCAGACACGCTACCGGCGATGCCGCCGGGGTCGGCAAGTCCGGCGCTGTTGACGATCACGCCCGCCAGCGAAGCGCCGAACGCGCCGCCGAGCGACTGCACCATCGAAATGGCCGCCGAAGCCTTGTCCTGCTCGGCACCGCCGACAAGGCGGATGATCCCTGCGATCAGATGCGCCCAGCCAAGACCGACGCCGAAACCCATCAGAAACATGGCGACAACGGTGGGAGCAAGCCAAACGAGCTCTCCAGTCGGATTGTCTCGGGCTACAAAGGCGATCAGTGAAGCGGTGGCGGCGGTTTCGAGCACGCTGCCGACGATGATGGCACGGGCGGCTTGCTTCCCCGAAAACGAGGCGCTGATGAAGGCGGCCGCGGTCCAGCCGAGCGCCACGAGCGCGACGAGATAGCCTGACGCCAGCGGCGCGACACCGTGCATGCTCTGCAGGAAGTAAGGGATATAGATGTCGCTTGTCAGTACCATCATCATCGCGAACATCATCAGATAAAGCCGGGAGATCGGCCTTGCGAGCATGACGGCGTCCTTCGGCAGGAGCCTCGTTTTGCTCTTGCGCTCGAGGACCAGCATCGCCGCGATGAAGGTGACAGCGAGGCCGATCAGCAGGATCTTCGTCGATCCGTGATCGCTCGTGCCGGCAAGGCTCATCAGCAGGACCGCGGTGAGCAGAAGCGCGATCTGGATCAATGGCGGTTTTCCCTCCGCGCGGTCGTCCTCGACGCGCGGCAGCAGCCATCGCGCCGAAAAAGCCATGA
Organism: Rhizobium sp. NXC24; assembly: GCF_002944315.1. Lineage (NCBI taxonomy): Bacteria > Pseudomonadati > Pseudomonadota > Alphaproteobacteria > Hyphomicrobiales > Rhizobiaceae > Rhizobium > Rhizobium sp. NXC24. Next base: position 1,061,490 of record NZ_CP024311.1, read on the forward strand.
TGCCTGCCACCGGTACGAGGATAATGAAGGCTTCGCGCCATGCGCTGCCGGCGGAAAACAATCCGCCGAGCGTTGGCCCAAGCACCGTCGCCACGCCCCATAGTGCGGCATAGAGTGTGGAGGCCTTGCGCCACAGCGGCTCGGGGTAGACGAAGCGGACAAAGGCATAGGCGAGGGCCGCGAGCATGCCGACGCCGAAGCCTTGTACGGCGCGTCCGGCCAGCACGACAGGCATCGCCGGCGCGGCGGCGCAGATCAGGTTTCCCACTCCGAATATCAGCGCCGCAGCGACATAGACCGCGCGCAGGCCTATGCCTCTCGGCCGTGTCGCAACGGTGATCGAGCCGAGCACGCCGGCGGCGACGAAAAGCGTCGTCATCCAGGAAAACAGCTCCAGGCCGCCGATATCGCGAACGACGGAAGGCGCGATCGTCGCAGTGATATAGGATTCGACGGCATAGAGGGCGACGCCGCCGCCGAGCATCAGGGTTGGTGCCAGAAACTCAGGTGAGAAGAGGGTGAAGAGAGAGGTAGAGCGGGATGAATCTGCATTTTGGATGCTCGACATCGGATGATCCTCGGCATTTTCCCTAGCGAATAATTATTTTCCAAGTTATAAATTGGAAAATCACACAGTCTCGAAATTAAAACAAGAAAAAACTTGGAAAAATGCGCCAATCGCCCGTCAATCGTATCTCGATCCTGTTGAAAACCGACGGCCCACAGCTCGCATCGACGATCGGTAATGCGCTCGGCATATCGTCGGAAGCGGCACGCCAGCAACTGACGAAGATGGGAGAGGAGGGCTTGGTCGAGCCAGTGACGGAATCAGCATCCGGCAGGGGCCGGCCGCGGCAGTTCTGGCACCTGACGGCCGCCGGCAGCCGCCAGTTTCCAGACGGCCATGCCGATCTGACCGCGACACTGCTGACGACCATGGCCAAGCAGTTGGGGCAGGGTGCGGTCGATGCGGTCATTTCCGCCCGCGAGGCGGAGACCTTAAAGCGCTACCGCAGCGAGATCGACGTCTCCGCCGATCTACCATCGCGCGTCGCGATGCTTGCGGCCATCCGCACGCGCGAGGGCTATATGGCGGATTATTGGCCGGAAGAGGACGGTTCGCTGGTGCTGGTGGAGAACCATTGTCCCATCTGCGCTGCCGCGACCGCATGCGTCGGCTTCTGCCGCTCGGAACTCGAGACCTTCCGTGCGACACTTGGGGCAAGCGTGGAGCGGGAAGAGCACATCCTCCTCGGCGCGCGGCGCTGTGCCTACCGGATTCGAGCGCTCTGAAGTGAAACGGCTATGCTGCCCGTACAGTCAATTTCAAACCGAGAGCGCGAATGACGCCTGATAGCGTTTCCAGTGTCGGATTACCGCCTTCGCTGAAGGCCTTGTAGATCGTTTCGCGGCTGACCCCGGCTTCCTTTGCGAGCTGCGTCATGCCGCGGGCACGGGCGACGTCACCGATGACTGCGGCAATAAGTGCAGGGTCGCCGTCCTCGAATGCCGCTTCGACATAGGCTGCAATGGCTTCAGGACTGTCCAGATGTTCCGTCGGATCCCAAGGTTTGGTTTCGAGTGCCATGATCAAGCCTCCTTCGCGAGTGCTTTAGCCTTTGCAATATCGGCGTTCTGAGTGCTCTTGTCGCCACCGCATAGGAGCAGAACGAGTTCCTGGCCGCGTTTATGATAGTAAAGCCGATATCCCGGGCCGTAATCGATGCGAAGTTCGCTGATGCCTTCGCCGACAGGCTTTACATCGCCGGGATTTCCAAGCGAGAGGCGACGAATCCTCACCTGGATACGAGCAACCGCGTTGATATCTTTGATTTTGCCAAGCCACTCAGCGAACTCAGCGGTCTGACGGATTTCGATCATTTGTGTACTATAATACACAGAATTTCACTGTCAATTATAATACACAAAGCTATCGGTATTGAACCCAGATGATATGAAGGAGGTGGCGGCCAACGGTCATCGATTCCTGAGCCGGTTGGCAATCCTCTGCGCAGCGGCTATCAGTAGCGTATACCGCAAATCAAAGAGCGCTTCCGATCATGTCCAATCCCGTCTGCGTCGAAATCACCCGTGGAAATCTCGTCGAGAGCCGTCATCGCGGTTCGGTTGCCGTCGTCGATGGCGATGGGACGTTGGTGCTGTCGCTCGGCGACATTGAGAGTGGTGTGTTTCCGCGTTCTGCCTGCAAGGCGATGCAGGCTTTGCCACTGGTAGAAAGCGGTGCGGCGGATGCCTATGGCTTTGGCAACACGGAATTGGCGCTGGCCTGCTCCTCGCATAGCGGCGAAGACGCGCATGTGGCGCTGGCTGCCTCCATGCTCGCCCGCGCCGGGCGGGACGTCAGCGCGCTGGAATGCGGCGCACATTGGTCTTTCGAGCAGAAGGCGATCATCCACCAGGCGCGCACGGTCGGAAAGCCGTCGGCGCTGCACAACAACTGCTCGGGTAAACACTCCGGCTTCATCTGCGCCTGCTGCCATCAACATATCGATCCCAAAGGCTATGTCGGCTACGACCATCCGCTGCAGCGGCAGATCCGCGAGACGATGCAAAGCCTGACGGGAACGCCGCTTGGTTACGACAATTGCGGCACCGACGGCTGCTCGATCCCGAACTACGCCGTGCCGCTCAGAAGCTTGGCGCATGGCTTCGCCAAGATGGCGACGGGCAACGGCCTGGAGCCGCTGCGCGCCAAGGCCTCGCGCCGCCTGTTCGAAGCCTGCATGGCTGAACCCTTCTATGTTGCCGGCACCGGCCGCGCCTGCACCAAGCTGATGCAGGTCGCCCCCAGCCGCATCTTCGCCAAGACCGGCGCCGAAGGCGTATTCTGTGCAGCAATTCCTGAACAGGGCGTCGCGATTGCGGTCAAATGCGATGATGGCAGTGCCCGCGCAGCAGAAACCATGGTTGCAGCCGCGCTCGCCCGCTTCTTTGAAAAAGACAGTGACGTCCATGCCGGTCTGATGGGAATGGCCAATAGGGCGCTCAGCAACTGGAACGGCATCCATGTCGGCGACATCAGAGCCGCGGCCGCACTGGCGGCATAAAACGCCGGTAGAAGACTCCAACTTGGATGTGCATAGCGCATCTGCGTCAGTCGCCGACGGTGAAAATCGGAACCTGTGCGCTGCGATAGGGCGCCAGGCTCGCCTCACTGATATCTGACGGCACGACCATGCCCGAAACCGCCGTGATGGGCAGGATATGGCAGGGAGAGGCGGCATCCAATTTCTCCTGGGTCACCATCACATAGGTTTCCGCCGAGCATTGCGCGATATGCCGTTTGATGGCGGCCTCCTCGAAATCGCCGGTAGAAAGGCCGTGAACGGGGTGAATAGCGGTGACACCGAGGAAGAAAATGTCCGGGCGCACCAGTGAGATTGCCGCAATCGCCGCCGCGCCCGTCGCCACCATTGAGTGTTTGTAGAGTTTGCCGCCGATCAGGATCACGTCGGCTGTCGGATGATGTTCCAGCTCGCCCGCGATCGTCGGGCTATGCGTGACGACGGTGAAGGCAAAATTCCGGGGAAGATGGCGGGCGATTTCCGCCGTCGTCGTTCCACCATCGAGAAACACCGTCCGTCCTGGTCGGACCATCCTCGCCGCATAGGCGCCGAGCTGCCGCTTCGCATCCGGCGACACGCCCCGTCGCGTTGAGAAATCCGGCAATTCCGGTGTGAGCGGCAACGCGCCGCCATGCACGCGCTTCAGCAGCTTTTCCGCCGCCATTTCCCTCAGGTCCCTGCGGATCGTGTCTTCGGACAGACCCAAATCATCGGCAATTGTCTTGGCAATTACCTGGCCGTCGCGGCGCAGGATATCGAGAATGAGAGTCTTTCGCTGGACTGTAAGCATGCCTGATTCCGCACGATAATTCATGGAATGACGTGAATTTATCAGAAATGAGTCGACAATCAAGAAATTTAGCGCATATTCGTGCAAATTCCTGCATGGTGCGGGAAAAGAGGAGATATGACATGTTGATCTTGATTGCTGGGCCATATCGTTCGGGAACCGGAGACGATCCACGGAAGATGGCCGAGAATCTCAAGCGGCTGGAGGAGCCGTCCTATGCACTGTTCAAGGCGGGGCATGTGCCTATGATCGGCGAATGGGTCGCCTTGCCGGTCTGGCACGCTGCGGGCGGCAAAAGTATCGGCGACGATCTCTATGAAGAAATATTCCACCCGACCGCTGGTCGGCTGCTGCAATTGTGCGAGGGCGTTCTCAGGCTCCCAGGCGAGTCCAAGGGAGCCGACAATGACGTGCGCATCGCCGGCGAACGCGGTATCCCGGTCTGGTATCGGCTGGAGGATGTGCCGGGCTGCGGCTAACGGACTGGCGGCGTGCCTCCCACAAGGGCGATGCGCAGACGGCATCCATCAAAAGCTTTCATGATCGATATCAGTGCTGGCCACTTCCGTATTGCCACGGTCGCAGCTAACGTCGAGTGAAATCGAGGAGGAAACGGATATGCTGAATTTGTATTTCTCACCGGGTAGTTGTGCGCTCGCCAGCCTTATAGCACTCGAGGAGTCGGGCCTCGCCTACGAGGCGCGGCGCCTCAATTTTGCCGTTGGAGAGCAGCGTTCGCCGGATTATCTGGCAATCAATCCCAAGGGACGTGTTCCGGCTCTGGTGACCGACAAGGGCGTCGTCACGGAAAACGTGGCGATCCTTGCCTATGTTGCCCAGATCGCGCCGGCTGCCCGGTTGGCGCCACTCGACGATCCCTTCGATTTTGCCCGCATGCAGGCCTTCAACAGCTATCTCGCCTCGACCGTCCATGTAAACCACGCTCACAAAGGGCGCGGCTATCGCTGGACCGACGATGCCGCGGCAATCGAAGCGATGAAGGCCAAGGTGCCGCAAAACATGGGCGAGTGTTTCGCGCTGATCGAGGAGAAGATGCTGGAAGGGCCGTGGGTGATGGGCGAGCAGTACACCGTCGCCGACGGCTATCTCTTCACGCTGGCAAGTTGGTTGCCGGGCGATGGCGTCGATCGGGCCAGCTTTGAGAAGGTCAGCGCCCATCACGCGCGTATGCTGGAGCGCCCGGCCGTGCAAAGGGCCATCGCCGCCGAGCGGGTTTGATCACTCGGCGACGAAAGCAGCCCGCAATTTCTTTGGTGCCCGAAACCGCCAGGCCTCGATCAGCCGCAGTTGCAGTTCGTCGTCGCCGATGGCGGCGATGCGCAATGGCAGCGACGGCCAGCCGACATAGTGATCCGTCTGGAAATAGATCTCCGGCGCCATCTCGATTAGCTGCTCCTTGCGGTCGATCGGCACCGCCAGCACGATCGTCTCGTCATTCTTGATGGAAACGAAAGCCTTGCCGCCCACCTTCAGCGCCGGCATACCATAGTGGGTGCTGATCTCGACCTCGGGTAGGCGGGCTTCCGCTACAGCGCGTTGGAGGCGCTGGAAGATCGCGTCAATATCGATGCCTATAGCCATACTGCGCTATCCCGTTCCGATCGGATATCGTTGAGGAAACATACATGATCGGAGGCGGGCGCCGAAGAGCTGGTTGGGATCGTTCAGCGCCGTGAGATGACTTGTTCCTGCATTATACGCATTCTTTCAATCTCAGATCTTGCCCCTCCGCCTTCCGCCCCAAATTCTCCGGCGTCAACGGCAGATCGGCCAGTTCCTCCAGCGACATGGCCGCCAGAGCCGGATGCTGCAACGGGTCGTCCTGCCGCTCGCTGTCGTCGTGCAGCAGATGATTCAAGAAAAGCTTCAGTATCGACATGCCATGCCTCCTCGTTCTTCCGCGATGATGCGCCCTGAGGCGGTTAGTCGGCGGGACGGTGGCGGTTCGGGTTTTATGCCGCGATGATCGCGCGCATCGGGCAGCTTTTCAATTGAGAATGCCGGCATGCTGATATAGATATTCTATATGAAGAATCTCAACAGCGTTCATCTGAATGGTCTCCGGGCGCTAGAGGCCGTGGGACGGCTCGGGTCGTTGCAGGCGGCCGCCGATGAGCTTGGCGTGACCATCGGCGCCGTCAGCCAGCAGGTGATCAAGGCCGAGGCGCAATTGGGGCGACCGGTTTTCGAGCGCACGCCGAAAGGGATGACGGTGACGGAGGCGGGTATCTCGGTTCTGGCGCGGCTCGGCGAAGGCTTTCAGGCGCTCTCGGCGGCGGTCACCGCCGCACAGCATCGCGACGACAATATCCTCACCATCTCGGTTGCGCCGGTCCTCGCCGCCCGCTGGCTGGTGCATCGGCTTGATCGCTTCGCCAAGCGCCATCCGGATATCAGGCTCCGCATCGACGCCACCACGCAACTCGTCAATCCGGCAACATCGGATGTCGATATCGGCATCCGGGTCGGCAATGGGCACTGGCCGGGCGTGAAATCCGAACTGCTATTGGCGCAGGAAATCTTTCCGGTCGTCACACCGCAGATCGCCGCCAAACTCAAGCAGCCTGCGGATCTGTTAAATGTGCCCGCCGTCATTGACGGGCATGCCATGTTCACCTGGGATGTCTGGCTCAAGGAGGCAGGCCTCTCCGGCAAATGCATGGAAGAGCGACATATCTTCAACGATGCGTCGCTCTGCCTCGATGCCGCCATGTCGGGCCAGGGCGTAATGCTTGCCTGGCAAACGCTGGCCGCCTATGCGTTGCAACAGAAGTGCCTCGTGGATCCCTTCGGTATCCGCGCCAAAACCGGTATCGGCCACTATTTCATCACGGCGGAAGGCGTGCGCGAGGCGAAAAAAGTCACCGCCTTCAAGAGCTGGATCAGAGAAGAGATGGATGAGAGCATGCAGCTCTTCCGTTGAGCGGCCTCAGATCGGCTCCTTGCCGCGTGTTGCCTGCATTGCCTTATAGGCGGCTCGCGACTGGCAGCGCTCGATCCAAATCTTTACGTTCGGATGGCTATCGAACAAAGCCTGTTCGGTCTGCGCATAGCGCAGCACCTCTGCGAGATTGAGATCGGCGACGGTGAAGCGATCGCCCAGGAGGTATTCCCGGTTCGTCAGGTGCTTTTCCAGCACGCCGAGTGGCCGCTTCAGCGACCGGCAGGCAACCGCGATTCCAGCCTTGCCTGCATCGGTGTTCTCCTGTGCGCGGTCATATATGCGCACGAGGGCCACGGAATGAGGCTCTACCTCCGTTGCCGCCCACATGGTCCACATGCCGAGCAGACCCTCTTCCTCCACCGTCTGCCCCGACAGCGGTCCGCCATACTTGCGGGCGAGATAGAGATTGATGGCGAGCGATTCATGCATGACGAGATCGCCGTCCTTGATGGCGGGGATCATGCCCATCGGATTGACGGCCAAGAATTCCGCCGACATCGTATTGACCGGCGCTTCTGGGTTTAAGGGATTACCGAGCCGGCTGGCCTGGATCACGGGCACGGATTGAAAGGGAATGCCAAGCTCCTCCGCCATCCAGTAGTTGCGCGATGCGCGTGAGCGATAGACGCCGTAAATTGTCAGCATAGTCGGTCTCCGAAAATCGAGTCGAAGCGAGGTTATTGGCGGCGTTCGGTAAACGGAAGAGGCGCGGGTTTATATCTGCAATGAAAGCTTTTGATGAGTGCGCAGGGATCAAGCACGAAAATATCCGTAAAGCCCTTCAATCTTTGCGAATCATGCCGGCCGCGCACTGCCTTCGTTCGGAAATTAGCAATGGCGCATGCTACTGTTAGACTGGATTTTCGCCAGTGCGGTAGGAGGCATTCGGCGAGGATATTTTACGCAATCGGTGACTGCGATCTCGGGAGGAGAGCAGATGCTAGCGACGAGCGTATCGCTTGACGACAAATATACAGCAGATGAAGGCCGCGTCTTCATGACCGGACTGCAGACCCTCGTGCGTCTACCGATGACCCAGATGCGCCGCGACCGCGCCGCCGGCCTCAACACCGCAGCCTTCATATCCGGCTATCGCGGGTCGCCGCTCGGCGGCTACGATCAGCAGCTTCTGAAAGCCAAGACCTATCTCGACGCGCATGACGTCACCTTCCAGCCCGGCATCAACGAAGACCTTGCGGCCACCGCCATCTGGGGCACGCAACAAGTCGGTCTGTCCCCCGGCGTGCGCAAGGATGGCGTGCTCGGCATATGGTACGGCAAGGGTCCTGGCGTCGACCGCTCCGGTGATGTGCTGAAACATGGCAATGCCGCCGGCACGTCGAAACATGGCGGCGTCCTCTGTTTCGCGGGCGACGATCATTCCGCCAAATCCTCCACGATCCCGCACCAGACCGACCATGATTTCATGTCGGCGGTCATCCCGGTCATCTATCCATCCTCGATCCACGAATTCCTCGAATATGGCCTGCTCGGCATCGCCATGTCGCGCTATTCCGGCTGCTGGGTGGGCATGAAATTCATTGCCGACACGATTGAGACGACAGCCGCGGTCGATCTCTCAGGCGAGAAGCGGCAATTCGTGCTGCCGACCGATTTCGATCTGCCGCCCGGCGGCCTGAACCTGCGTTGGCCCGATACGCCGCTGATGCAGGACGATCGTCTGCAGACCTACAAGGCCTATGCCGCTATCGCCTTTGCCCGCGCCAATCGCGTCGATGAAATCACCCATGATGTGCCCAATGCCCGCTTCGGCATCATCTCCTCCGGCAAGGCGTATGAAGACGTACTGCAGGCGCTGCGCGAACTCGAAATCGGCCCGAAGGAAATGGCCGCAATCGGCCTGCGTATTTTGAAAGTCCGTATGCCGTGGCCGTTGGAGCCGGAAGCGGTCCGGCATTTTTCCGAAGGGTTGGACGAGGTGCTGGTTGTCGAGGAGCGGCGCGAGATCATCGAAAATCAGATCAAGCAGCAGCTCTTCAATTGGCGCGCCGATGTCCGTCCGCGCATCGTCGGCAAGTTCGATGAGCACGACAAGCCCTATCTCAGCCTGTCGGCGGCGCTGACGGTTGGTGCGGTGGCACGGGCTATTGCCGGGCGCATCGTCAAGCTGGATCTCGATCCTTCGCTGCACGACCAGATCGCCGCCAAGCTCGCCTATCTTGCCGAACGCGGCCAGATCAGCCGCACGCATGTCGCGCCCTTGCAGCGTACGCCGTTCTTCTGTTCCGGCTGCCCGCACAACACATCCACCCGCGTGCCGGAAGGCAGTCGCGCCATGGCGGGCATCGGCTGCCACTACATGGTCACCTGGATGGACCGAAACACCCAGACCTTCACGCAGATGGGTGGCGAGGGCGTGCCCTGGACGGCAATTGCCCGTTACACCGACGAGAAGCACATGTTCGTCAACCTCGGTGACGGCACCTATTTCCATTCCGGCATTCTCGCCATCCGCCAATCGGTCGCCGCCAAGGTCAATGTTACCTACAAGCTGCTCTACAACGACGCCGTTGCCATGACCGGCGGTCAGCCGATCGACGGTTATCTGACGCCTCAACTCCTGACCCGTCAGTTGCATGGCGAGGGCGTTTCGCCGATCTATCTGCTCGCGGAAAATCCTTCGGCCTATGCAGCATCGGACCTGGCTCCCGGCGTCAAGGTGCTGCATCGCGATAATATCGATCAGGTGATGCTGACGCTGCGCGAAACCGAAGGCTGCTCGGCGATCGTCTATGTCCAGACCTGCGCGGCGGAAAAACGCCGCCGCCGGAGCCGTGGCCTGATGGAGGACCCGGCCAAGCGCGTCTTCATCAATCCGGCTGTCTGCGAAGGCTGCGGCGATTGCTCGGTGCAATCCAACTGCATCTCGGTCGAGCCGCTAGAGACGGAGTTCGGCCGCAAACGGCAGATCAACCAATCGAGCTGCAACAAGGACTTCTCCTGCGTCAAAGGCTTCTGCCCGTCTTTCGTGACCGTCCATGGCGGCAAGCGCCGCAAACGCAAGGCGCTGGAACACGCGGATGCCAAGGTGCCGATGCCGGAGGTCCCGGTGATCGGCGAGCATCCCTGGAACATCGCGATCGCCGGCGTCGGCGGTACCGGTATCCTGACGATCGGTGCCATCCTCGGCATGGCGGCTCATCTCGACGGCAAGGTGCCGATGATCCTCGACATGGCCGGTCTCGCGCAGAAGGGCGGCGCGGTGATGAGCCATCTGCGCATTGGTTATAGCGAAGCCGACGTCACCTCGTCGCGCATCGTCAACGGCGGCGCCGACCTGCTGCTCGCTGCCGACGAAGTGGTCGGCGCGTCCAAGGATGCGATTACGCTGTGTGCCTCGAACCGCACGACGGCCATCGTCAATACCGGCCTCATGCCGGTCGCTGATTTCGTTCGCAACCGCGATTTCGATTTCAAGATCGGCTCGATTCAGCACACCATCGCCAAGACCGTCAGTGACAAATCCGTCTTCCTCGATTTTGGTCATGTGGCAAGCGAGGTCACCGGTGATGCCATGTCGACCAATATTCTTCTCACTGGCTTTGCCTGGCAGCGCGGCTTGCTGCCGCTGTCGCTGGAAGCCATCGAGAAGGCGATCGAGCTCAACGGCGTCGCCGTGAAAGCCAGCCTCTCGGCCTTCCACTGGGGCCGTCTGCTGGCGCATGATCCGCAGGCCGTAAAGGAGATGATGACGGAGCCGGATGCCGACAAGACACTTGCAGAGATGAGCCTCGACGAGTTGATTGCCCACCGCAAGGGGCATCTGACTGCCTATCAGAACGCCGCACTTGCCGATCGCTATGGCGCGTTCGTCCAGCGTGCAATCGCCGCGGCTGCCAGGGAACGGCTTTCGGACAAGGTGCCCTTCGCCGTCGCCACGACCTATGCGCGGGTGCTGGCCTATAAGGACGAATATGAGGTGGCGCGGCTGCTGACCGATCCGGCCTTCGAGGCGCATTTACGCGACGAGATGGAAGGCGATTTCAAGCTGGCCTTCAATCTCGCGCCGCCGATGCTGGCCGGCAAGGATCCGAACGGCCGACCGAAGAAGCGGGAATTCGGCCCCTGGATATTGCCGCTGCTACGCAGGCTCGCGCCGATGAAGCGGTTGCGCGGTACGGTCTTCGATCCCTTCGGCTATATGCGGGAGCGCCGGCTGGAACGTCGGTTGATCGGCGAATACGAGGCGATTGCCGGCCGCGTTCTCAACGGCCTGCGCGCGGGTAATGAAACGGAGGCCCTTGCCATCCTGTCGTTGTTTGATGAAATCAGAGGCTTCGGACCGGTCAAGGAGGCGGCGGCCCGCAAGGTCATGGCGCGGATCGCCGAGAAGCTGAAGACCTATGAAATAGCGGAGGAGAAGCATCAGGTTCCTGCCGATGCGGCATGATGGTCTCAAAGAGGGGCGCGAGGAGAGTATGATCCTCAATGGCGCATAGCCATTCCGGGATCATGCATCGGGAAAAGCGGGAGGAGAAGGCAATGTATGCTGGAGGATTGAACTTTGCGCTCGGGGAGGAGATCGAGGCGCTGCGTGATAGCGTGCGCCGCTTTGCCGGTCAGCGCATCGCACCGCTCGCTGACGAGTTCGACCGCAACAATGGTTTTCCGATGGAGCTGTGGCGGGAAATGGGGGATCTCGGGCTGCTCGGCATCACCGCCGACGAAGCCTATGGCGGCGCCGGCCTCGGCTATGTAGCGCATGCGGTCGCCATGGAAGAAATCAGCCGCGCCTCGGCCTCCGTCGGTCTGAGCTACGGAGCCCATTCCAATCTCTGCGTCAACCAAATCAACCGCAACGGCACCGACGAGCAGAAGGCGCGTTACTTGCCTAAATTGATCTCCGGCGAACATATCGGCGCGCTTGCCATGTCGGAGCCCGGCTCGGGTTCCGATGTCGTTTCGATGAAGCTTCACGCCGAAAAGCGCGGCGACCGCTATGTGCTGAACGGCAGCAAGATGTGGATCACCAACGGTCCGGATGCCGACGTGCTGGTCGTCTATGCCAAGACCGCGCCGGACGCCGGCCCGCGCGGCATCACCGCTTTCCTGGTCGAGAAGGGTTTCGAGGGGTTCTCCGTGGGCCAGAAACTCGACAAGCTCGGCATGCGCGGCTCCAGCACCTCGGAGCTGGTTTTTATCGATTGCCAGGTGCCGGCGGAAAATGTGCTAGGTCAGATCGATGGCGGCGTCCGGGTACTGATGTCCGGCCTCGACTACGAGCGCGTCGTCCTGTCGGGTGGCCCGCTCGGCATCATGGCCGCCTGCATGGACGTGGTGCTGCCCTATCTGCATGAACGCAGGCAATTCGGCCAGCCGATCGGCGAATTCCAGCTCATGCAGGGCAAGCTTGCCGACATGTATGTGACCATGAATGCCGCCCGCGCCTATGTTTATGCGGTCGCCGCCGCCTGCGATCGCGGCGAAACGAACCGCAAGGACGCTGCGGGCTGCATTCTCTATGCTGCTGAAAAGGCGACCGCTATGGCGCTCGAATGCATTCAGGCCCTCGGCGGCAATGGCTATACCAACGACTATCCCGCCGGCCGGCTTCTGCGCGATGCCAAGCTCTACGAAATCGGCGCCGGCACCTCCGAAATCCGCCGTATGCTGATCGGGCGGGAACTCTTTGCCGAGACCCTCTGATTTTGAAATTTCGCCCCCAATTTTGGTGATGCAGCATGACCGTCCTGAAGTCAGAAATAACCGCCCATTCGGACCGTTTCAGGGACAATCGCGCCGCGATGCTGGAGGCGATCGGCGTGGCAAAGGCGGCGGTCTTGCGGGCGGCGGAGGGCGGCGGTGCGCAGGCGCGCGAGCGCCATGTCAGCCGCGGCAAGATGCTGCCGCGTGACCGGGTGGCAGGATTGATCGATCCGGCGACGCCCTTTCTCGAAATCGGTACGACGGCTGCGCATGGCATGTATGGCGATGAAGCGCCGGGTGCGGGGTTGATCGCCGGCATCGGCCGCGTGGTGGGCCGCGATTGCATGATCGTCTGCAACGACGCCACCGTAAAGGGCGGCACCTACTATCCGATCACGGTGAAGAAGCATTTGCGGGCGCAGGAGATTGCGGCGGAAAATAATCTGCCCTGCCTCTATCTGGTCGATTCCGGCGGAGCCAACCTGCCGAATCAGGACGAAGTCTTTCCCGATCGCGATCACTTCGGCCGCATCTTCTACAATCAAGCTAATATGTCGGCGGCCGGCATTCCGCAGATCGCTGTGGTCATGGGTTCATGCACCGCCGGCGGCGCCTATGTGCCGGCCATGTCCGACGAGACCATCATCGTCGAGGGGCAGGGGACGATCTTTCTTGCCGGGCCGCCGCTGGTCAAAGCCGCGACCGGTGAGGTGGTTTCGGCCGAAGATCTTGGCGGCGGCGATGTGCATACGCGTCTTTCCGGCGTCGCCGATCATCTGGCGCGCGACGATGCCCATGCGCTGGCCTTGGCGCGGCAGGCCGTTGCCAATCTCAATCGCCACAAACCGACAACTGTGGAGCTGCGGGAGCCGGAGCCGCCGCTCTACGATCCGGAAGACATGCTCGGCATCGTGCCCTCCGATCTGCGCACGCCCTACGATGTTCGCGAAGTCATCGCGCGCATCGTCGACGGCTCGCGCTTTGACGAATTCAAGGCGCGCTATGGCGCGACACTGGTCTGCGGCTTTGCCCATATCCACGGCATTCCCGTCGGCATCATCGCCAACAACGGCGTGCTGTTTTCGGAATCGGCGCTGAAGGGTGCGCATTTCGTTGAACTTTGCTCGCAGCGGAAAATCCCGCTGGTCTTCCTGCAGAATATCACCGGCTTCATGGTCGGCCGGAAATACGAGACGGAAGGCATCGCCAAGCACGGAGCCAAGCTGGTGACGGCTGTGGCGACGACGAGGGTGCCGAAGATCACCATGCTAATCGGCGGTTCTTTCGGCGCCGGCAACTACGGCATGGCCGGCCGTGCCTATTCTCCGCGCTTTCTCTGGACCTGGCCCAACAGCCGTATCTCCGTCATGGGCGGAGAGCAGGCGGCCGGCGTGCTGGCGACGGTACGTGGCGAGGCCCTGGCGCGCGCCGGCAAGCCTTGGACGAAGGAGGAAGAGGCAGCCTTCAAACAGCCGACGCTCAAGATGTTCGAGACCCAGAGCCACCCGCTCTATGCCTCGGCGCGTCTCTGGGACGACGGCATCATCGACCCACGCAAGAGCCGCGATGTGCTGGCGCTGTCGCTCTCGGCCGCGCTCAATGCGCCCATCGAAGACACTCGCTTCGGCCTGTTCAGGATGTGAGGAGATTGAGATGAAACGCGACATCATCAATGCCAAGAATGCACCTCAGCCACGTGGCGGCTATGCCCAGGCCGTGAAACTCGAAAATTTCGAGAGATTGCTGTTTGTCAGCGGCCAGATTCCGACAACCGCGGACGATGCGCTTCCCGACGGCTTTCCGGCGCAGGCGCGTCAGGTCTGGCTCAATGTTGACGCTCAGCTCAAGGCGGCCGGCATGAGCAAGGCCGATATCGTCAAGGTCACCACCTATCTCGCCGACCGCCACCATACGATCGAGAACCGCGAGATCCGCAGTGAGTATTTGGGCCCGCTCACCCCGGCGATGACGGTGGTGATATCGGGCATTTTCGACACCGCATGGCTGCTCGAAGTCGAGGTCGTCGCCGCGCAATAGGGTTTGCCGATGTTTTCGAAGATATTGATCGCCAATCGCGGAGAAATCGCCTGCCGGATCGTCCGTACGGCAAGGCGGATGGGCATTCGCACGGTCGCCGTTTATTCCGACGCCGATATCGCCGCACTGCATGTGGCACTGGCCGATGAGGTGGTCCATATCGGCCCGGCAACGGCGAGCGAAAGCTATCTTTCGAAGGAGCGGATCATCGCTGCCGCACGGCGATTCGGCGCCGAGGCCGTTCACCCCGGCTACGGCTTTCTCTCGGAAAATGCCGATTTCGCAGAGGCCGTCGAAGCGGCCGGACTGGTTTTCATTGGCCCATTCCCAGCCTCAATCCGCGCCATGGGCCTGAAGGATGCGGCCAAGGCGTTGATGGAGCGCGCCGGCGTGCCTGTCGTTCCCGGCTATCACGGTGATAAGCAGGACGCGGTGTTCCTCGCGGAGCGGGCAGCGGAGATCGGCTTTCCCGTGCTGATCAAGGCACGGGCCGGCGGCGGCGGCAAGGGTATGCGGCGTGTCGATCGGCCGGAGGATTTCGCGTCTGCGTTGGAAGCGGCGAGACGCGAGGCGAAATCGGCCTTCGGTGATGATGCGGTGCTGATCGAAAAATATCTGACCCAGCCCCGTCACATCGAGATGCAGGTCTTCGGCGACAGCCATGGCAACGTCGTCCATCTCTTCGAGCGCGATTGCTCTCTGCAGCGGCGGCACCAGAAGGTGATCGAGGAGGCGCCTGCGCCCGGCATGACGGAAGAGATGCGCAGCGCCATGGGCGAAGCTGCCGTCCGCGCGGCGCGGGCCATCGACTATCGCGGCGCCGGCACGGTCGAGTTCATTGCCGATGTCTCCGAAGGCCTGTCGCCGGATCGTTTCTTCTTCATGGAAATGAACACCCGCCTGCAGGTCGAGCATCCCGTCACCGAGGCGATCGCCGGGGTCGATCTGGTCGAATGGCAATTGCGGATTGCCGGCGGCGAACCCTTGCCGAAGAGCCAAGCCGAGCTTGCCATCGAGGGCTGGGCTTTCGAGGCGCGGCTTTATGCCGAAGACCCGTTGCGGGGTTTTCTGCCGGCGACCGGCACGCTCTCCCATCTCAGATTTCCCGACGGCGATGTCCGCATCGACACCGGCGTGCGCCAGGGCGATAGCATCACCCCGCATTACGATCCTTTGATCGCCAAGCTCACTGTCCACGCCCCAACTCGCCAAGCCGCCCTCGCCAAGCTGGCGCGAGCGCTGCAGGATACGCAGATCGCCGGAACAACAAGCAATCTCGATTTCTTGGTCCGCTTGAGCCAACAGCCGGATTTCGTTGCGGGCCATCCGGATACGGGCCTGATCGACCGCGAGGCAGAGACGCTGACCGCAGCACCGATACCAGACGATATCGCGCTTGCCATCGCTGCCATCTTCGAGGCGGGAGCCTTGGCGCGGTCCTTTGCGCGCGACCCCTGGCAAGCGCTTGGCGCCTGGCAGCTTTGGGGCGAGGTGAGCCGGCCTGTTACGCTGCATCACAGTGGCGGCCATACGAACTGCCGCGTGATTGCGAAAGGACAAGATCTCTTCTCGGTGCATTTCGATGATAACGCTGTCGCCGTTCGCATCATCAACCGCAATGATGACGGCTGCCGTGTGGAGATCGACGGGCAGCAATTGCGTGCCGACTTTTTCCAAACGCCGCATGACATGACGCTGTTCCTCGATGGCCGCACCCATCATTTCCATCGGCCTGACCCCTTGGATGGCGCCGAGGAAGAGGCCGCCGGTGGCGACCGGCTGGTTGCGCCTATGCCCGGCCTCATCAAGATTGTTCGGGTTCAGGAAGGCGATATGGTGGCGAAGGGTGAGGCGCTGATCGTCATGGAGGCCATGAAGATGGAGCTGACGCTGACGGCGACGCGCGACGGTGTGGTGGAAAGCCTGCATGTCGGCGAAGGCGATCAGACCAGCGAAAGCGCCGTCCTGCTGTCGCTCCGGCCGGAGGATGCGCAATGACCGAGCGTCCTTCCAACCATGTCACCATCGTCGAAATGGCACCACGAGACGGCCTGCAGAACGAGAAACGGCTGATCGACACGGACACCAAGATCGAATTGGTGGATCTGCTTTCCGACTGCGGTTTCGAGCGTATCGAGGTCACCAGCTTCGTCAGTCCGAAATGGGTGCCGCAGCTCGCCGATGCTGCCGGGGTCATGGCAGGCATCAAACGGAAGCCTGGTGTCCGCTATGCGGTGTTGACGCCGAATATGCAGGGGTTCGAGGCGGCGCTTGCCGCCGGCGCCGATGAGGTGGCGATCTTCGCATCGGCCTCCGAAAGCTTTTCGATGCGCAATATCAATTGCTCCATCGCCGAAAGCATAGAGCGTTTCCGGCCGGTGGCGGCCGCAAGCCGCGACCGCGGTATTCCGCTGCGCGGCTACGTCAGTTGCGTCGTTGAATGCCCTTATGAGGGCGCGGTGCCGCCGGCGAATGCAGCAAGCGTCGCTCGGCAATTGCGGGAGCTCGGCTGCTACGAGATCAGCCTCGGCGATACGATCGGCAGGGGCGAACCGGAGGCAGTGGACAGAATGCTGGAAGCCGTGCTTGCCGATCTTCCCGCCGCGATGCTGGCCGGCCATTTTCACGATACATCGGGCCGGGCGCTGGACAATATCGGCGTAGCCCTGGATCGGGGCCTGCGTGTGTTCGATGCCGCCGCCGGCGGTCTCGGCGGCTGTCCTTTCGCGCCCGGCGCCAAAGGGAATGTCGATACCGTGTCAGTTCACCACTATCTGGCATTGCATGGCTTCGAGACTGGCCTCGATGACGAGAAACTTGCCAACGCCGCCGCCTTTGCCCGTAGCCTCAGGAGCGCCGCATGACATCGCAAACCATCCATATCGCCATCGAGGAACGTGGCGTCGCCCGCCTGACTTTGGCGCGCCCGGAAAAACACAACGCCCTGTCGGTTGAAATGATCGATGCCCTGACCGAGGCTGCTTACGATCTTGGCAGGGATGCGAGCGTGCGCGTCGTGGTGCTTACGGGCGAGGGCGCGAGCTTCTGCGCCGGTGGCGATCTCGGTTGGATGCGGGCGCAGTTCGAAGCCACTCGTGCCGGCCGCATCGTTGAAGCCCGGCGGCTCGCGATGATGTTCAAGGCCCTGAACGAATTGCCGAAGCCGCTGATCGCCCGTGTGCACGGCAATGCCTTCGGCGGCGGCGTCGGCATCCTCAGCATCTGCGATCTGGTCGTTGCGGCCGCGACTGCCCGCTTCGGCCTGACGGAAGTTCGCCTCGGCATCATCCCCGCCACCATCAGCCCCTATGTCGTTGCCCGCATTGGCGAGGCCAAGGCCCGTCCGCTTTTTCTTTCCGGCAAAGTCATCGACGCCTGGCAAGCCCACGCCGCCGGCCTCTTGTCCCGCGTCGTCCCAGAGGATGCACTCGACGAAGCCATCGAATCTGAAATCCGTCATCTCCTCGCCGCCTCGCCACAGGCGGCTGCGCGCGCCAAGGCATTGGCCCGTTCCCTCGGCATGCCGATCACCGACGAGCTCATCGACCATGTCATCACGCAACTGGCCGACACGTGGGAGACGGAGGAAGCAAGGGAAGGGGTAGCGGCATTCTTCGAGCGGCGGGAGCCAAGCTGGAGATAGGACGTCTACGTCAACCTGTTTTTCTCTATTGTCAGTTGTGGAAAATCTTCGCGCCCTGTTACCGTCAAGTCACCGGAAGCCGGTTTGTCCCAGCGAAAGCCGATGACAGCGCCTTTTTCCACTTGTTGGAACAGATTGTCGGAAATGACAGCCGCACCCGCGCCGTCGGCAACGGAGACGGCGCAGCCGATGGGTGCTTGGCGGATGATATTGCCATTAGCGACGATGTTGCGGAGATAGGGACCCCAGCCGAGTTTCAGGCCCCAGAGCGGGGCGCTTTCGATGAGGTTCGAGGCAATTAGCGTATCGGCTTCGGCCGAGATTCCGATGCCGAAGCCGCTTTCCTGAGGGTAGGGTCCGGTCAGCGACAGGTTGCGGATGATATTGCCGGTGACACTAGCGAGCCGCCCGCCCTTGTCGAAATTGGCAATCGCGATACCGTTTGCCGCGCCGTCGACGAGATTGTTGCTGACCACGGCGCCTTCGAACTCGAATTCGCAGAAGATCGCCGTTTCGCCGGAGCGCAGGCATTGATTGCCTGTGATTTGCACGTTCGATGCCGAATTGGCGCGGACAGCAGTGAAGGCGCAATCGGCGATGTGGTTTCCGGAGACCAGGACATCGTCGGCGCGAAAGATATTGATGCCGTTGCCGTTCTGGCCGGTGCCGCCATCATTGGCGCCGATGCGGGCGATGCGATTGCCGGTGACGATGCTGCCGTCTGCGCCCTTGTCCCAACGATGGATGAGAATGCCGCCATTACCGCAATCCTCGACAGTATTGCCGGTGACCGTCAGTCCGGTCGACTGGACGGAATAGAGGCCGGCTTCTGCGGCGCCCGATATGCGGCTGCGTTCGATCCGCCCGCCGCAGCGCTCCAGTTGCAGCGCATGTTTGCGGCTGCCGGCGATTTCGCAATTGTCGATCAGCACCTGATCAACGCCGGTAAATTGCAGCAATCCGCCGGCATAGTCGGCAAGCCAGCGATTGCCGCCATCAACAACGAGACCGGAGAGTTCGATGCGCCTGGCCTTGTCGGCGCTCATCAGATGGCCTTCGCCGCCATAGACGAGCCGCGAAGCGCCGGGAATGCCGGTGATGCGGGTATTGTCGGGCAGCGAAAGGTTCGAGACATCGTAGTTGCCTGGCGGCAGGAAGACCGGCGCGTTGTTGCGCGCGGCGTTATCAATCATCGCCTGGAGCTTGCCGCTTCTGATATCGCTGGTGCCCGGCGTCGCCCTATAGGCGATGGCATCGATCGGTCCACGCATCTCGGCACCCGCGATCTTGGCGAGCGGCGCAGCAAAGGCGTGCGAAGCAAATAGGTCGGTTGCAGCCGAGGCGGCGATATAGGCGAGGAACGCGCGACGCTGGACCATGTGAACTCCTGGATTGAGCCTTCCGGAAGCAGAAAGCGTGCCACGCGCATCTGTCTCGATTTGGCACGGAAAGAAGCCTGATCTTGCCAAGATGGGCCCCTTATTTTTCGGCCATTTCGCCCTTTTATTCTTTCGTTCACCCATCTGCTTAAGAGGCTTGAAGGAAGCGCGAACTATAATGATCGCGTTTCGGTTGTGACATTTGAGGAGGCCGTGGTTGCGGCCGGGTTGGGAGAATGCGCCTCATGAATAAGCCGGCTTTTCAGCATGCGCGGACAGGCGAGCGTGGTCGTTCGCTTGATGTCGAGACGGAGCGCCTGTTGGCAGCTACGCAGGCGCTGATGGCGGCGAACGCGCACCACGTCGCCGATGGCATCGAGCAATTGCGCCTCAAGGCGATCGTGCATGAGCTGCCGGACTTTCTCTTCGTCAAGGATCGGGAAAGCCGCTTTGTCTTCGCGAATGCCGCCACGGCAAAAAGTCTCGGCTTGGAAAGAGCGAGCGCGATCACCGGAAAGACTGATTTCGATCTGGTGCCGCTGGAGCGGGCGACGAAATATTTCCGTATCGAGCAGGAAATCATCGCTACCGGCAAGCCGCGGCTCGATATGGAGGACGTCATTCCCTCTGCGACCGGCGGCAAGCCGGTCTATCGGTTGACCTCGAAGTTACCGCTGCGCAATGACCGCGGCGAGGTGATCGGCCTGATCTGCATTTCACGCGATATCACCGAGCGCAAGCGCCAGGAGCATCTGCGCCGCAGCCAGGCCGAGCTATTGGAGATGATCGCCAAGAGCGAGCCGCTGGAGATGATCCTCGAGGCGGTGGTGTTGATGGTCGAGGATCAACTTACCGATATCAAAGGATCGGTGCTGCTGCTGGATCCGGAAGGCATCCATCTCTCCCATGGAGCGGCACCCAATCTGCCCGCTGCCTATAGCCGTCTGATCGATGGCGTCGCCATCGGCCCGAAAGTCGGCTCCTGCGGCACGGCCGCCTGGCGCGGCAAGCCAGTCTTCGTCAACGACACCCAGACGGATCCGCTCTGGGAGGACTTTTGTGTTCTGGCCGCGCAATTCGGCCTACGCTCATGCTGGTCGACGCCGATCATGACCTCGCAGGGCAATGTGCTTGGCACTTTCGCGCTTTATTCCGGCACCGTGCGCGAGCCGACCGAACGCGAGCTGGAGCTGGTTGCCATGGCGACCCACATCGCTGGCATCGCCATCGAGCGCAAGCGCGCCGAAGACCGCATCTATTTCATGGCCCATCATGACGACCTGACGGGTCTGCCGAACCGCGCCTTTCTCAAGGAGAACATGGCGAAAATCCTGTTCAAGGCGCGCCGAAACGGCCGCAAGGTGACGGTCGCTTATGTCGATCTCGACAATTTCAAGCAGGTCAATGACAGCCGCGGCCACAGCGCCGGCGATGAGCTGTTGAAGGAGTTGACGGCGCGCATGGTCGATAGCCTCAGGGCTTCCGATATGGTGGTGCGCCTCGGCGGCGACGAATTCCTGCTGGTCATCGTCCATCAGTCGCGCCACGACACTGGCATCACGCGGCGGCTGCGTGAACTGCAGAAGGCGATCACGCAGCCGGTGCTGATCGGGGAGATCGAGGTTGCCGTGACGAGCAGTATCGGCGTCGCAGCCTTTCCAGCCGATGGGGAGACGCCGGAGGAGCTGATCGCCTGCGCCGACGCGGCCATGTACAAGGCCAAGGAGCATGGCCGTAACCGGCTGCAATATCATATTCAGAGATCGGACGCGGCGGGCGTCATGCCGCTGAGCGAGCAGGAAGAATTACGCAAGGCGATCGGCGCCAAGCAGTTCTTTCTGGAATACCAGCCGCAGGTCGATGTCGCGAGCGGCCGGGTGGTCGGCCTGGAGGCGTTGGTGCGCTGGCGTCATCCGCGCCACGGCATGCTGCCGCCCGGTCAGTTCATCCCGCTGGCGGAAGAATCCGGGCTGATCATCCCGCTCGGCTTGTTCGTGCTGAACGAGGCCTGTCGACAGGCCAAGGAATGGCAGGAAATGGGCCTGCCGCCGGTTACGGTCGCCGTCAATGTTTCGGCTCGGCAATTCAGCGATCCGGCGCTTGCCGTGCACGTCACCGAAGCTCTGGAAGCAAGCGGCCTCGGCGCGCAATGGCTGGAGCTTGAGTTGACGGAGAGCACGCTGATGCATGACGTGCCGCGCGCCCTGCATGTGATGCAGGCACTGAAGGCGCTTGGCGTGCGTCTTTCCATCGACGATTTCGGCACCGGCTATTCCAGCTTGGCGGCGCTGAAGACTTTTCCCTTCGACCGTCTCAAAATGGATCGCTCCTTCGTTGAGGCGTTGCCGCGCGACGAGACGACCGTCGCCATCGCCTCCACCGTCATCTCGCTTGCACGGCTGCTGCGTCTGGCGGTCGTCGCCGAAGGAGTGGAAACGGACGAGCAACTCGAGTTCCTGCGTCAGAGTCAGTGCCATGACGCCCAGGGCTTCTATTTCTCGCGGCCGGTCGGAGCGGCGGAAATCCCGAGGATTCTGACGAACGCCTACGATCGCCTCGCTTGAACCCATCCCTGTCCGCTGTAATTCTGCCTCCTATTAGCCGGCCCTTGAATTGATTCTGTATTGGGCTTTGCGCGAAGAGGGGAAGTGGATTTATGGGCAAGGGGCGTATCGAAGCCTTTTCCGATGGCGTGATCGCCATCATCATCACCATCATGGTGCTGGAATTGAAAGTGCCGCATGGCGAGGGGGTGCAGGCGCTCGTACCGCTGATCCCGACGCTGCTTTCCTATGTTCTGAGCTTCGTCTACGTCGGCATCTACTGGAACAATCACCATCATATGTTCCAGGCGGTGAAACACGTCGGGGGCGGCGTGCTTTGGGCCAATCTGCATCTGCTGTTCTGGCTGTCATTGATGCCCTTTGCCACCGGCTGGATGGACGAAAACGACTTCGCCATGACGCCCGTGATGGTCTATGGCTTCGTCTTGCTAATGTGCGGTTTTGCCTATTACATCCTCGGCCAGATGCTGATCCGTGTGCATGGCAGGGATTCCGATTTTGCCCACACGCTCGGTTCGGATCGTAAAGCCGGAATTTCCGTTAGCCTTTACATCGTCGCGATCATACTTGCCGCCATCAACCCGTTTATCTCCCTCGGCATCTATTTCATCGTCGCCTGCATATGGCTGGTGCCGGATCGACGGTTCGAGCGGATGATGAAGTAGACGAGCAGCTTCGCGCTGTGGGCGACTCAGGAAGCGTGTTAGTCCTTCGCTATGCGTGTCGCAGCCTTTCAACGCTTGGCAATGTTTGATGCCGTCGACAAGACAGGCGATGTGCTTGCACGCGATCTGGCATGGGCGGAGGAGCAAGGCATCGACCTCGCGCTTTTCCCGGAGTGCTATCTTCAGGGACACAGCTACGACAAGGAAATTGCCAGACGACGTGCGTTGTCTCTCGATGATCCCGCTCTGAAGTCTCTGATCAACCGCTGTGCATCGGGGAAGACGACTGCGATCATCGGCCTTTTCGAGCGGCGCGGGGAGGCGATCTGCAATAGCGCTGTTGTCGTAAAGGCAGGGCAGATATGCGGGGTCTATGCCAAGGCGCATCCGCTGGAAAGCGGCTGCGTGCCCGGAACGGATTTTCCGGTCTGGACGCTCCGCGATTGGCGCTTCGGCATCAATATCTGTTCCGATCTCCGATATCCCTACACGGCGGCTCGGCTCGCCAGAAGGGGAGCCGGCCTCATCTGCAATCCCGTCAACCTGATGCTGCGGCCTCACAAGGCGGAGAAGTGGCATAAGCCCTGCTTATCGGGCCTACAGACATGCGCCAAACATACGGGATGCTGGGTCATGTCGGCTGATGTTGTCGGCGGCAATGACGATGGCTGGCTAAGTTACGGCAGCACCGCGATCGTCGATCCGAACGGTGTCGTCGTTGCGAAGGCGAAGCCGTATAGCGAGGACGTCCTCGTCTTCGACCTGCCTGATCGACAACCCGAATGCGGATTCGATCAAAAAGCGCCAATGATCGCTACATAATTGCACAAATCACGCTATCCTCTCCCCTATGAGACCGGATCAATTGCTGTATCCCGCCCCTGAGGGGCTGTTCTGTCCGATCGGTGGCTTCTATGTCGATCCGGTGCGGCCAGTCGAACGGGCGTTGATAACGCATGGACATTCCGACCACGCCCGCTCCGGACATGCCCAAGTGCTCGCCACGCGCCAGACGCTGGACATCATGCGGATACGCTATGGCGATGGCTTTTCCGGATCCGAGCAGGCGGTCGGTTTCGGCGAGGAGCTGATCATCAATGGCGTTCGGGTGCGGTTTCATCCGGCCGGGCACGTGCTTGGGTCTGCACAGATCGCGGTGGAGAAGGATGGGCTGCGCATCGTCGTTTCCGGCGATTACAAGCGACGGCCGGACCCGACCTGCGCCGCCTACGTGCCCGTTGCCTGCGACGTCTTCATTACCGAGGCGACCTTCGGACTGCCGGTGTTCCATCATCCCGATCCGCTGGACGAGACGGCGAAGCTGCTGGCTTCGCTCCGGCAATTTCCGGAGCGCACCCATCTCATCGGCGCCTATGCGCTCGGTAAGGCGCAGCGCGTCATCCGGCTGCTGCGCGATGCAGGTTACGACAAGCCTATCTATATTCACGGCGCGCTGGAGACATTGTGCGGCTATTATGCCGGGCAGGGCATAGTCCTCGGCGAGCTGTTGCCGGCAACGATCGAAAGCAGGGATCAATCGATCTTCAAGGGCGCTGTCGTCGTCGGCCCACCCTCGGCTTTCCAAGACCGCTGGG
The DNA here is from genome assembly GCF_002944315.1 of Rhizobium sp. NXC24. NCBI lineage: Bacteria > Pseudomonadati > Pseudomonadota > Alphaproteobacteria > Hyphomicrobiales > Rhizobiaceae > Rhizobium > Rhizobium sp. NXC24. The sequence continues at coordinate 1,085,881 of NZ_CP024311.1, forward strand.
CGAGGCGGTTCCATGAGCCTCTCCCTGCCTTCGCGTCGGGCTGGATGATGGTGCGCCAGCGCGCCAAGCAGCTCGGCGTCGAGCTGCCACTGGTCATTTCGGATCATTGCGACTGGCCGGAGCTGACCGAGACCATCGCTGAGCTGAAGCCGGGCGAAGTCTGGGTCACCCATGGACGGGAAGAAGCCCTCGTGCGTTGGTGCGAATTGCAGGGCATCCCGGCCAAGCCATTGCATCTGATCGGCTATGAAGACGAGGGCGACTGATGAAAGCCTTTGCCGACCTCCTCGATCGCCTGGTGTTGACGCCGAGCCGCAATGGCAAGCTGAAGCTGCTCACCGACTATTTCCGCGAGACGCCTGACCCGGATCGCGGCTACGGTCTCGCCGCGATCGCCGGCACGCTGGAGGTGCGCAACGTCAAGCCGGCCATGCTGCGCGAGCTCGTGCTGGAACGCATGGACGAAGTGCTGTTTCGTTACTCTTATGACTATGTCGGAGACCTCGCCGAGACCATCTCGCTGGTCTGGGACAAGGAAAGCGATATCGTCCGCCCGGCGGGCGAACAGCCGAAGCTCGGCGAGGTGGTGCGCCGGATGAATGCGCTGGGGCGTACCGAGGTGCGCAGCTTCGTTCGTGACCTGCTCGACCGGCTGGACACGTCAGGCCGTTTTGCCTTCCTGAAGCTCGCCACCGGCGCGCTGCGCATCGGTGTGTCGGCGCGACTTGCCAAGCAGGCTTTGGCGGAGCTGAGCGGCAAGGACGTGACCGAGATCGAAACACTGTGGCACGGGTTGCAGCCGCCCTATGAAAGCCTGTTCCAATGGCTGGAGGGCAAGGGCGACAAGCCGGTGCTGGCGACGCCTGCGATCTTTCATTCCGTCATGCTCGCCAATCCCGTCGAGCCTGGCGATCTCACTGGGCTCGATCCCCTGGATTATGCCGCCGAATGGAAATGGGATGGCATCCGCGTCCAGCTTTCGCGGGCGGGAATGACGTGCAAGCTCTATTCCCGCTCCGGCGACGATATCTCCAGCGCCTTTCCGGACATCGTCGATGCCGTCAGCTTCGAGGGCGTCGTCGATGGCGAATTGCTGATCGGCGGCACGGCGCGCTCCAACAGCCCGACGCGTACCTTCTCCGACCTGCAGCAGCGGTTGAACCGCAAGACGGTGACGGCGAAGATGCTGGAGGAATATCCGGCCTTCATCCGTGCCTATGATCTGCTGTTCGATGGCGAAGAGGACGTGCGTGCCCGCGGCTTCCTCGATCGGCGTGAGCGGCTGACGGAAATTATCGAGGCAGCACCCCACGATCGCTTCGACCTCTCGCCGCTGGTCGAATTTACCTCCTGGGAGGAGTTGGACCAATTGCGTTCGTCTCCGCCCGATCCGGTTATCGAAGGCGTCATGATCAAGCGCCGCGACAGCGCCTATCTCGCCGGCCGTGCCAAGGGGCCGTGGTTCAAATGGAAACGCAATCCCTACAATGTCGATGCCGTGCTGATGTATGCCCAGCGCGGCCATGGCAAACGTTCCAGCTATTATTCCGATTTCACCTTCGGCGTCTGGTCGATGACGCCGGAGGGCGAACAACTGGTGCCGGTAGGCAAGGCCTATTTCGGCTTCACGGATGCAGAACTGGAAGTGCTCGACAAGTTCGTGCGCAACAATACGATCGATCGTTTCGGCCCGGTAAGGGCGGTGCGGGCCGATCGCGATTTTGGCTTCGTTCTCGAAGTCGCCTTCGAAGGGATCAACCGTTCGACGCGACATAAATCCGGTGTCGCCATGCGCTTTCCGCGCATTGCTCGTCTGAGACCCGACAAGCCGCCCTATGAGGCGGATCGGCTGGAAAATTTGGTGGCACTAATTGACGCCAAGGCTCCTGCCGTTGATGAATAAGTCAGGTCGATTCCTCACCACAATGTGAGTTGGCCCCGGCTTTCAACCCGTGCAGATTTCGATACTGCCGGGCATATTTGGACAGAGCATATGACAACGTCTGAAGACAACGCATTTCGCCCCGGTCGCCGCACCGTTCTTGCCGGTCTTGCCGTAACACTTTTTGCTCCCAACATCGCTAAGGCTGCCGAAACAAAGGTTCTCGAAACAAAGACGGTCGAGACCAAGGCTGCCGATCCCAAGATCGCCGCGAAAGCCGCGGAGGCGTCGGTCGATCCGCCGCTTTTGGCCGGCGATTATGCCAAGGAGCGTCACAAGTTCCGCACCGACCTTCTGAACAAAGGCCCGGCACCCGACAAATATGAACCGCTGGTCACACCATCGGACGCCGATCAGATTTTTTATCGCAGCGGTCTCGGCGGCGAGCTGGAGCTCGTTGCCTGGGTATCGCGCTATGAGCGCACGCCGAAGCCCAAACCGGCTGTGCTCTTCCTCCATGGGGGCAACGCCATCGGTCAGGGCCATTGGCTGTTAATGAAGCCTTACGTCGATGCCGGCTATGTCGTCATGATCCCGTCGATGCGCGGCGAAAACGGCCAAAAGGGCAATTTCTCGGGTTTCTATGACGAGGTTGCCGACGTTCTCGCTGCATCCGATCGTCTGCGCCACCTGCCGGGCGTCGACCCGCATCGTCTGTTCCTCGCGGGCCACAGCGTCGGTGGTACGCTGGCGATGCTGGCGGCAATGTCGGCCAAACGCTTCCGCGCGGCCACACCCATTTCAGGCAATCCGGATGCCTTCGCCTTCTTCCATCGTTATCCGGAGGATATCCGCTTCAACGCGAAAAATCCGCGCGAATTCCAGATGCGCTCGCCCGTCTGCTACGCCCACAGCTTCAAATGCCCCTTGAAGGTCATGCACGCCAGTGAAGAGACCAATTTGCAGGCCCGGGCGGCGCTGCTTTCGAAGCGTGCTCTTGCCGGCGGTGTAAAAATGGAATTGGCGACGGTTCAGGGCAATCACAACTCGGCGCTGCCGGGTGCGATCGAACAGAGCATCCAGTTTTTCCGGAGTGTGGCGGCCTAAACGGTCAGCCCATCAACCGGTCCACCAGCGCCGCCGCGGCTTCTGCAATCACCGTTCCCGGCGGAAAGATCGCGTCTGCGCCGGCGGTTTCCAATGCAGCGAAATCCTGAGGCGGAATGACGCCGCCGACCGCGATGAGGATACGACCGGCGTGGCGGCGGTTGAGCGCTTCCTTGAGTTCCGGCACCAGCGTCAAATGGCCGGCGGCAAGCGACGAAGCGCCGATGATGTCGGCGCCTTCCCGAACCGCGAGATCGGCCACTTCCTCCGGCGTCTGGAACATGGCGCCGACGACGACATCGAAACCGAGATCGGCGAAAGCCGTGGCAATGACCTTTTGCCCGCGGTCATGTCCGTCCTGCCCCATCTTGGCGACGAGGATGCGGGGCTTCTCGCCCTTTGCCTTGCGGAAAGTTTCCACCTTGGCAACCGCCTTGTTGAACAGAGGATCGGCGGTGCCGACTTCCTTGCGATAGACGCCGGATATGGTTCTGATTTCCGCAACGTGCCGGCCATAGGCCTTTTCCAGCGCCAGCGAGATTTCGCCGACCGTCGCACGTGCGCGCGCCGCTTTGACGGCGAAATCCAAGAGATTGCCGGTGCCGTTGCGCGCGGCATCGGTCAGAGCCTCCAGAGCGGTCTCAACCGCCGTTGTCTCGCGCGTGCCCTTCAATTGCTGCAGTTTCGAGAGCTGGCGGGCGCGGACTTCGGAATTGTCCACCTTCAGCACGTCGACTTCGATATCCCGTTCCGGTCGCGAGAAGTTGACGCCGACGACGGTCTGGTGGCCGCTGTCGATGCGCGCCTGCGTGCGGGCGGCCGCCTCTTCGATCCGGAGCTTCGGAATGCCCTTTTCGATGGCTTTTGCCATGCCGCCGAGTGCTTCGACCTCTTCGATATGGGTGAGCGCGCGGGCTGCCAGATCATGCGTCAGCCGCTCGACGTAGGCCGAGCCGCCCCAGGGATCGATGATACCGGTCGTGCCGGATTCCTTCTGCAGCAGGATCTGTGTATTGCGGGCGATGCGGGCCGAATGATCCGTCGGCAGAGCAAGCGCTTCGTCGAAGGAATTGGTGTGCAGGGACTGTGTGTGGCCCTGCGTTGCCGCCATGGCTTCGACCATGGTGCGGATGATGTTGTTCATCGGATCCTGCGCCGTCAGCGACCATCCGGACGTCTGGCTGTGGGTGCGCAGCGCCAGCGACTTCTCGTCCTTCGGCGCAAAGTTCTTCTGCATCAGTGCGGCCCAGATCAGCCGCGCCGCGCGCATCTTGGCGACTTCCATGAAGAAATTCATGCCGACCGCCCAGAAGAAGGAGAGGCGTGGCGCGAAGCTGTCGATATCGAGCCCGGCAGCCACCCCGGCACGGGCGTATTCGATGCCGTCGGCGATCGTATAGGCGAGCTCCAGATCCGCCGTCGCACCGGCCTCCTGCATATGGTAGCCGGAAATCGAGATCGAATTGAATTTCGGCATGCGCTGGCTGGTATAGCTGAAAATGTCCGAAACGATCCGCATCGAGGGCTGCGGCGGGTAGATATAGGTGTTGCGGACCATGAACTCCTTGAGGATGTCGTTCTGGATGGTGCCGGAGAGCTTATCCTCGGAAACGCCCTGTTCTTCGGCGGCGACGATATAAAGCGCCATCACCGGCAACACAGCGCCGTTCATGGTCATCGATACGCTCATTTCTCCGAGCGGGATGCCGTCGAAGAGCTGGCGCATGTCGAGAATGGAATCGATCGCCACGCCCGCCATGCCGACATCGCCTGCAACGCGCGGATGGTCGCTGTCATAGCCGCGATGGGTGGCAAGATCGAAGGCGACGGAGAGGCCTTTCTGCCCGGCCGCGAGATTGCGGCGGTAGAAGGCGTTCGATTCCTCGGCGGTGGAAAAACCCGCATATTGGCGGATGGTCCAGGGCTGCTGGACATACATGGTCGGATAGGGGCCGCGGACGAAGGGAGCTGCGCCAGGATAGGTGTCGAGGAAGTTCAACCCGGCAAGGTCAGCAGCGTCATAGACGCGCTTGACGGCGATGCCCTCCGGAGTTTGCCAGGCCGGGGCGTCGGTTTTTGAAGTAACCGCTTTCGGTCTCTTCCAGTCGATTTTGCTGAAGTCGGGGATAGTGGTCACCGAGCCGATACCTCCGCGAATTCCAATGCCGCCTTCATGCCCCAGCTCCCTCATCCAATCGCACCGGCATCAGTCCCATCCCGCCTGCGACCGGACTCAACTCCCCCAAAACCGGAACCGGTCGCTCCGCCTTCATCGCAAACAATGTCGTCCCCACAATCGGCTTTGCCACACGATTTGCCCGCGCTTCCTGCACCATCGCCGCTAATCGGCCACTGGCGATAAACTTCGCAAGCCCGCCATCCCGCTCGATGCCCGCAAAAATCTCCCAGGCCTTTTCCGCCAAAGCTTCGGTCAGCGCCTCGATGCCGCCAGCTCCGGCGGCCGGGTCGACGACATGGTCGAGATGGCTTTCGGCAATCAGGACGGTCTGCATATTGCGCGCCAGGCGCCGCGCCAGCGGATCGGGAATGCCATGGGTCAAGCTGTGCGGCAGCACGGAAATCTCGTCGGCGCCTCCGGTGCCGGCAGAAAAGACGGCTATCGTGTTGCGCAGGATATTGGTTTCCGGGTCGAGCCGCGTCAGCATGCGGTAGCTCGTTTCCATGTAGAGATGGGCGACCGGCGGGTCGGAAATGCCGCAAACCTCTGCGATGCGGGCAAAGATCATGCGTGCGGCGCGAGCTTTCGCCATGGTGACGAATTGGTTCTGATCGGCAGACAGACAGAGACTTGCTATATTGAGGGTCACTTCCGGCGCGACGCCTGCGTCATCCAATAGTTTCAGATGAGCGACGAGAGCCGCCGCCATGACGGCCAGTTCCTGCGCCTCCGTTCCGCCGGCATTGTGCACGGCGCGGCCATCGGCATTGAAAACGGTTCCGGCAAATCCCGCGTCATGGAGACGTTTGAAGCTGCCCGTCATCTCCCGCGTCGTGCTGGAGGCGAAAACGTCGAGGCCGAAATGCACGGTCGGGCGATGTTGGTTCTTCTCGAGCGCCGCCGCCAATGCCGCGGCAAAGGCCGGTGAGAGGCCGTCCAAGCGCAGCGAAATGGAATTGCCGGAAACAGCAGCCGCCAATCTTGCCGCAAGCACCCCCGTCTCGTTGTTGAGGCCGATACCAAAGGCCGAGGGGCTGCTTTTCGAGATCAGGCTGACGCCGTTGCTCCCGTTGGCGAGATCCTCGCCGAGCTGAAGGAAAGCGCGTTCGATATCCGGATCATCCATCCGCTGGCTGACGACCCAAGGTCTGTCGGTTTGCCGGCGGGTGAATGGCGCGGCATCGGAGCGGCGGGCATAGAGCGGCTCGATCGCGATGCCGTCATCCGTTCGCGATACCAGCGCCTCCTGGTAATCCGCGCCCTTCAGTGCCCGGTCCACCAGCTTGAGCCATGCCTCGCGGCTTACAGGAGCAAAAACGTTCGGGTCCAGACTGTCGATATTCATGCTATCCTCCGTCTTCCAATGGTCTAACCCAAGCCAGGGCAAGGGAAAACAGAAGTTTGGCCTATTGGAGCAATATCTTCGCATGCGACGCCAGCCTCGCGCCAGCCGCGCCGGTCATCATGTGGCTGACCGATCCATATTCAACTGGTTCCCGATGATGGCCGATCTCCTGCCTGTTTCCCGTCGCTTGCTTGCTGTAGCCGCTTTTGCCGCGCTGTCCGCCTGCAGCATCATTCCCGATACCGGAGCGACCGATCCCGACCGGTTCGTACAGGAAACAGCGCCTGTCTTTTACCAGCCCGAAGGTATCGATCCACAAAAGGTAAAACGCCTGCCGGTCCAGCCGGTGCCGCAAGCGCGCGATCTCTTCCGCACGCAATTCAATCAGACCTACGGCCTGCCGACCTCCAATCCGGTGCATCAGGCCATGTATGCGCAGAAGAGCGAAGACGATTTCACCCTGCCGGCCATCCCCTATAAGCGCATAGATCAGCGCTTCTTGCGCCAGGAAGTGGACTATCAGACCGATGAAAGGCCCGGCACGATCGTCGTCGATACGAGGGGCCACTATCTCTATTTCGTCGAGCCGGGCGGCAGGGCGATGCGTTATGGCGTCGGCCTCGGCGCGGCAGGTTATGCCTGGCATGGCAGGGGCATCATCCAGTGGAAGCAGAAATGGCCGCGCTGGACGCCGCCGAGCGAAATGGTGGCCCGCGAACCGCAGATCAGGCCGGTTTCAGCCGAACGCGGCGGCATGAATCCGGGGCCGACCAATCCGCTCGGCGCTCGCGCCCTCTATATCTTCCAGAATGGCAAGGACACGCTCTATCGCATTCACGGCACGCCGGATTGGCAGTCGATCGGCAAGGCAGCGTCATCCGGCTGTGTGCGCATGCTGAACCAAGATGTGATCGATCTCTACAATCGTGTGTCGGCAAGGGCCGAAGTCGTGGTTCTGTAACGGCAGATTGCAACAAATTTTCGTGATGTTGCATAAGTGCGATAGCCGGGCTTCGCTGCCCTCTTTAGTTTTATTCCTGTCTCTGCGAATCTTGCGGGGAACCGAATCGGATCGTTTCGAGTTCCCGCTTCCCTTCCAACAGGAATGATGCTGTCGACATGAGCCTGCCTTCTTCTCTTTCCCGACGAAATTTCCTCGCCCTTGCGGGCATTGGCGCCGTTTCGACGCTCGCCGGCTGCGCTTCCACGGTGGAGAGCAATCCGATTGTCAGCCCCGTGCAGTATAACGGTTCCACCTATCGCCCCTTAGGCAGTTGGCTCTCCAGCTATAATGGCGAGCAGCCGGACCCGGCTGTGATCTATGCAGCTATGGATGATGGCGGCTTTCATCTTCCGGCAATACCCTATGAGCAGATCGATCCGCGATATTATCGTCAGCGCGTTGTCGATCCGACGGGTGAGCCGCCAGGCACCGTCGTCGTCAATACGCGCGAGCGCTTCCTCTATGTCACCGAACCGGGCGGCACGGCGATGCGCTATGGTATCGGCGTCGGTCGCGAAGGCTTCGCCTGGCAGGGCCGTGGTGTCATCCAGTGGCGCAAGAAATGGCCGCGCTGGAACCCGCCGGACGAAATGGTCGCCCGTCAGCCGGAACTCGTCAAATATTCCATCGCCAACGGCGGCATGGAGCCTGGCTTGAAGAATCCGCTCGGCGCGCGCGCGCTTTATATTTTCGAGGATAAGCAGGATTCGCTCTACCGTCTGCACGGCAATCCCGACTGGCGCTCCATCGGCAAGGCCGTTTCCTCGGGCTGCGTTCGCCTGCTGAATCAGGACGTCATCGATCTCTACGACCGCGTGCCGCAACGCGCGCCAATCTTGGTGACGCAGGCGTAAGCTTGGACATGTTTTTGACGAGTGGAATTTAACGGCTGTTATTCGGCCGTTAAATTCGCTCTTAGCCGCTGCAGCCGGTCGCGCAGACTGGCCATTTCATTCATATCGCAGCCGACGGCTTGGCCGATGGCTGCCATGATCATACTGACCTGGCATTTCATGCCGGCGCCCTTTTCCGTCAACGAAACGATTACCTGGCGTTCGTCCTTCGGGTCTCGTACGCGCCCGATCAGGCCGGCTTGCTCGAGGCGTTTCAACAGCGGCGACAGCGTGCCCGAATCGAGATCAAGCTGCTCACCGATGGTCTTGACCGACAAACAGCCTTTCTCCCAGAGCACCAGCATCACCAGATATTGCGGATAGGTCAGCCCGACGCGATCGAGGATCGGCTTGTAGGCGCGATTGAAGGCATGCGCGGTCGCGTAGACGGCAAAACAGAGCTGCCGTTCCAGCCGCTTTTCCTCATCCGGGATTGCCCGCTCCTGCACCTTGTCCGTCATCGCTGCTCCGCCAGTTTCTTGTTGACGTCATTGTCACAGGTTCATTTTTCAAAATCAAATTACAAAAATATATTGCGCACGATTAAATCGCGTTATATACAAACTTCATCCAACTCGCAAAGGAGATCTGACATGCCTATCCTCTACACCACCAAGGCTTCCGCTACCGGCGGCCGTGCAGGCCACGCCGTTTCCGAAAATGGCGTTCTTGACGTCACCCTGACCGTGCCGAAGGAACTCGGCGGCGACGGCGCTACCGGCACCAATCCGGAACAGCTCTTCGCTGCAGGCTATTCCGCCTGCTTCCTTGGCGCCCTGAAATTTGTTGCAGGCCAGCAGAAGGTCAAGATTCCGGAAGACGCCAAGGTGACGGCAACGGTTGGCATCGGCCCGCGCGCGGATGGCACCGGCTTCGGCATCGAAGTCTCGCTGTCGGTTCACATTCCCGGCATGGAAAAGGCCGAAGCTGAAAAGCTCGCCGCTGCCGCTCACATCGTCTGCCCCTATAGCCACGCCATGCGCACCTCGACGGAAGTGCCGGTCACGGTTGCCTGAGAACGGGCTTTCTCATCTTCCGAACTGACGGAACGGATGACATAAAAGAGGAGCGATATGCATTTCGGTGCATGTCGCTCTTTTTCTTTTGCAAGAAAGTTGCTATATGTTTTCTTGAGAAAGGATATAGCCATGATATCTGCTCAAGCGATCGGTCACGCAAATCCGGGCGAGGCCCTAGTCATCACCAAGGCGGTCGTTAATGCCGCGGAGCGGCTGGGCTTGAACGCCCGCATGCTCGCTGCTGTCATCGGCGTTTCGGAAGCGACGGTGTCGCGCATGAAGCGGCAAGATCATCTTCTGGAGCGGCACAGCAAGCCATTTGAACTCGCCGTTCTTTTCGTACGTCTGTTTCGCTCGCTCGATGCCATTGTCGGCGGCGATGAGGCCGTGGCGCGGCAATGGCTGCGCAATGTCAATCTCGCCTTCGGTGCAACGCCGCTCGAAAAGATCACCTCCATTTCCGGATTGACCGATGTCCTTGCCTATCTGGACGCCCGCCGCGCTATCGTCTGAGGCTCGGCCGATTTCAGGCCGCTATTGGCGACTGGTGGAGGCGCAGCATCAGGTCTCGACCTTGAAGCTGGTCGACACGCTGGAAGAGCAGGCGCTTCTCGAGCATCTGCTGGAGGAGAGCAAGCCGGCGCTGCCGCCGGAATGCGCTGGTCTGGACTATCTGTTGGCCACTCCCTTCCGCTACGGAGCGATCTACCCTCACGGCTCACGCTTCAGGCGTGCGGGACGCACCCTCGGCGTCTTCTACGCTTCCGAACGGGTCGAAACGGCGCTGGCCGAAATGAGTTTTTACCGGCTGCTTTTCTTCAGCGATTCTCCGGAGACGCCGTTGCCTGCCAATGCGGCGGAATACACCGCCTTCGCCGCCGCGATCAGCACCAAAGAGGCGATTGATCTTACCCGCTCGCCGTTGGATCGAGATCGCGAAGCATGGACCGATCCCGTCAGCTACGAAGCTTGCCAGTCGCTCGCCGACGCGGCGCGTGCAGGGGGCATTCAGGCGATCCTCTACCGCTCCGTCAGGGATTCCCAAGGCGGGAAGAATATTGCCCTTCTGACGGCCCATGCCTTTGCCGCCCGCGAACCGGTCGAACGGCAGACCTGGCGCATCCGGCTGTCGCCGGCCGGTGTGCAGGCACTCTGCGATTTTCCGAAAAGTCGCATCGGTTTCGCACGCAGCGATTTCGGCGCTGATCCGCGCATGCGAAACAGCGCTTAAGCCAACGTGAGCAAATCCCGCCGCAGCCGGTCCGCATTGCCGTCGGGCAGCCGCGCTTCCACCTCGGCATGCGTCACTTTCCAGATCGGCACGGCGGCTGCAAGCACCGCTTTGCCTGACGGGGTCAGGCTGAGTAGCCGGGCACGGCGATCCCTGGGATTGGGAAGAATGCTTATCCAGCCCCGCCGCTCCAGCGGTTTTAAGGCCGCCGTCAGCGTCGTCTGATCTATTGCGAGCAGCGTCGCCACCGGCCCCATGGCCGCAGGCTCTGGCCTGTTCAGCGACATCATCAGGGAAAACTGGCCATTGGTGAGCCCGAGCGGCCTCAGCGCTTCGTCGAAACGGCGCGCCAGGGCCCGAGCGGCGCGCTGCACATGCAGGCAAAGGCAGGTATCGCGCACGAGTAGTGTTGTCTCGAAAGGAATTTCAATCATGTTTGACATGGTTTACTAATATTGATATCAATGCATTTGTCAAGTTTGGTGAGAAGTGGACGCCGGAGGAGGGCGCGACAATGAACCAAATCGTTTCACGCGAGGTGTGGCTGGAGGCTCGCCGCGAACTGCTTGCCAAGGAGAAAGAAGCGACGCATTTGCGTGACCGTATCAATGAGGAGCGCTTGGCGCTGCCCTGGGTCAAGGTCGACAAGGACTATGTTTTCGACACGCCCACGGGGAAGAAATCGCTGGCCGATCTCTTCGACGGCCGCAGTCAGCTCATCGTCTATCACTTCATGCTCGGTCCGCAATGGGAGGCCGGATGCCCCGGTTGTTCGTTCCTCGTCGATCATTTCGACGGCGCCCTGCCACATCTCAATCATCACGACGTCACCCTCGTTGCCGTTGCCCGTGCGCCGATCGAGAAGATAGAGGCTTACAAAAAGCGCATGGGCTGGAAGTTCCCCTGGGTGTCGTCTTTCGCCAACGACTTCAATTTCGACTATCACGTCTCCTTTACGGCAGAGCAGCTCGCCGGCGAAAAGGTGTTCTACAATTTCTCTGCCATGGACGCGAAGAACGGCCACGACGAACTTCCCGGGCTCAGCGCGTTCTACAAGGATGAGGCCGGCAATATTTTCCACACCTATTCCAGCTATGCCCGCGGCGGCGAAGAGATGATCGGCACGCTGATGATCCTCGACAATGCGCCGAAGGGACGCAACGAAGGCAGCACCATGGATTTCGTGCGTCGCCACGATGAATATGACGAAGCCCCGAAGGCGCAATCCTCCTGTCACTGAAGCATCAGCCCAAGCCGCGCGATTTTCCGTCGAAGGTCGCGCGGGAACAAATATCCGAAGTGCCGTGTTTAAAGCATGTCGCGCAAAAGTGTGCAGCGGTTTTGCGATAACGACATGCGCAAAATCAGGACCTAAAGCGCAAGGAGCGGATCTGAAAGATCGCGATGCGCTACGGGGTATAGGGCTCGGCCAATCGCAAAGGAGGGACGCGATGAAGGCGAAACTGACGGAAGAGCACGCATTCTGCAGTCCGGCCAGCTATCGTGAAGCCATCACACTCATCGACGACAATGAACGCATCTTTTCCTCGTGCCAGCCGGACTGAAGCTGGAAGGAATTCATGATCGCCAATTACCGCCGCAAGCAATAGGGAGATCTACAATGGCTGCGAAGGGATATTTTGTCTGGTACGAACTGATGACCACCGACATGGCCGCGGGAGAGGCCTTCTACCGCAAGGTTGTCGGCTGGGACGCCAAGGATGCCGGGATGCCGGAAATCGAAATGGCCTATACTCTGTTCAGCGCCGGCGCCGGCCCGATCGCCGGCATGATGATCCTGCCGGAAGAGGCCAAGGCCATGGGGACGCCACCCTGCTGGACCGGCTATATCAGCGTGCCCAATGTCGATGAGGCTGCCAAGACGATCGCCGCAAAGGGCGGCAGGGTCTATCGAGAGCCTGGGGACATTCCGGGTGTCGGCCGCTTCGCCGTCGTCTCCGATCCCTATGGCGCCGCCTTCTGCATTTTCACGCCGTTGCCGGGCCAGGACTGGCAGCCGCCGGAACCCAATGCTCCCGGCTATATCGGCTGGCACGAGCTCTATTCCAACGACGGCCCGAAAGCCTTTGATTTCTACCGCGATATGTTCGGCTGGGAATCGAGTTCCGATTTCGACATGGGTCCGATGGGCACCTACAAGATCTTCAAGATCGGCGACCGCGACTTCGGCGGCATCATGACGAAGCCGGCGGAAATGCCGATGGCCGCCTGGAACTTCTATTTCAATGTCCCGGCAATTGATGCCGCTATCGGCCGCGTCAACGAGGCCGGCGGAAAGGTCGTCAACGGCCCGATGGAAGTCCCCGGCGGTAGCTGGATCGTCCAGTGCACCGACCCGCAAGGCGCGTTCTTCTCGCTCGTTGCGCCAGTGAAATAAGCTTTTGCCTTCTCCCCTCGGGGGAGAAGGTCGCGCGCAGCGCGGGTTGAGGGGGCGTTACTGGGGAGCAGGCTTTGGAGCACGGCTTACGATATTCGTCGCTGTGCTCCTCGTTCTCTCATCCGCCCTTCGGGCACTTGCTCCCCGAGGGGAGAAGGGGTCCGCTACCGCTTCAAGCTACCCAGAATCCCTCTCACCAGCGCCCGTCCAACCTGCGTCGCGATCGTACGTGCGGCGCTCTTCATCGCTGCTTCCAAAATCGTTTCGCGCTGGTAGCCGGAACGGCCGCGGCTTGCCGGTTTGTCATCGTCATCCCCGAAGCCGGGGAGCGTCCAGCGGCCGCCGGCGCTTCCGTCGTCCTGTTTGGCGGCATCCTGCTCG